>DATLQP010000199.1:0-9567 GCA_035535155.1 Propionibacteriaceae bacterium
CGCGGAATGAAATGCCCCCGGCCGATCATCGAAATCGCGCGTCGCATCGGTGAGGTGAGCGTCGGCACTGTCGTGGAGTTGCTGGCCGACGACCCCGCCGCGGGCGCCGATCTTGCCGCCTGGTGCCGGATGCGTGGGCAAACTCTCCTCGCTTCCAATCCGCCTCGTTTCCTGGTGCGGCGGAACTTCTGAACAAAAGCAAACTCCCTGCCCGACGGGCAGGGAGTTCGTAGGTCTAGATCAGTGGAAGCTGTCGCCGCAGGCGCACGAGCCGGTGGCGTTTGGGTTGTCAATGGTGAAGCCCTGCTTCTCGATGGTGTCGACGAAGTCGATCGTCGCTCCCATCAGGTACGGGGCGCTCATCCGATCGGTGACGACATCCACGCCGCCGAACACCTTGACGATGTCGCCTTCGAAGTTGCGATCGTCGAAGAACAGCTGGTAACGCAGGCCTGAGCAACCGCCCGGCTGCACAGCCACGCGGAGTGCGAGATCCTCGCGACCCTCACCTTCCAGGAGCGCCTTGACCTTGGCCGCAGCGCCGTCGGTCAAGAAGATGCTGTCTGCTGCAACAGGAGTGTCGAGCGTCTGTTCGGTTGCCGTCATGGGTGTCATTCTAAGGCGGCCTGCTGCCCTGTCCAAGCTGCGTGGAACGTGTGCCGCGTCACCAACTCCAGGATCGCGCAACCCGCCGAGCCGTTGAGGCAAGTTGCTCCTGGCTGACGTCGCCGCGCGGCTGGTCAATTGTGGATTCGCGTACGGGATATCCCGCCTCAATACCGATGGTGCGCATTTCGCGCGACCCGATGAGTACCTCGCCGGCGATCACGATGCATGGACTCAGGGAGGCCGACGCAGCCTCGGCCATCGCGGCGACAACTCCTCCGCCACGGCTGGCGAAGTCGAACACTGAGCAGCCGGTCACGACGAGGTCCACCCCCCGCAACGCGGCCTGCCCAGCGGGCGAGGAGAGCGCGAGGTCTGATCCGGTACTCAGCTGGCCGCCGAGTGCGAGCACCGCGAATCCGATGCCGCCGCAGGCTCCGGCGCCAGCAACGGCTGCCTGCGGAGCGGCAGCGAGCTTGGCGAAGGCTTCGAGAGTTGCGTCCGTCCGGAGCATCAGCTCAGGCTCTACGCTCGCCTCGCGCCCAGCCCGGGCGGTGATGCCCCGCAAGCCCAGCAACAGCTGGTCACGCTGCGCCGCTGGCACCACACCGATCAACTCAGTCTCAGCCAGCAGCCTTCGGGCCGGCGCAAGATCGAGCCGGCTGAGCCCATCGAGCCCTTCGACTCCTCGATCGAGCGGCCGATCTCCAGTTGCGCCGAGCCCGGCCAGCAGGCCTGCTCCGGCGTCATGGACCCATAAGCCTGCCAGGTCCACTACGATCCGCTCCGGCACTTTCTTTCCGAGCAACGCCGCGATGGCCGCGCCGATCGGCAGGGACGATGGCTGGTACGCGATTCCCACACCTCGATCAGAGCCGAGAACCTGAACCAAACCCATGTTCGATCCCGTGCCGGTCGTCACGAGGATCCCGTCGCCGCGCTTGGGTGAGATCGTCACCCCGGCCAGCTCGGCGTACGCGGCGACAAAGCCGGCGCCAGCCTCTCCGACGGGCAGCACCGAAACCTCGGCGCCTGGTCGCCACCCGGAGGCAATGACCTCACCTGCCTGACGCGACGACAGTGCGCCGATGGCATCGGTCGCCACCAGGATCCGCATGGTCGGTGTCTCCTCCTTGCTCGAGATGCGGGTGCCATCGTAGAGAAGCTGGGCTCAATCGCCACGCTGAGTACATTTGATGCGTGACCAGCACTCCCACAACGCCACTCAGCTCCGGGACGCCGCTGTCGCTGTTCGTTCTCGGGCGAGAGTCCGACCCGCGGTCCGAACGTGGCGTTGAGTGTCCAGGCGATTTGCCGCCGGCCTCTGACCCGACTCTGGTTGAGCGAGCCAGGCGAGCTAAGGCGGCCCTCGGCGATCGGCTCTTCGTACTCGGGCATCACTATCAGCGCGACGAGGTCATCCAGTTCGCCGACGTCACCGGCGACTCCTTCAAGCTCGCCCGCGACGCCGCAGCCCGGCCGGACGCGGAATTCATCGTGTTCTGCGGCGTGCACTTCATGGCAGAGTCAGCCGACATTCTCACGGCGCCGGAGCAGAAGGTGATCTTGCCTGATCTGGCCGCGGGCTGCTCCATGGCCGACATGGCGCGCCTCGCTCAGGTCGAGGACGCCTGGGATGTGCTCGCGGACGCCGGCGTCGCGGATGTCACGGTGCCAGTGACCTACATGAACTCATCAGCCGACATCAAAGCCTTCTGCGGCAAGCACGACGGGGTGGTCTGTACCTCCTCCAACGCCAAGTCAGTGCTGGAGTGGGCGCTCAAACGCGGCGAAAAAGTGCTCTTCCTTCCCGACCAGCATCTGGGCCGCAATACCGCGGTATTGCAAATGGGCATGAGCCTGGATGACTGTGTGATCTACGACCCTCACCAATACAACGGCGGCCTCACGGCAGAGGAATTGCAAGCAGCAACGATGATCTTGTGGAAGGGTCATTGTTCGGTGCACGGACGGTTCACCGAGCAAGCCGTCGACGACGTACGCGCACGAATGCCCGGCGTCAATGTGCTGGTGCATCCCGAGTGTCAGCACGAGGTCGTGCTGAAGGCCGACTTCATCGGCTCCACCGAGTTCATCATCAAGACCATCAAGCAGGCCGAGCCCGGGTCGAAGTGGGCCATCGGCACGGAGCTCAACCTGGTGAAACGGCTCGGCCATGATCATCCGGATTTGGAAGTCGTCTTTCTGGAGCAGCACGTCTGCTATTGCGCCACGATGAACCGGATCGACCTGCCACACCTGGTCTGGGCGTTGGAGAACCTGGCCCAGGGGCACGTGGTCAACCAGATCACCGTCGAGCCGGAAACCGAGCACTACGCCAAGGCCGCGCTACAGCGGATGCTCGACTTACCAGGAGAGACCGCTCGCGATTGAGTGAGTGGCGCAGCAGCCATCCGGTGGCCCGGCGGCAGCTCGAACGCCGCAATGACGGTCTCGGTTTAGTCTGCCCAGGCTTCAGCCGGGAATGAGGCCCTCTTCGGACTCGCTCAGCAGCTGCCGTACCTCGTGAACTGTCGAATCTCCTGCAGGCAAGATCAGATCGGAGTCCTCGAGTTCCGCGTCCGGCACCTTGACTCCGGTGAGCCGGATGCGGTCCAGCAGCGTGTGCAGCGCCCGGGTCAGCTGATCTTGATCACCAGCGGCGACAGCCTGTTCGACAGAGTCGTCGAGAGAGTTGAGCCCACGGACGGCATCGTCGGTCAGCCGCCACTGACCCTCATTGAGGATCCGAACGATCATCGCAGATCACCCTGCGGCTGAGCCGGGGGCGCTTCCTGACTCTGGGTCGGAGGCGCCTGGTATTGCTGTGGAGGCTGCGCATCCAGGCTGGGCGGCGCGGCAGCCTGCGTTGGCGGCTGTTGGCTCGGAGCTTGCTGGCCCTCAATGGCTTGAGGTGCAGCAGCCGGACCCGCCCCGACAGCAGCCTTCATCCGAGCCAGCTCGTTCTCGACATCGGATGTCGAGGCCAACTGCTCCAGCTCGAGAGTGATGTCGTCCTTGGCCGTGCCGGTGGGATCCTCAAGCGCACCACTGGCGAGCAGCTCATCGATGGCGCCGGCACGAGCCTGCATCTGGGCGGTCTTGTCCTCGGCCCGCTGAATTGCCATGCCGACATCACCCATCTCTTCGCTGATGCCGGAGAATGCTTCGTTGATCCGGGTCTGCGCCTCGGCGGCGGAGTAGGTAGCTTTGATGGTCTCCTTCTTGGTCCGGAACGCGTCGACTTTGGCCTGCAGTCGCTGGCTGGCCCGGGTCAGCTTCTCCTCTTCGGACTGCAATTGGGCGTGTTGGACCTGGAGGTCACTCAGCTGTTGCTGCAGGCCGGACCGCCGCGTCAGGGCCTCGCGGGCCAGGTCCTCCCGACCCACCTCAAGCGCCTTTTGAGCCTGGTTGGTCAGCTTGTCGGCTTGGGTGTTCAGTTGGTTGGCTTGAAGCTCGATCCGCTTACGACTGGTGGCCACGTCGGCAACCCCACGGCGGACTTTCTGCAACAGCTCAAGCTGACGTTGGTAGGAGTAGTCGAGGGTTTGGCGCGGATCTTCGAGCTTGTCCAAGGCCTTGTCGGTCTTAGCACGGAAGATCAACGAGATCCGCTGAAAAATGCCGCTCATGAGTTGTCAGCTAGTCCTTCCAGACTCCGGTTGCGCGGTCGGGGCCGCTCACAGGCTTCCACCGTATCTCTGCTGGGAAAGCGAACACAGCGAAGGAGCAGGGTAGTTTCGTCTTTAGGGTGATCCCCTGAGACAATCCAGGGCCAGACCCGTCAAACCCCTGCTCACGCAGCACAATCAACAAGAGGGACCCGTGGCACTCTTCCGCCGCAACAGCCAGGTCGCCACCTCGGAGCCGACCACCACGATCGAGTCCGCACCGACTGGCAAGAAAGATCGCCCGACACCAACGCGCAAAGAAGCTGAGGCTGCGCGCCGTCAGCGCATGAACACATCGCTCGGCAAGAAGCAGGCTCGAGCCGCCGCCAGTCGCCAGTCCCGGTCCGAGCGGATGAAGGTGGTCAGTGCGCGGGAGGCCGTTCCTGAAAAGGTGTTGATGCGTGACTACATTGACGCCCGCTTCAACTTGGGCGAGTTCCTGCTGCCATCCGTGGTGGTGATCTTGGCCGTCACCCTGCTCGGCAGCTACTGGCCTTCGGTGACGTTGATCGCGACCCTGGCCATGTACTTGTTCATCATCGCGGTGTTCGTTGACGGCTATTTGATGTGGCGCGGCTTCCGGAAGGTGCTGGCCGCCCGCTTACCCAAGGCCTCACCAAAAGGTTTGCTGCTCTATGGAATGACCCGCGGTACCCAAATCCGGCGGTTCCGATCACCTGCTCCCAGAATCAAGCGCGGCGAGGCTTATTGAGAGGCATACTGACCGTGGGCAGATTCTGGGGGGAACGCGTCCATGGAATTTCGACATCTGGGCAATAGCGGTCTAAAGGTTTCGGCCGTCAGCTACGGCAACTGGATTACGCATGGTTCGCAGCTCGAAGTGGAGCAGGCCACTGCGTGCGTCCGGGCTGCGCTCGAGGCCGGCATCACCACGTTCGACACTGCCGACGTGTACGCAGGTGGTCGGGCCGAAGCCATTCTCGGTGACGCACTAGCGGGCGCCCGGCGGGAAGGTCTGGAGATCTTTACCAAGGTCTACTTCCCGACTGGTCCGGGCCCCAATGACACAGGGCTTTCTCGCAAGCACATTCGTGAGGCGATCAACTCGTCTTTACGACGCCTCAAAACCGATTATGTCGACCTCTACCAAGCTCATCGTTACGACTACGCGACCCCGCTGAGCGAAACCATGGCGGCCTTCGCCGACGTCGTCAGAGCTGGCAAGGCTCTCTACATAGGCGTTAGTGAGTGGACAGCGGAACAAATCCGCGAGGCTCATACGTTGGCGGCGGATCTGGGCTTCTCGTTGGTCTCCAACCAGCCGCGCTACAACGCCCTGTATCGCGTCATCGAGGCCGAGGTCGTACCGATTTGCCAGGAGCTCGGCATCAGCCAGGTTGTGTTTTCTCCCATGGAACAGGGCATCCTCAGTGGTAAGTACCGACCTGGCGAGCGGCCGCCCGCAGGGTCACGTGCCACACATGAAGGTGAGGGGGCGCGGTTCATCCGCCGGGTGTTGCGGGACGACGTGCTCCTCAGAGTGCAGCAGCTGATCCCGCTCGCCCAAAAGGAAAACCTCACGATGGCTCAGCTCGCCGTGGCCTGGGTGTTACAGAACGGCAATGTCGCGAGCGCCATCACCGGCGGGTCCCGCCCAGAACAAGTGAGGAACAATGCAGCCGCTGCGGGACGAAAGCTCGCACCCGAGACAATGGCTGACATCGATTCCATACTCGGTAGCGTCATAGAGCGCGACGGTGCCATGGTGGGGACGACCTCGCCGAAACAACGTCTGCGATAAGCCACGAGGTGATCTGATGAGCTGGCGCTGGGTGCCCGACCACAAGCCAAGCTCGAGCCGCTCCACTGCCGACTCGCCGTCAATCAACCGCACCTTTCAGACCCAAGGCGAGGCGGAGACGTGGCTTGGTGAGTTCTATCCGAGCTTGCTGCGCGCCGGCGTACGGGCGGTAAGTCTCTATGAGGCTGACCGGCTGGTGTACGGACCCATGTCGCTGGAGCCCGACGTTTAGCGAGTCGGCGCTAATGTCAGCTGGTGCCGACCCCTGACTACATCACCGCCATCCGGCGCAGCTACGGGCAGGGCAGGTTGTTGCTGCCCGGCGTATCCGCCGTTGTCGTTCGAACGGATCTCCTGCCAGGCGAGACGCATCTGCTCCTTGCCAGGCGTAGCGACACAGGGCGCTGGAGCCTGCCATCGGGGATCGTGGAACCTTTCGAGCAGCCGGCCACGGCGATGCTTCGGGAGCTGTTCGAGGAGACCCGAGTCAGTGCCCAAGTCGAACGGCTGGTCTTGCTGACCACAGATCCCGATGTGGTCTATCCGAACGGTGACACCTGTCAGTTCATCGCGATGTGCTTCCGCTGCCGGTACGTCTCCGGCGAGGCTGAGGTGGGCGATGAGGAGTCCGTCGAAGTCGCCTGGTTCGCTGTGAGCGACCTACCTGCCGAGCTCAGCGACATCCAACGTCGCCGGATTTCCTGCGCGCTGGAGGATCGAGACGACTGCGTCTTCGATCTATAGCACCTGCGTCGCGAGCACGCTGCCCCGCTCCGACTGTTCTCATGCTTCACGTACGCCAGGCGTCACAAATGGCGGTTTGGTGATCACGAAGGGCTCCTGACGGCCACGGATGTCGACCGTCACGACATCTTCCTCATTCAGGCCAGCCTCGATCAGCGCAAGCGCGATGCCGATCTTGAGGGTCGGCGAGAAGGTGCCAGAGGTGACGCCGCCGACCTCGCGGCCGTCGGGGGCCCGTATGACCATGCCAGGCCTCGGAATGCCTCGGCCGGTGGCTCGCAGCCCTCGCAGCAGGCGCTGGGGACCTGCCTGTTTCTCGGCGCGGAGCGCGTCGGCTCCGAAAAAAGATTCCTTCTTCCAACCCACCGCCCACCCAAGCCTGGCCTGAACGGGGGTGATGGAAGGTGAAATGTCTTGACCGTGCAGCGGATAGCCCATCTCGGTCCGCAGAGTGTCGCGCGCTCCGAGGCCAGCCGGTTGCAATCCGTAGGGCTCGCCGGCTGCCAGTACAGCGTCCCACACCGCCGGGGCCGCGTTAACCGGGATCACGAGCTCGTAGCCGCGCTCGCCGGTATAGCCGGTCCGGCAGACAGTCACGGCAGCCCCGTGGTGCTGCGCGCCGACGAAAGTCATGTAGTCGTGGCCCGCCGGCAGACCGGCGGCGGACACGACCTCGTCGGAGAGGGTGCCTTGGACCGCCAGCACGGCGTAGTCCCTGTGCTGATTGGTCACGGTGACACCGCTCGGCGCAGCCTCGTCCAGCAGCGCGACAACTTCTGTGCAATTCGCGGCATTGGGGATCAAGAAGACCTCGTCGGCGGACTTCAGATAGGCGATCATGTCATCGACCACGCCGCCGTCCGGAGTGCAGATCAAGGTGTACTGAGCCTGACCAGGGCCGATCTTGCCAAGATCGGCGGTCACACAGCGATTGACGAAGTCCGCCGCTCCGGGACCGATCACCATGGCTTTGCCGAGATGACTGACGTCAAAGATGCCAACGGCGTTGCGGACGGCCGCGTGTTCGGCCAGCACCCCGGCTCCGGCGTACTCCACGGGCATCGACCAGCCGCTGAACGCGGCGAACTTGGCGCCCGCGGCAACATGCCGTTCGTGCAACGGCGATTTCAGTAACGCATCGGCCTCGGAATTCTCCGCCACGCCCTCACTCCATCTCTCGGGCAACTCTGCGAACCTGCGACGTCCAGGTCAACGACGCCAGCTTCGGGGCTAACCTGTTCAAGCCTCATTGGATCACGCCTACTCACCAAAGGATGTGGCCATCGTGCCCAGTCGCATACTGCCTTCGCTCGCTATCGCCAAGGCGGTTCCGCGCCACGTCGATGTGCTCGTGGTGGGTTTGAGCGAGTCAGGTGCCCGCGACCTGCCCAAGACAATCGGCGACGCATTCACGAAGCGCTTTGGCGTATCTGTCGGTGAGATGGCTACGTCCCTGGGTGCGAAGCCGAGCGCCGACTCCAAGCGGACGCTTCCCGCGGCCGAGCGTGGACCACGCATCGTGGTGGTGGGTCTGGGCGCCGAGCAGCCGAGCGCCGAGGACCTACGGCGCGCGGCTGGAACGGGAGTGCGGCACGCGGCTTCGTTAGCAGAAAGCGGCGCGCTGTCGGTCGCCGTGTCCCTGGGTAGTGCAGATGCTGAGCAACTCGCCGCAGTTGCCGAGGGTGCGCTACTTGGCAGCTATCAATACGAGCCGATCAGCGCCGCTCCGGCCACCAGCGGCAAGATCAACGCCATTACTGTCATTCATTCGGGTGCGGTACAAGGTGATGCGATCTCCGCTGCAGAGCTCGTCGCTCAAGCGGTGATCACCGTGCGCGATTGGGTGAACATCCCAGCGAACCTGCTCTATCCCGATTCGTTCGCGAGCGAGGTGCGCAACCTGGTGCGCGGCAGCAAGCTCGCGATCGACGTGCTGGATGAGAAGGCGTTGAGCCGCGATGGGTACGGCGGCTTGATGGCGGTCGGCGGGGGCTCGGCCAGGCCGCCAAGGCTGGTGCGGCTGAGCTACAGTCCGCGCGGCGCGACGTTCCACCTCGCGCTGATCGGCAAGGGCATCACGTTCGACACCGGAGGCCTCAACCTCAAACCGGCCGAGGGCATGTACACGATGAAATGCGACATGGCCGGCGCTGCAGTCGTGCTGGCGACGGCACATGCGATCGCCCAGCTTGGTCTCATGATCAAAGTCACGGCGTACGGCGCCTTGGCGGAGAACATGCCGTCGGGAAGCGCTTATCGGCCCTCCGACGTGTTGTCGATCTATGGCGGCAAGACCGTCGAGAACGGCAACTCCGACGCCGAAGGTCGGCTGGTCATGGCTGACGCACTGGCACGAGCGAATGAGGACCATCCCGACATGGTGGTTGACGTCGCAACCCTGACGGGCGCGTGTGTGGTGGCTCTTGGAGAACGTACGACCGGTCTGATGGCTACCGACGATGCGACGGCTGACCTGGTTCTCGATGCCGCGGAAGCGGCAGGCGAGGAAGTCTGGCAGCTCCCGATTCCTAGCGAGATCCGGAGGAAGCTCGATTCAAAGGTCGCCGACTTGCGTTCGGTTGCGCCCGATCGCTGGGCTGGCGCCTCGGTCGCCGGTGCCTTTCTCCGGGAGTTCGTTGTCGAGGGCACACCATGGGCGCACCTCGACATTGCCGGCCCGGCGTTCTTTGATGGCAAACCGTACGGGTACGTCGCTCCGGGAGGCACCGGGGTAGGCGTACGGACGCTGATCGCCCTCGCCCGCTCGCTCTCGGGTTAACACCA
>DATLQP010000200.1:0-21805 GCA_035535155.1 Propionibacteriaceae bacterium
GTCTGATAGCGAAACGCCGAGTCCGCGATCTGTCCGGTGAACCAACCCTCCTCAATGCCGAGCAGCAGCCCCGAGGTGATCGGGCCGATCGCATGTCGCCGGGTCGAGCCGCCCCCCAGCTCTTCGATCCGGTCGAGCATGGCCACGACCTCCGCCTCGATCTTGTCGGTCAGGGCCTCGATGTACCACGACCCGCCGAGTGGATCGGCGACGTTGATCACGCCGGTCTCCTCAGCGAGTACCTGCTGGGTCCGCAACGCGATCTCCGCAGATTCCTGAGTCGGGAGTGCGAGCGTCTCGTCCATCGCGTTGGTATGCAGGGAATTGGTTCCGCCGAGCACAGCAGCGAGCGCCTCGATGGCGGTTCTTACCACGTTGTTGTACGGCTGCTGCGCGGTGAGGGAAACGCCGGCGGTCTGAGTGTGGAAGCGGAGCGATTGCGCACGGGCGGTCTTGGCCCCGTACCGGTCGCGTATCCAGCGGGCCCAGATCCGCCGCGCGGCGCGGAACTTGGCGATCTCCTCGAAGAAGTCGATGTGCGCGTCAAAGAAGAAGCTCAGGCCGGGAGCGAAACGATCAATCTCGAGCCCTCGGGACAGCCCGAGTTCGACGTAACCGAAGCCGTCAGCGAGAGTAAACGCAAGCTCCTGAGCAGCCGTGGACCCGGCTTCTCGGATGTGATAGCCGGAAACGCTCAGCGGCTTGTAGGCCGGGATCTTGCCACTGCAGTACTCCATCATGTCGCCGATCAAGCGAAGGTGAGGGCCGGGCGGAAACAGCCATTCCTTCTGAGCGATGTACTCCTTGAAGATGTCGGTTTGCAGCGTTCCATTGAGCGTCGTGATGTCAACGCCCTGTCGCTCAGCAGCCACGAGATACATGCAGAAGATCGGCACGGCCGGGCCGGAGATCGTCATCGACGTCGTGACAGCGCCGAGATCAATGCCAGAGAACAGCAGATCCATATCTGCTGCGGAGTCGATTGCCACGCCGCAGTGACCGACTTCCCCCAGGCTGCGGCTGTCGTCGGAGTCACGGCCCATCAAGGTCGGCATGTCGAACGCGACGCTAAGCCCGCCGCCGCCCGCCGCCAAGATCATCTTGTAACGCTCGTTGGTCTGCTGGGCATTGCCGAAGCCGGCGAACTGACGGATGGTCCAGGGACGCCCGCGATAGCCACTCGGATAGAGGCCTCGGGTGAAGGGATACTGCCCCGGCCAGCCGATCCGCTCCATTCGCGGATCGGCACTCTCATCATCCGGCCCATACACCGGATCGAGGTCGAGGCCAGAGAGGGTGGTGTAGTCGGCGTCGCGGACTTGACCTTTCGCCTGAGCCTCAGCAAATGCGGCGACCCACCGCTCCTTACCGCCCGCCCCTTCTGCGGTCATCACAACCTCCACCTTTGATACTAGGGTGCCCTACTAACGCGGCCAAGCCACCGTGCTGTGAAGGCGCGCGAGCGGAGCGAGCCATAGCAAGGTATCAGCAGCTCTCACATCAAAAGTCGCCTGCGGCTTCTCGCGGCATCGTGAGCAACCAGGTCAGCTGATCGCATTCCTCCGCGCTCAGCGCGCTCAGTCCGAAGCGAGCATTCACGATGGCCTCGGTCGCCCTCTCCATGATGTCCCGTCCCTTAGGGGTAATCGAGGCAAGCACCGCGCGCCCGTCCTCGGGATGGGGCGTACGACTGATCAACTCTGCCGCATCCAGGCGCTTCACCAGTGGTGTCACCGACGTGGCATGCACCTGAAGCCGCTCGCCGATCTTGCCCAAAGGCAACGAGCCGCGACGCGAGAAGGAAAGCAAGACCAAGACCTCGTAGCGGGCGAAGGTCAGACCCAATGGCCGAAGCAATTCATCCAACTCGGTCAGCAGCAATTGGTGCACCCGCATCAGCGAGGTGACAGCACGCATCCGAGGCATCTCGCCCCACTGGGTGGCCCATTGCTTGGCCGCCTCCTCGATCGGGTCGAATGGCAACCGGTGTCGCTCCACGGTGGTCATGTTCCGTCATCGTCCTCGGGCCCGGCAACCTGTTGACGCAAGTCGGCGGGCTGCATCGTCATGCGCAGCACATCCTCACGTTGGTCGATGTCGCTCACGTATGTGATCCTGTTCAAGCCCTGCACTTGAGCTGCGGATTCGAAGATGAAGTGCCCGTAATTCAGCCAGCGGCCGATAACGGGCTTGTTGACGGTGATGTCCAAGATCCTCGCCAGTGGCACGCTAGCGCGCGCCGTGGAAAAGACGCCGTTGACTCGAAACACTCGCTGGTTCGTGATCACGAAACGATCGCGGTACTCCTCGATGATTCGATAGATCGCCTGTACGCCAACCACCAGGCCGAGTATGAAGAAAATCCAATAGACGGCGCCAGTGAAGGCGAAGGCGCTGACCAAGATCACGAGGCCGATAGCGAGACGCAGTCCCGGCCAGGCACTCGCCACCCAGTGCTTCTTGACCTCGAGAACCTTATGCTCGTCAGCCGTCGTCAAGATGTATTTATCGACGTGCGGATCGAGCCAGTTCACAACGCCCATGGGGAGCTAGCCAGCCAGCGACTGGAAGAACATGATGAGCGAGCGAAACACCCGGGCAAGAGCTCCAAATATGGCACGAACCGCATTCGCAGCCGCCTCGGGCTGCGCGACCAAATAGAAGAGCGCGAAGGCCACGACCAAGAAGACGATGATCCGCTTTACCCACACCATCTCGGACTATTCATCCTTCCGGTCTCCATAGAAGACTATTCAAACAGTCTGCGCCATGTACAGGCGCGCCATGTACAGGCAGACGCCTGGATAGTCTCTTTCTACCCGATGTGTGGCGAGATAGGCAGCAGGCACGCCGTCCAGAGACCTTGCCCTAAGCCCTGCTGCCGCAAACCTGCGGCTCAGAGTCCGGCGACTACTTTCTCCGCCGCAGCATACGGGTCAATTTCACCTCGACTCACCGCCTGTGCAAGATCGTTGAGCCAGGCTTCACCATTCAGACGGAATTCGGCGCGCAGTTTCGCGAGTGCGATGCTCTCCACCTCTCTCCGGGCCCGCGCGATGCGGCGGGCTTGGGCGCGCCCGGTAGCTACTTGGGATGTTCTGAACCGGTCGATAGCCGCCAGGAGATCCTCGATCCCGCGATTGTCGTACGCAACTGTCGAGACGATCGGAGGCTTCCAGTCGTCTGCGCCCCGATCCGTAAGAGCGATCATCGTCCGCAGCTCTCGCACGAGGGCCTGGGCGCCATCGCGATCACTTTTGTTGACTACGAAGATGTCGCCGATCTCCAAGATGCCGGCCTTGGCCACTTGGATTCCGTCCCCCATCCCAGGCGCGAGCAAGAGGAGCACTGTATCCGCCGTTTCGGCCACCTCGAGCTCCGATTGGCCGACTCCCACCGTCTCGACGACCACTGTGCCGAAACCGGCGGCATCGAATACTCGGAGCGCTTGCGGTGTAGCGACGGCAAGGCCACCGAGGTGACCCCTGGTCGCCATCGACCTGATGTAAACGTCGCGGTCGAGAGCGTGTTCCTGCATTCGAACGCGATCTCCCAGCAGCGCTCCCCCCGAAAACGGCGAGCTCGGGTCCACGGCCAATACACCGACCCGCTCGCCACGAGCTCGCAGTGCCCGGACCAGAGAGGTTGCCGTGGTCGACTTGCCGACTCCGGGCGGACCCGTCAAACCGATCACGTGCGCTCGTCCCGTGTCCGGCGCAAGCTCTTTCATGATCATCGGTAACGCCGGCGATGCGTTCTCGATCCAGCTGATCAAACGACCCAGTGCCCGGGGGTTGCCGGACCGGACCGCTGCGACGACATCACCCACTTTGTCACCGTCAAGGGACACTGTCTTGTTTTGTGGAACGATGCGCGCGGCTTTAGCTGGATCCGTCGTTGGCCGGAACGGTGAGGATCAGGGCGTCGCCCTGCCCACCGCCGCCGCACAGCGCCGCGATGCCGGAACCGCCGCCACGGCGCCGCAGCTCCATAGCGAGCGTCAGCAGCAGCCGAGCGCCCGATGCACCAATCGGATGGCCCAGAGCGATCGCACCACCGTTGACGTTGACCTTCTCGTCGG
Organism: Propionibacteriaceae bacterium; assembly: GCA_035535155.1. Classification (GTDB taxonomy): domain Bacteria; phylum Actinomycetota; class Actinomycetes; order Propionibacteriales; family Propionibacteriaceae; genus Microlunatus. Next base: position 4,082 of record DATLQP010000200.1, read on the forward strand.
TCTCCTCATCGCTGAAACCCAGGGCGCGGGCGCTCGCGACTCCGACCGCCGCAAAGGCTTCGTTGATCTCGATCAGTTTGAGGTCGGAGACATTGATCTGTTGCTTCTTCACCGCGACATCGATCGCATTGGCCGGCTGTAGCTGCAACGACGAATCCGGTCCGGCGACGCTGGCGTACGCGCCGATCTCGGCGATTACATCAAGCCCGAGTCGCGCAGCGGTCTCCTTGCTCATCACCACCATTGCTGCCGCACCGTCCGAAATCGGGCTGGACGAGCCCGCGGTGATCGAGCCGTCACGGCCGAACGCAGGCCTCAGCTTGCCAAGCGATTCAGCTGTCACGCCCTCGCGGATGCCTTCATCCTTGCTGACCACCAGATCGTCGCCGCGCCGCTGCGGGACGCGAACCTCCACGATCTCCTCCGCCATCGCGCCATTGGCCGTGGCGGCCGCCGCTCGCTGATGGGAACGCGCAGAGAATGCATCTTGATCTTCGCGACTGACCAGTTGCTCGCCCCGGTTGCAGCTGTCGGTCAGGGCGCCCATCGCCTGGTCGGTGAACGCATCCCACAGGCCGTCGTAGGCCATGTGGTCGATGATCGTGACGTTGCCGTACTTATAACCGGATCGGGAGCCAGGCAGGAGGTGAGGGGCTTGGGTCATGGACTCCATGCCGCCGGCAATGACCACCTCGCACTCACCTGCTCGGATCAGCTGATCAGCGAGCGCTACCGCGTTCAGCCCGGAAAGACACACTTTGTTGATAGTCACGGCAGGCACCGACATTGCGATGCCACCCTTCAGCGCAGCCTGCCGCGCCGGGATCTGACCAGTGCCCGCCTGCAGCACCTGGCCCATCACGACGTAGTCGACATGCTCCGGAGAAACGCCGGAGCGCTCGAGCGCTGCCGCGATGGCGTAGCCACCAAGGTCTGTGGCCGACATGTCCTTAAGGCCACCAAGTAGCTTGCCGATCGGCGTACGCGCCCCGCCGACAATCACTGATCCCATGCTCCACCTCCCAGCTCTTAGCTGTGCATTAACGATCACGTCCGATGGTTCGGTCAGACACCAGTCTGGCACTCTAAGGTGCATGACCAGAAAGCCTCCCGATCTCGCAGCTGTGCTGCCGGGCTTACTCGGTCTTGATCATGTCGGTATCGCGGTGCCTGATCTGGATGCAGCGATCCCCTTCTACCGTGACCTGCTTGGGCTGCAGGTCCGACATCGTGAGGACAACCTTGACCAGCAGGTTGCCGAAGTCATGCTGGCGAGCAGCGAGCGAGGACCGATGAGCAACCAGCTTCAGCTGTTGATGCCACTGACAGAAAGCTCGGTACTCAACCGCTTTCTGGTGAGACGCGGATCCGGCCTGCACCACGTGGCCTACGCTGTGTCAGATGTCCGGTCCGCATCCAAGATTTTGCGTCACTGCGGCGTACGGGTGCTTTATGATGCACCAAGAGCCGGTACCCGTGGCTCGCAGATCAACTTTGTCCACCCCAAGGACACTGGCGGCGTTCTGCTCGAGTTGGTCGAGCACCCCGCGGCGGATCCGCATAACGGCCTTGCGCCCAATGATTGAGCGCAAGGCCATCACTCGCGCGGGCACAGACTCGGCATCCATACCTATTCTCGGAGAGGGCTTCTTGCGGTGAACGCATCAGACAACACGGGGCTTGGCCTGTTCGACGACACAGCAAGCGCAGTCGGAAACTTCCCGACCGCACTGCGGGGCTATGACCGAACGGCCGTTGACGACTACGTCCGCACGCTTGAGGAAAGTGTCGTCAAGTCCCGTAGACACTCTGCGCAACTCGAGCAGCAGGTGACCCTACTCCAAGACGACCTCACCTCGGCGGGCGACAAGTCAGACAATGACGTTGATTATTCAAACCTGGGTGGGCGCGCCAACGACATTCTCAGGTTGGCTCAAGAGCAAGCACGTGAGCTCGTCCAGAACGCAACGATCGAGGCTGAGAAGCTCAAGGAGCAAGCCCGGCGTGAGGCAGACGGCCTGCGCAGCAACGCGAGCCGTGAGGGTGACGCCATCAAGAGCGGCGGTACAGCGCAGATTGATCAACTGCGCGCCAAGTTGCGCGAAGAGGTCCAAGGCCAGGTCGATAAGGCCAAGGCTGAAGGGGATGCGCTGATCGCGGCTGCTCGGCGGCAGGCCGATTCGATACGTCGCGAGGCCGATCACGAGGCGCAGGCAACGCGTCAGAATGCCTACCTTGACACCGAGAACCTGCGCCGTACGGTTGAGCGCGAGGCGGCCGAGGCGCGATCCAAGCTCGCTGCCGAGCGGGAGCAGGCAGTTGCGCAGCTCAAAGTGACCCATGACGATGCACAGCAGAAGACCGCAGCCCTGCTCGCCGAGGCAACCAAGCACCACAGCCAATCTGCTGAGCGTCTTGAGACCGATCTGGCCGAGGCGGCCCGGATTCGCGCCGAGGCTCTCGCCGAGGCCGAGCAGACCAAGGGCGCAGCCGCTCAGGAGGCCGAGGCGCGGATCGCCACCGCGAAGAAGCAGGCCGCAGCGATCAACGAGCGGACCCAACAAGAGTTCGCGTGGCGGAAGCAGCAGTTGCGCAGGGAGACCGAGCTGCTGCACCAGCGCAAGCAGGCGGTGCTCAGCCAGTTGGCCAGCTTGTCGGCGCTCGCCGAGCAGACGGCCAGCGCGTTCCCAGATCTCGACGACCCCAGCGAGCTGGAAGGTGGTGAGGTCGGGGATCGCACCGTGATGCGCCCCGACATGCTGCCACCTGCCGGCCTGGGTGAGGACAGCTCCACCGGTAGCAAGCCGGGCTCAACTGGCAGGAACGGCGGAAGGGCCAGTGAAGCTCGCGAACCGGAGATCGATGGTGACGCGACCGTGCTGGTGTCTCCGTCGGATCTATCCGACGAAGGAGCCAAGTCGAAGTAGCACACGCCAGCGGTTGGCTGCAATGATCATCACCTGCTGACCTGCTGGCTCTCTGGCTTGGAGTGCCGTTACCCTGAATTGACTCGGGGTAACGGCACTTTGGCATGTAAGGAGCCGGCGTGAACATGTCCCCAGGAGTTGACTCGCATACCGATGATGGCCGCTTTCCGCTGGTCCGCAAAGGCTATGACCGAGCAGCCGTTGATCATTTTGTGAGGGCGACACAGGCCCAGATCGCTCAGCTGTTGCAGCAATACGACTCACTGATGGGCAACAACTATGACCTCCGCCAGGCGCTCGACCAAGCCAACGCCCGGGCTACCGAGGCCGACTTCTCCGGACTCGGCGGGCGGGTCCAGGAGCTGCTCCACATCGCGGAGGAACAGGCGACCGACCTCACCCACCAGGCCGTTCAGGAGACTGATCGGCTGAGGGCGCAGGTGCATGCCGAAATCAACGAGCTACGTCAAATTGCGACCGCGGAACTGGCCCAGCTGCGGGACGCTCAGCTAGCCGAATTGGAGTCGCTGCGGCTCCGGGGTGAGCAAGACGCACTCCAGCTGCGGGAACACGCTATGACCGAGGCTGTGCAGTTACTGGCCTCGGCTCGACTGCAGGCTGAGGCTGTTCGCACTGAGGCCGAATCAGGCGCCACAGGCATGCGGAACGCCGCCACTTTCGAGTCGCAGCAACTCCTCGCCGCAGCTGAACGCGACAGTGCAGCCGTACGCCAGGAGATTGCCGATCAGCGGGAGCGGGTGCTGGCCGAGCTGAAGCAGGCGCAGGACTCGGCGAATCAGGACATGCAGGCGATGCTGTCGAAAGCGACCGAGCTGCAAAGAGCAGCAGGCGACCGCCTGACGGAGGAGACCGGGCACGCTGCCAAGGTTCGTAGCGAAACGCTGGCCAATGCGGAACGCATCAAGGTGGACGCCAGCACCGACGCGGAGCAGATCATTGATCGGGCGCGGCATCAGGCAGCGGCCATTGACGACCGGGCGCGGCATGAGCTCGCGCTGCGAAGGCGGCAGATGAGGGACGAGCAGGACCTGCTCAATCGCCGCAAGCACGCCATGCTCAACCAGCTCACCTCGCTGAGTGCATTGGCGGTGGAGACTGCCGAGAACCTGCCTGATGTGCCTGAGGTGCCTGATGCGGAATTCTCCGCAATCGTCGGCTTTGGAACCGGGCACGGCGCTAGCGAGGCCGAGATGGAGAGTGATCCGACCATCGGCAGTGCGGCCGAGTCCGAGGTGGTGGCTGAAGAGGAGGCAGCCGAGAAAGAGGCTGTGGCTGAGGAGGACGCGGTCGAGGAGGAGCGTAAGTCCGAGTCCAAGCCCAGTGCCGCCTGAGCGGCTCGCTCGCAGCTGATCGCTGCGTAACCGCTCAGAACAATCGGTCGTCGGCGCTGTCCAGTCCGCGCAACACGTCGTAGTCAACCGTCACGCAGCTGATCCCGCGGTCGGTGGCGAGCACCCGTGCCTGGGGCTTGATCAACTGCGCAGCGAGGATGCCGCGTACGCTGCCGAGCAGCGTATCGCGGCGCATCAGGTCTAAGTAGCGACTGAGTTGTTCCACGCCGTCGATCTCTCCGCGACGCTTGATCTCGACTGCCACGTACGCCCCTGATGCGTCCCTGCAGAGGAGGTCGACCGGCCCAATGGGAGTGGGATGTTCCCGCCGTACCAGGGACAAACCAGGCGCCAGTGTCTCGGGATGTTCAGCGAGAAGTGCTTGCAGATGCGCTTCCACACCATCCTTCTGCAGGCCTGGATCGACGCCAAGTTCATAGGAGGAGTCGTGATACACCTGCCCCAGCAAGATCTGGAGCGTGTCACCATCACGCCCCCGAACCTCCCAGAGCGCGGTGAGCGGTTCATCGCCCAGCACAGGGTGCTGCTCGGGCCCAGGGCCTTCCAGCTCCACCAGCGCGCAAGGAGGGCTCATCCAGTTCAACGGCTTGTACGCCCGGTCGTCTGCATGGATCGAGACCGATCCGTCGGCTTTGATCAAGATCAGCCGCGGCGCCATCGGCAGATGTGCGGTCAGCCGTCCTGTGTAGTCCACCTGGCAACGGGCAATCACCAACCGCACCGGAACAACATAAGGCACGTGGGACGTATAGCTGCGAGCGTCGCGGGAATCGCGCGCCGCCGAGCGGAGGAGGAGTGAGTAGGCACGCTCCTTTGGTCTGCGAGCGACGACGACGTCGGCGGATTCCAAGCGCGATGCTCGAGCAACTCCAAATCAAAGGGGGGCCGGTCTGCGGCTGGTGCCATGCTTGACTCGACGAACTGAGCGCGATGCGCGAGCGGCTCTAGATGAAGGGAGCTCTGAGTGGCCCGACGACCGAGCAAGCACCTGCGACAGGCGCGACCGCTTAGCTCCGGACACGCGACGTCTGCGGCGAAACGGGACGGCCGTTGGATCGTACGCAGCGTGCCGGGCGCATCGGCCACCAAACCCTATCGGTGTCCCGGATGCAACACCGAGATCGCCGCAGGCACTCCTCACGTCGTCGCGTGGCCCGACACACCTGGCCTGCTTTCCACGTCCGGAGTCGCGGAGCGTCGGCACTGGCACACCGGCTGCTGGCAGCGCCGGCCATGACGGCCACTCCACTGGAGAATGGGCTCTTCAGCACCCAGCTGGGCAGCGCAGGACCCCGCGTGGCGTTTCTACACGGTCTTTTTGGCCAGGGAAAGAACTGGACCACGATCGCCAAGGGCTTGAGCAGATCTGCGCGCGTCACATTGGTGGATCTACCCAATCACGGACGGTCCCTGTGGACGGATCACTTTTCCTATCCCAAAATGGCCGGACTCGTTGCCGAGCTGCTGCAAGCCCACGGCGGAGATGATCGGTGGGCGGTGGTCGGGCACTCGATGGGTGGCAAGGTTGCCATGACACTCGCCTTGCTGCATCGAGAGCTGGTGCAGCGACTGTGCGTGGTGGATGTCTCGCCGGTGCGGTCGCGGCAGACGAGTGAATTCGCCACATTCGTGCGCGGCATGCGTGCGATCGACCTGCGAACCTTGACCGATCGCAAGGACGCTGACGCCCAGCTCGCGGGCTACGTCAGCGATCCGGTCATCCGCAGCTTCCTGCTGCAGAATCTTCGACGCGAGCCATCGGTTTCCGGCGAAGGCTGGCGATGGCAGATGAACCTCGATCTGCTCGGCGACTATCTCGACCTGATGAGTGCCTGGCCCGAACTCGATGCCCAGCCCTATGAGGAACCTGTCCTCTGGCTGGCCGGCGCCGCATCACACTACATCCGGCCCGAGTACGCCGCTGCCATGAGGGCACTCTTCCCACGCACTCAACTGGTGACAATCAAGAGTGCTGGACACTGGGTTCACAGCGAACAACCGCAGGTCTTCCTCGCCACAATTCGCCGGTTCCTCGGGCTGTAGCCTTGAGCAGCTCTGACCCGCTGCACAACTCATCGATCCAGGAGGTCAGGTTCGCCGTGACCGAGCTCCTCACAATTGTGCTGCAACTCATCCCGCTTGACGTGCTGGCCAATGCGCCGTCTCCGACGCCGTCACGTGGGGCTTATCCTCGCGGCAGTCAAGGTTTTGCCGCCTACATCATCGGCGGTTTCATCGGCCTCGGCATCTTGGTGCTGGCCATGGCGTTGCTCAACCGGCGCCCGAAGCGGCCAGGCCGCCGTCCCCTCGATCAGTGATCATCAGTGGTCCAGAACCACATCCCGGCGAGGCGGGCGTCAGACTCTTGTCGCCGTCGCGATCTGGCACGGGTTGTTGGGTCGACCCGTTCCGTCGGCGTTGCGCCCGTCCTGGCCCTCCTCAGCCATCGATGCCACCACGTCTCGGGAAGCCTTGTCCATGTCGCCGAAAATCGTGAAGTTGCGCTTCTTGTCGAGGCTGGTTGAGTCGGCCCAGACGAGGAAGAACTGAGAACCGTTGCTGCCGGGCCCGCCGTTAGCCATGGCAACTGTGCCCTCGGTGTAGGTCTCGGTGCCGTCAGTCTCGTTGGCGAACTCGTAGCCAGGGCCACCTTTCCCGGTGCCGGTCGGGTCTCCACATTGCAGGATGAAGATCCCCGAATCAGCCAGCCGATGGCACTGGGTGTCGTCGAAGTAGCCCTGCTCGGCCAGCGAAACAAAGGAATTGACCGTGCACGGCGCCTTGGCCCGATCCAAGGTGATCGTGACAGTGCCATTGGTCATCGAGAGCACGTAACTGGTCGTCCCGCTGGTCGGCACGCCAGTCGTCGGCGGCCGCGCGACCGGGCGCGCCGCGTTACCGGAGAGGAAGTATTCACAGACGCCACTCCCATCCACCGCTGCGGGTGACGCGCTAGGTGCCTGAGACGGCGACGCCGACGTTGCCGAAGGGCTCGGTGGTGGCGGCGCTACAGGGATCTGCCCGCAGCCAGTCGCCGACACAGCAACACTCATGATCGCGATTGCAGTAGCTCTACCAACGCGCATCACCGTTGTACTGTGCCACAGCGAAAACCCCGTTCCTGGCAACGACAGGCCGCTACCGCAGGGATGCGCCCAGAGCTCGCCGACGGCGTTTGCGTAGGGTGTGATCATGGTTCGGCTCACCCGCATCTACACCCGAACGGGCGATGGCGGAAAGACACAGCTCTCGGACCTGTCCCCGGTCAGCAAAACCGATCCGAGGGTTGAGGCGTACGGAGATGTCGACGAGGCCAACTCCGCGATCGGGGTGGCTCTTGCAGCCGGTGAGCTACCCGACGATATTGCCGACGTGCTGCGAACAATTCAGAACGAGATGTTCGATGTCGGTGCCGACCTGTCAAACCCACTGCGTGTGCCGAGCAGGCCCGATCCGCCGCCGGAGCTTCGCGTTACCCAGGCCTACATCGGCCGCCTAGAGGCCTGGTGTGATCGGTTCGGCGATCCACTGCCGAACTTGACGTCTTTCATCCTGCCGGGTGGTACACCCGCCGCCGCGCAGCTGCACGTGGCGCGTACGGTGGTGCGACGAGCCGAGCGCGCCGCGTGGTTTGCGGTCCAGGAATACGGAACCGAGGCGGTCGCGGCTGGGGAACACTCGGGCGGAATCAACACCTTGGCGATCACCTATCTCAACCGACTGTCCGATTTGTTGTTCATCCTGACCCGGGTAGTCAATGGAACAGATGGCGATGTGCTGTGGATACCCGGCGGCGATCGAAGCCACAGTTCAGTGTCGACGCACTAAAGCCGCTCTCAATCGATACGAGCCACAAGGGAGGATCCGATGGTCACTGAGGCCGCCGATCTCAAGGAAGCCACTGGCAAGGCCGAGCCAGCCCAACCGCGGCCGGTCACCCTGTTCACGGGACAGTGGGCCGATCTTCCCTTCGAAGAGATGTGTCGGCTCGCCGCGGGCTGGGGGTACGACGGACTGGAGATCGCCTGCTGGGGTGACCATTTCGATGTTGCGAAGGCAGCCGAGGACGACAGCTACGTCCAGGAACGGAAGGATCTCCTCGAGAAGCATGGGCTCGGGTGCTGGGCGATATCGAATCACCTCAATGGCCAGGCCGTGTGCGAGGCAATCATCGATGATCGCTACAAGAACATGGTCAACCCACGGGTTTGGGGTGATGGTGACGCGGAGGGCGTACGACAGCGGGCCGCCGAGGAAATGAAGATCACCGCACGCGCAGCCGCCGCCTTCGGCGTCGACACCGTGGTCGGATTCACCGGATCAGCGATCTGGCATTACGTGGCGATGTTTCCGCCGGTCGATGACAAGATCATCCAGGAGGGTTACGCCGATTTCGCCGACCGCTGGAACCCGATCATTGACGTCTTCGACGAGGTCGGCGTCCGATTCGCCCACGAAGTTCACCCGAGCGAGATCGCGTATGACTACTGGTCAACGGTTGCCACGTTGGATGCTATCGATCACCGACCGGGCTTCGGCCTGAACTTCGATCCCTCGCACATGGTCTGGCAGGAACTCGATTACGTCGGGTTCCTGTGGGACTTTCAAGATCGCATCTATCACGTGGACTGCAAGGACACCAAGATCAGATTGAACAACGGTCGTAACGGCCTGCTGTCCTCGCATCTGCCCTGGGCAGATCCTCGTCGAGGTTGGGATTTCATCTCGACCGGCCATGGTGACACCCGCTGGGAAGACATCTTCCGCATGCTCAACCACATCGGTTACGCCGGACCGATCTCCATCGAATGGGAGGACGCCGGCATGGATCGTCTCGACGGAGCACCCGAGGCACTGGAATTCATTCGGAGCATGAACGGCATCCGTCCATCGGGGGCGTCCTTCGACGCCGCCTTCGCCACTAAGGAATAGCCAGCTTCCAGCTGAGCCGACCGAAGTTACTCGAATCGGCGTACGCCAGGGGGTGCGGCTTCCAGCCAGCTGAGGAGGCCGGTCAGCGATTCCTGGCTCATAGCCAGCTCCCACTCCGTCTCGACGTGGCCGTCCTGCATCTCAATGCGCAGTACCTTCTCGTCGGTGTTCAGTGCCACGGCCTCTACCGGGTCCGGCATGCGCGTTTCCAGCACACGTACGTTTCGTCGTGGGAACGCCACCCGGGGGCGGAGCGAGTAGGAGAAGTATCTGAACCACTCCAAAATCCCCTCGCTATAACGACCAACTCCGAGCACCCATCCGGCACCCGGAGTCGACATTCGCAGCCGCAAACTACAGCTGAATGTGCCGCCCAGCCGATCAAGCCAGCGGCGCCGCACAGCAAGCATCAACACGCTTATGGCCAGTAGGCCAGCCAGCAGTCCAAGGATCTCGACGACCCCGAGCCAGCCGTGCATGAAAGTCCTCAGATCGCGCGCGAATATTTAGTAGCTGCGACCTTACTGCGCTTTCTGCGCTGCACGCAGTTGCGCTGTGGCACGCAGAAAATGCTTTCGATCTTCGTCACTTCCGTCGCCCGAGTCGAGAACTCGTTGGGCTTCGGCGAGTTCCTTCTCAGCCTCAGCGACGGTCACCTCGTCAGCCATCCGGGCGTACTCGCTCAAGATCGAAACTCGTCCCTGAGAGACGGAAATGAAGCCACCCTCCACGGCAATGATCTCCCTGGTCGTGGAATCGTCGCAGAAGATCACGACCGCGCTCGGCACGAGCACTCCGAGCACCGGTTCATGACCGGGCAAGATACCGATTTCACCGTCGACAGTTTTGGCAATGATGTTGGAAGACTTGCCTGACCAGACCACCCGATCGGCCGAGACAACTTCCACTTGCATAGCTTCAGCCATATCGCTCCATCTCCCGCTGGCCTCTCGATCCTTTGAGCTTACGACCAAGCTTGCTCAAGACGCCGCCTCGAGGCAGATTCGGGTCCGCACATCAAGATCAGGCTTCCTTCTGGAGCTCCGACCAACGTCGCTCGACATCGTCCATGCCCCCGACGTTGAAGAATGCCTGCTCTGCGATGTGATCAACTTCCCCGTCGCAGACCATCTGGAACGACTCGATAGTCTCGCTCAGCGGCACAGAAGACCCAGGAATGTTGGTGAACTTCTCCGCCATGTAGGTGTTCTGACTCAGGAACTGCTGGATGCGCCGGGCACGGTTGACCACGATCTTGTCTTCCTCAGACAGCTCGTCGACGCCCAGGATCGCGATGATGTCCTGCAACTCCTTGTTGCGTTGCAGAATCTGCTTGACACGCACCGCGACGTCGTAATGCTGCTGGCCGATGTATTGCGGATCGAGGATTCGACTGGTTGAGCTCAGCGGATCCACCGCAGGATACAGACCCCGGGAGGCGATCTCGCGCGACAGCTCGGTGGTGGCATCCAGGTGGGCGAAGGTGGTGGCTGGAGCGGGGTCGGTGTAGTCGTCGGCCGGGACATAGATCGCCTGCATTGAGGTGATCGAGTGCCCGCGCGTCGAGGTGATCCGCTCCTGTAGCTGGCCCATCTCGTCGGCCAGGTTGGGCTGGTAGCCCACGGCCGAAGGCATCCGGCCGAGCAGGGTGGAGACCTCCGAGCCCGCCTGAGTGAACCGGAAGATGTTGTCGATGAACAGCAGCACGTCCTGGTTCTGCACGTCACGGAAGTACTCGGCCATAGTGAGTGCCGAGAGGGCGACCCGCAGCCGGGTGCCCGGCGGCTCGTCCATCTGACCGAAGACCAACGCGGTGTCCTTGAACACCCCGGCCTCATCCATCTCGTGGATCAGGTCGTTGCCCTCACGGGTCCGCTCCCCCACCCCCGCGAACACCGAGGTGCCGCCGAAGTTATGGGCGATGCGATAGATCATCTCCTGGATCAGCACGGTTTTACCCACGCCGGCGCCCCCGAACAGGCCGATCTTGCCGCCGGTCACGTACGGGGTAAGCAGGTCGAGGACCTTGATGCCAGTTTCCAGCATCTCCGTCTTCGACTCGAGCTGGTCGAACTTGGGTGCCGAGCGGTGGATCGGCCAGCGTTCAGTGATCTCGACCGAGGACGGGTCGACGTCGAGCACGTCTCCGGTCACGTTCCAGACGTGGCCCTTCGTGATGTCGCCGACGGGCACCGAGATCGGCGCCCCGGTATCCCGCACCTCTGTGCCGCGCTGCATGCCGTCGGTTGGCTTGAGTGCGATTGCTCGAACGAGGTTGTCGCCGATGTGCAGCTCAACCTCCATGGTCATGGTGCGCGTCTCATCGCCGACAGTGGTCTCGACGGTCAGCGCGTTGTAGATGTCGGGCATCTGATCGGCGGGAAACTCAACATCGACGACTGGGCCAATGACCCGAGAGACGCGGCCGATACCGCCGGCGGGAGCTTCGGTGTCTTGTTCTTCGATCGTGGCGGTCATCTGATTCCCTCATTCATCAGTGGGCGATATCTGATCGTTCGGTGCTGCAATGTCACTCGGCGGCCGCGTTTGCCTCGGCCAGGGCGCTCGCTCCGCCGACGATCTCGGAGATTTCCTGCGTGATCTCGGCCTGTCTGGCTTGGTTTGCTTCGCGAGTCAATCGCTCGATCAGCTGCTGCGCATTGTCGGTTGCTGACTTCATCGCCTTCTGCCGGCTGGCCAGCTCCGAGGCAGCGCCCTGGAGCAGGCAGTAGTGGATGCGGCTAGCCACGTACAGGGGTAGCAACTCGTCGAGCACGGTCTCGGCATCCGGCTCAAACTCATACAGGGGAAGGATCTCATCACTTGGTGGTGGTTCTTCGCCTTCCACGACCTCCAGTGGCAACAGCCGGATGACTTCAGGTCGTTGGGTGAGCATGGAGACAAAGCGGGTGAAGATCACGTGGATCTCATCAACGCCGCCTTCTTCGGTTGGCGTCCGGAACGCCGCAATCAGCGCGTCGGCAATCTCGCGGGCCTGAGCGTAGGTCGGCGCGTCGGAGAAGCCCTCCCACTTCGCGGCGACATTGCGGCGCCGGAAGCCGTAGAAAGCGATCGCCTTCCGGCCGGTCAAGTAGGGCACCGCCTCCTTGTTCGCCTCCCGCAGCATCTGGTTCAGCTTCTCGCCCTCCTTGATCACCGAGGAGGAATACGCCCCGGCCAGACCACGGTCCGAGGTGATCAGCAAGACTGCAGCCCTGGTCGGATTCTCTGCCTCGGTGGTCAGCGGATGGTCGACGTTGGAGAACGTCGCCACGGCGGATACAGCCCTGGTCAGCTCCCGCGCGTACGGTGCGGCCGATCGCGCGCGCTGTTGTGCTTTGATGATTCTGGAGGCCGCGATCAGCTCCATCGCTCGGGTGACCTTCTTGATGGTCGAAACCGAGGAGCGGCGCTGTCTTAGTTCACGCAGGCTTGCCGGCATCTCAAAGCCCTATTCTCGTCACGCTAGCCACGCTTCTGCCTCACGATTTGTTCTTGCGTGACGTCCTCTTCCTCCAGCGCCACATGCTCCTCGCGGCCGGCCAACAGCTTGCCCTCCGAGGTTTGGAAGCTCTTTTTGAACTCGGCGATCTGCTCGCGTAGGGCAGCCGCCGTGTCGTCGTCGAATGCCTTGGTCTCCCGGATGTTGCGTAGCTCGCTGCCATGGTGCCGCAGATGGTCCAGCAGCTCGCGCTCGAAGCGAAGCACGTCGTCGACTGGCACTTCGTCCATCAGACCCTGGAGCCCGGCCCACACCGAGACGACCTGTTCCTCCACCGGGTACGGCGAGTACTGCGGCTGGCGCAGCAGCTCGACCAGCCGGCCGCCTCGATCGAGCTGGCGGCGGGTTGTGGCATCGAGGTCTGAGGCGAACATTGCAAAAGCTTGCATGTCGCGATACTGCGCAAGCTCCAACTTGAGTGAGCCGGCGACGTTTTTCATCGCCTTGATCTGAGCAGCCCCACCAACACGTGACACAGAGATACCCACGTCGATAGCTGGTCGCTGATTGGCGTTGAAGAGATCTGACTGCAAGAAGATCTGTCCGTCGGTGATCGAGATGACGTTGGTTGGGATGTAGGCCGACACGTCATTGGCTTTCGTCTCGATGATTGGCAGGCCGGTCATTGAGCCGCCGCCCAGCGCATCGGAAAGCTTCGCGCAGCGCTCCAGCAGGCGGCTGTGCAGATAGAACACGTCGCCGGGGTAGGCCTCGCGTCCAGGCGGGCGGCGTAGCAGCAACGACATGGCACGGTACGCCTCAGCCTGTTTGGTCAGGTCGTCGAAGATGATCAGCACGTGCTTGCCCTGATACATCCAGTGCTGCCCGATGGCCGAGCCCGTATACGGGGCGACGTACTTGTAGCCAGCGGGGTCCGACGCCGGCGCCGCGACAATCGTGGTGTACTCGAGCGCGCCGGCGTCCTCCAACGCTCCGCGAACAGCAGCGATGGTCGAGCCCTTCTGACCGATTGCGACGTAGATGCAGCGCACCTGTTGCTCCGGGTCACCGGTATCCCAGGCGCTCTTCTGATTCATGATGGTGTCGACCGCGATGGCAGTCTTGCCGGTCTTGCGGTCCCCAATGATCAACTGCCGTTGGCCACGGCCGATCGGGATCATCGCATCGATGGCCTTGATCCCGGTCTGCAAGGGCTGATTCACTCCTTGCCGGTCCATGACGCCGGCAGCCTGTAGCTCGAGCGGGCGACGGTCATCGATGTCGTTGATCTCACCGAGGCCGTCGATCGGGTTGCCCAACGCATCGACGGTACGTCCCAGGTACCCGTCGCCAACCGGCACAGACAAGATGTCGCCGGTGCGCTTGACGACCTGGCCTTCCTCAATGCCCCCGGATTCGCCCATGACGACGACGCCGATTTCTCGTACGTCGAGGTTCAGCGCAATGCCGAGCGTCCCGTTCTCGAATTCGAGAAGCTCGTTGGCCATGGCCGAAGGCAAGCCTTCCACCCGCGCAATGCCGTCGCCGGAGGTGACGACTGTTCCAACCTCTTCGCGACTGGCTGCCTCTGGCGTGTAGCCCTGGACGAAGCGATCCAGTGCATCGCGGATTTCCTCTGGACGAATCGTGAGTTCTGCCATCGCCTGCGCTTTCTGCTCTTTATCTCGGAGTACGTATTTTCAATTGTGATCTAGTCCACCGGCTATTCGAAGAGGCGTCGGGCGGCCTCCAACCGGCCCGCCACCGTACCCTCGAACACCTCGTCACCAAGCTCGATGCGAACTCCGCCCAAGATGCCAGGATCGATCACTTCCTGGATCGTGACATCGCGGCCGATCTGTCTGCCCAGGGCTGTCTGGAGCCGGCCTCGTTGATCGGAGGAAAGAGGCTTCGCGATACGCACCGTTGCCACCACACGATTCTTCTGTGCTGCGGCCAGCGTGACGTAACCCTCGATCGTGTGGCCGAAGGTTCGTTCCCGCGCAACGACGGCCCGTTGGGCGAGAAGACGTGTTGCGACGGTCGCGCGGCCTCTCAGCAGGTCGCCGATCAGCTCCTGCCGCCTCGTGAGGTCGATGGAGCGATCGGACAAGGTGTTACGCAAATCCGGGTTGGATTCCACGACCCGAGCGAATCGGAAGAGTTCGTCCTCAGTGTTCTCTAGATCACCGTTGCGATCGGCAACTATGAGCTGAGCGCGTACTGCTTGCCGCTCGAGCGCAGCCGCAAAGGTGCGGCCTCCGGCCCAGCGGAGCGTCGCCGACTCCGCTACGAGATCGACAACTTCCTTGTCCACCTTTCCATCAAGCAACCCGTGCACCAATGCGCGTCGTGCGCCTTCCGGCGTCCCTGGGTCCGTCACCGCGCGCCGCAGCGTCGCAGAGGAGCCGAGCGCATCGACCACAGCGAACATGCCTGCGGCGAAGTTGTCGCCTACCTCGCTCTCGTTCAGCATCCGGTCGAGCGAACTCAGTCGCGCGTCGGTTGCAGCAGTCATGATCTGCCAACGGGAGTAGGTTCGCCCTCACCTTCGAGCTCTGCAAGGAAGCGGTCGACCGTACGCTGTGCTCGCGCATCGTCCTCGAGCGACTCGCCGACGATCCGGCTCGCCAAGGTGGTGCCCAACGTACCGATTTCGGCTCGCATCTGCGTCATCACCGTGGTCCGTTCCGCCTCGAGTTGGGCTTCGCCCTGAGCCCGGATCCGAGCGACCTCGGCCTGTGCCTGCTCACGCAAGTCCGCAAGGATCTGAGTGCCCTCGCTCTTGGCTTCCTCGCGGATTCTCGCCGCATCGGTGCGTGCCTCAGCGAGCTGCTCGTTGTACTGCCGCAAGGCTGCCTCGGCAGCTTCTTGAGCCTTCTCCGCCTTCTCCATTCCACCCTGAATAGCTGCGGTGCGCTCGGCGTACGTGGCCTCGAACCTCGGCACCACGAACTTGGCGATGATGAAGGTCAACAGCAGCGCGAACACAATCGAGGCAATGATCTCCGCCACATTTGGCAGCAGCGGATTCTCCGCGAGCGGTACCAGAAGGGTGGTCATCGCCGACCACTCGCTCACAGGCCGCCGAAGACGAAGGCAAGGGCGATACCGATGATCGCCAGCGCCTCCGTCACCGCGAATCCGATCCAAGCCGTGCCCATCATCGCGCCACGGGCCTCCGGCTGCCGCGCCGTGCCCTGGATGACTGAGGCGAAGATCAAGCCCACGCCGATGCCGGGGCCGATGGCGCCGAGGCCATAGCCGACGATGCCGAGGGATCCGACGATTTCCAGTGGAGTCATTGGACTTCTTTCGTGACGGGGTTTCGCTTCAGGCTGCCGAAACCGAGGGTGATCAGTGCTCCTCGGCCGAGGCCGAGGAGATGTACTGGGCGGTGAGAACAGTGAAGATGAAAGCCTGCAGGGACTGAACGAAGATCTCCAAGCCGAAGATCGCCATGCTGAAGATCAGAGCCACCACGCCGGCGGTCTTGTTGATGATCGACTCAGAATGCAGCAGCAGGTACTCCCCGCCTAATACGAAGACCAGAATCAGCAGATGGCCCGCGAACATATTGGCGAAGAGTCGCAAGGAGAGCGTGATTGGCCGGACGATGATGTTGGAGACGAACTCCAGCGGGATGATCAGCGGCCACATGAATACTGGCACGCCGGCAGGCAGCGTAGTGGCCTTGAGGTAGCCGAAAAACCCGTGCTTGGAAATGCCGATGCCGTTGTAGATCAGCCAGACCATGATCGCCAGACCGTACGGCCAACCGACGTGGGCGGGAGTAGGCAGCAACGTGAGCGGGAAGACTCCCCACAGGTTATTGACCAGCACGAAGGAGAAAAGGGCGATCAGGAGTGGCAGATATCTGCGGAAGTCGTGCCCAATCATGTCCCGGGCGATCGAGTTGCGGACGAAGAAGTAAGCCGTTTCACCGATGTATTGGCCCTTGCTGGGCACCATCGCGTTCTTCCGCGCCATGATCAACCAGAAGGCCAAGATCAGGATCACCGAGACAATGCCTTGCAGCATGTACTTGTCGAACCAGGGAACGCTTGCGAAGAATGGCGGTACGTCGAAGCTCTGCACCCCGGGGGCTTCGAAGCCGCCCGTCTCCAGCGGCACCAGGCCCGACAAGAAAACGCTCACCGTTCCCCCTACTCCGCCTCTTGCCTGTGCTCGGTTATCGTGGCTCGGTTGCTGCGATCCTTGGCGCTTAAGGCAGGTGCTGCTTCATCGACACGGCCATAGCGCCGGATGATCATGTACACGCCAAAGGCGGCGCCCGCAACTATGCCGATCGGCAGCAAGAACTTGGTTCCGAGGTAGTGATCTCCAAGCCATCCCAGCAATCCGTAAACCAGGACGCCGGAGATCAAATAGGAGAGCACTCGTAGCCCCAAGTCCATGCCTTCTGATTTCCCGCCTCCTTGCGATCTCGGCTGGTCGTGAGCCGCAATGGGTTGTTCCTTCATGGCGTGACACACGCTAGCAGTGATTGTTGCGACGGTCACGGCTCCAAGACTCCTTTGCTAGGCGGCTCGTATTCGGTGTCGTACACGCCGATTCGTAAGCGAGAGAAGACAAATACCTCGACGATCAGCCACCCCGCGACGACGATGATCGTGGTCACAAAGATCGCCATAGGCACCAGCGTGGGCCACGCCTCGTGGTGGGCGTTGTAGAGCACCAGCACCAGCCCGAGAATCACGACCCGCGCGGTGTAGCTGCACATCGACACAGTGAGCAGCGTCCTAGCGCCCGCATCGGCGAAGAGCACCATCACATACTGGCCAACTCCGTAGAAGAACAGCACCATGGCCGATGCCAGGGCAGCCGAGATCAGGCCGCTCGTGCCGTAGCCGATCGCGAAGCCGATCATGCATAGAAGAGCCGATGTCACTCCACCGATGGCGCCGCCGATCAGCAGTTTGCGCGCCCGAATGACGTGAATGCTCGGGCCATCAGCAGGGGTCGCCGCGGGCTCTGATTTGCTGTCGACGGTCATAGCAAAGGCAGTCCTTTTGGTGCCGGTTTCGAA
>DATLQP010000201.1:0-6527 GCA_035535155.1 Propionibacteriaceae bacterium
CTCGATATTCGCTATGCGTGGCTCTGGGGACTGCTGGCATTTATCACCAACTACATCCCGAACATCGGATTCATCATCGGCGTGGTGCCGCCGACCATAATCGCGCTGCTCGATCACGATGTGGTGACCGCGATTATCGTCGTCATGGTCTATTGCGTGCTCAACTTTGTCATCCAGACAATCATCCAACCGCGGGTCGTTGGCGTAACGGTGGGGCTTTCAGCGACCTTGAGTTTTCTGTCCTTGATCGTCTGGGCCACCATCCTCGGCGCTTCTGGTGCCTTTCTCGCCATTCCGCTGAGCCTGTTAGTCAAGGCCTTGCTGGTCGATGTCGATCCGGAGCATGACTGGGTCGCCCCCTTGTTGTCCAGCGGTGAACCGAAGGACAAGGAGCAGCCAGCCCCGCCGGCCGAAGCTGCCGCCGTGCTGCCCGAGCATGAGGAATCTGCTGCTGCCGAACCGGCCGCTACGTTGACTCCAGTCAAGCCCGACGAGAATCGGGACCAAGAGGCGCCGACCTCGTAGCAACTAGCTATAGCATTCCGAGCCGTTCGGCCCGTAGCACCGCTTCCCGGCGCGTTTGTACGCCGAGCTTGCGGTACGTCGAGCGCAGGTGGGTCTTCAGCGTATTTCTGGAGATGAAGAGAGCCGAGCAGAGCTCGCGCTGATCGAGCGGAGTGGGCAGGTACTGCAGGATCTCCAGCTCGCGTACGGAGAGCGGATCAGGCAACTGACCGCCGTACGCCGGCTGATGGCGTAGATAGGTCAGCAACGAGATCACCTGCTCCCCGTAGGACGTGATGCGCCGTCGCTCCGCTTCCAGTACGGGGGTAATCGCCGCAGCGATCTCGACGTACGGACGGCGCCATCCGTGCGCCTCGGTGCTCTGCAAAGCAATCCGCAGATAGTGCGAGGCTCGCTCTGGCATCTCGGCCCGCAACGCCAGACTCGCAGCGCTCAGCAGCACGCGTACCCGCAATGCCTCTGAGCGGCCTGGAAGTAGCGCCGACTCTAGTGGCAGATTGCTGATCAACAGCTCCGGATCCATGCCAAAAACGCCGGCCCGGTCGGCCAAGGCGGCCCGTTGCACGACCCACGCCCACAGATACGACTCGTGACTCGTGCGTTCGCCGCGGTCGTCAGATGGCGGCCCCATGGTCAGATCGAGTGCTCGGGAGAATTGACCTGCTTCCAGGCAAGCCTCGACGCGCGTCATCTCCCACAACGCTATGATCGCCGACCAGTTCCGCACGTTCGGATTCGCCGTTGCAAGGTCATCGAGCAGCAAGGCGCTGCCCAGCCAGTCACTGTCCCGGGTCAGACGGAGCCGCGCATCAGTGATCGTGTGCAACGCATCACTGATCGATTGCGGAAATGCAGACTCGGAACGTCGGTCGGCGTCATGATCAAGCTGCGCCGGACCACGCTCGCCCGTCTCCATCTCGAGCCACTGCCACGCCAAAGAGGTTGTTCCTGAGTGATCGAGGATGCCTCCGTCGGGCGTCCGATCGAGCAGCGCCGCAGCCCGATCGAGCTGGTGCCGAGCTGATTGAAGATCACCCGCGACAACGGCGGCCCATGCTCGGATCTCAAGGTCACCGAGCTGCATGGTGGGGTACGCGTCACTGCCGGAGCTGCGCGATTCGCTCAGCATGGCATCGACTGAGGCGGCGCCGGCACCCTCGACGAAGAGGCAGGATGCGTGCAACTGCCGCCGCGCGGCCCGGAGCGCTCTCGAAGCTGCCGATGAGCCCCATGTCGAGTCGCGGCCAGGATGGGATTCGAGGATGCCAGCTGCAGTCGCTGTCTCACCCCGCTCAGCGGCCAACCAGGCTTCCACGAATGTGACCACCTGGGTCTCCAGCCGGGTCGCATCCGGATGCGGCTGCATCGAAATCGCCTCGGCTGTTCCCAGGGCCTCCCTTCGAGCGCCGGTCCCGAGCATCAGCAGTATCGACGCCAGGCGCACGTGCAGATTGCCATCGAGGTGGGAATCAGGTAGCCGGGCCAAAGCACTCCGAGCCCAACTCTGGTCGCCCGTCGCCAGCGCTACACATGAGCCGGCCAGAATCGATTCAGCGAGCACATCCCACGACTGACCCTGCACTGCGAGTGATGCCGCGCGAACGTGCTCACCATGGCTGGCAAACCAGTTGGCCGCCAGCGCGGACAGCCGCCGCACCTCCCCAGGGGCAAGCCCCATCAGCTCGGCGAGCAGCAGGGCGCGAAACATCGGATGGTAGCGATAGGGCCAGCGCCCTTCAGGGAGTCGATGCAGGAAACCGGGTTGGGCATGCGCCCGCTCGAGCAGCAGGGCGCTATCGGAACGGCCGGTGAGCTTCTCAGCCAGGTCGGCGTCGAGGAATTCGCTGACAGAGGTCTGCAGCAGAAATCGACGAAGATCATCAGCGGTGTACGCGAGCGCCTGCCCCATCAGATAGCTACCCACCGCAGTGTCGCCTTGCAGCAGCGTCGAAAAGGCCTCGTCAGTGTGGGGTCCTCGAGCCAGGGGTGTGGTGGACAACCTGAGTCCGGCCGGCCAGCCTTCGGTGTGGACCCACAATGCGTACGCCTGCTCCGGGCTCACAGCAGCGTCGTTCGCCGCCAGGAAACGCCGTGTTTCATCTTCGTCGAACGCCAGCTCATTGGCCCGGATCTCCCACACTTTGCCGGCCAGTCGCGCTTCGTGTAGCGCAAGGATCGGATCACTCCGCGTCGCGATCACCAGGTGTCGACGCGCGCTGGCCCGGCGCAGTGCATCCCGGAGTGGCCCGCTGCCGCGATCATGTTCGAGGAGGTGTAGGTCATCGATGATCACGGTCACGACGGACAAACTGAGCGCTTCGTTGACCCGCTGCCACAGCTGCCAGTGATCAGTGATCTCCGCTGGGTCGAGGTGTATCACTGGCCCGGCATCTGGAGTCCACTGCCGCAGCAGCGTCGTCTTCCCATAGCCGGCGGGGGCGGATACGAGCGTGACGGGTTGCGCGGCGCCTCTAGCAAGGTTGAGGAGCCTACGACGAGTGATCACGCCGCTGTCAGAGATCGCCATCCTTCCGCCGGAAGGCCATTCGCCTGGTTGTCAGGGACTTCCTAGGCCGGGCCCTGACGACGCCGCGCCGATGATCGGCTCGTCAATCCCCCAAAACGTGCCAACTCCTATGCTAAAGGCGCTGCTATTTCACGTCCACTCGGCTCTCTGCCGAATTTCTATCAGCTCGACGCCAAGATCCTGCATTGCCTGCAGGGCGCCATGAAGCTCAGCTTGATCACGAAATACGCCCAACAGAATCGGGCCGCTTGGCCCCTGCTCGACTTGAAGTCCCAGAGGTTGCAACGCTGCAATGAGCGCGTCAGTCAACTCACCGCGCACCCGGATTTCGTAGCTGAGGCGCCCAGCGCCTCCGCTCATGACCGTGGGTTCTGGTTGGTTCCGGTCGAGGTTTTCAAGGACATGCGGCCTCCACACGTTGACTCGACACGATGGTCGGATAATGGGAGCGTGCTCTCGACGGGAGCATTCGGCATCACTCCGCAGGGGTGATCTTCGAGAATCGCTTGCTCACCACCCTGACTTCCGGGTCGGATACGTCGCTCGCTGGCGTCGTCAGCGCGGCCCGTTTTCGGATCTGGTCGAGCTGCCTGGAGGAGTCTTCAGGGTGGGCTCGCAGCGGCTCTATCCGGACGGACTGTCTGCGCTATCGTGCTGCGGCGCGTTCGCCTCAGTCGCTTGACACGTCAACGACGCACATCGGCTTCTGTTGTGTCCTGAGCGTGTGAGCCGACGAGGACTGCGGCTGCGGGATCGCCTGAGGCGTCATTGACCTCAACACCGGCAGGGCCCTCCGGCGCTGCAACCTCGGGAGCCGCAGGGCTGGGAGGCCGACCAAGGAATTCGATGATCACGAGCACGACGAGAACGCAGATCGTTATACCGATGATCACCTTTCCGGTCGGCTGATTCCAGAAGACCAGCACCAGCGCTGCGATCCCGAGGACGGCGAACCGTAGCACTCGCTTGTAGGTGTAGACCCAGGCACCCACCGGTCCAGTGCGGAAGCCGGCTTTTTCAGCACCGCCTCGTAGCCACGCAATACCTCTCCTCAAGCCCGCCCGAGCCCGGACCGCCGTGATCGACCGGCCGGTGAGGAAGCCGGCCAGCGCGACGATGAGGCCGAACACCAGCACCGTACGCAACCCGAGTCGGAGGAAGCGCACGAGGGTGTCGTAGAACGAGGCTGCAGCATCCCGCGTCAGCACGCCCAGAGGAAGCGCATCGAGGTAGAGCATCCGGACCAAGGCAATGCCGAGTCCCAGCGCCAACATGCCCGCAGCGAGTCCCAGGCCGGCGCCTAGCAGGGCTCGGCGATGATCCTTGGCCACGTAGACGCCCAGCGCTAGGAAGATCAAAGCGATGACTGGCAGCCAGTTCCCGAGTGCATTGAGCAGACTGAAAGCACCCTGCGCTTTCCCGATGGCTTCCGACTGCAACACGGTGAACGAGGGATTCACATCGGGAACACGGCTTGCTAGGTCAAACCCTCTTTCCACCAAGCGCTGCTTGACCACCTGAATGAACGGACCCAAGTTGATCGTGACTGTGTCGTTCGCAATAGTGACGCCCTGCCCGGTTTGTCCGGTCAGCGCGGCGACCATTGCTTGATGGCCCGCTCGGTTGGCGCTCACCCAGGCATCCGCGAATGCGTCGCTGGCAACCACCTTCCCGACCTCGGTATGAACGAAGCCCTGCACCCCGCTCGCCATGGGTCCGGACAACGCATGCAGTGGGTCGGCTACCGACGGAGGCACCCCGCGCTCGGCGAGCGCATCTATCGCCTGGTTGGTGATTCCTTGCACATCGAGGCGCGCGAAGATCTCGGCAGTGATCTTGTCTGTGACGGCACTCTGAATCGCGGGATCGCGCGCGAGCGGTGCGACGGTCGTCACGTAACGATCGGTATCGGTGACCAAGTTTTTCGTCCATACGGCAACCCCTGCAACGGGCGCCAAGATGCAGCCGATCACGATCAGCAAGGTGGCCACCAAAGAGCGCCATCGCTGTCGCGGTCGCGGGGCCACCACGACAAGGGGCGGTTCGCTCGGCGCAGGCGCGGCGGCGGCCTGCGTGCGTAAGTCCGCGACCTCGGCGCGCAGCCGTTCGAGCTCGGCCCGCTCTTCGGTGCTCAGAGCGCTATCGTCTGGCACTTCGGGCCCGTCCTGCTCGCGATGTGGTCCTATTCGCGGTCATGATGGCACGATCCCCCAGTAGAGAGTTGCGGTCATCACCCCTGACGGGTGACCTCGGTCGGAGCGGCGGTCAGTCTTCGGTATCGGCGTCCTGGGCGGCCTGCTCGCCACCCGCGGCCTTGGCATCGTGTTCGATCTGCTCGGTATCGGCCGTCAGCACCTTGCTCTCGACCTTGTCCGCCTTGTTCATGGCCTGCTTGATGTCGCCTTCCATGGTGGAGACGCCGACGACGACGAGTCCGGCCTCCCCCTCATCGAGGTATTCGCCAAGCTCCTTGAGGTCGCTGCGACTCATCCCGGCTGCAGCGTGGCCGCTCACTGCGCCGAGGACGGCGCCGCCGGCCGTCGTCGCTGCGAGCAGCCCGCCGCCGATTGCGGCAAAGGGAAACAGCGCCACGACCAGCCCGGTCGCCAGGCCGACGCCGCCGCCCAGCACTCCGCCGACCCGGGTCGGTGTCTCATGCTTCTTGGTGATTCGTACCTTGCCGTCGGTTCGTTTTTCGATCACGGCAGCGTCGTACGCGTCCATCATTCCGGCCTCGGTGTGGAGGTCCTTGACTAGCTGATAGTCCGACTCGGCGTCCTCGACGCTCGGGTACACGCCGACGTACACCATGAAGGTGTCGACCGCCATCTATGTCTCCTTTGATCTCTCGACGGGACCACTCGTCACCAAGCCCAGCACTATCGATGCTGACTCCGCCGCTGACAAGTCTGGTTTGGGGTCGTGTGAGGGCGCATCACCCCGCTTGGGTGATGCTCGATGATCAACGGCTACGCGAGCCGGAGCTGCCCAACTGGCCGCCGATAAAGGATTTTCCGGAGCTCAATGAGCGGGCGCGTCCCCCAGGAGAGTCGTCCCCCAAGCTCAAGAAGAGGCCATGAAGGCGTGGGTTGCCTGGTTCGGCACACTCGGCGACTCGGTGGTCGACATGGGCAAACCGTTCGGTGCCGGGACGAGTCCGCAAGGAAAGACGACGCCCGGGTTACTCCAACGGATTCGGCTGCGGTTTACCGACGGCCGAGATTGCTGGCACGCTGTGCCAGGGCAATCTTCCACTGATTTCGACCTCTAGCGAGAAACTTAGGAAGGTCCGCACCAACACAATGATTCCCAATATCGCTACGTTTTCTAAGGTCGGCGTTACTGCCACAGTTCGGCAAATGTCTCCGGCGACAAGGAATTCGAGCCCAAGAAGTATGGATCGGCCTAGCTGCTCACGAAACCGGTTGTAAGTGGGATTTCGCCGGGCCACGCTGATAATTGCCAGCACCGTCGC
>DATLQP010000202.1:0-14419 GCA_035535155.1 Propionibacteriaceae bacterium
TGGGAGGCCGGCCGACTGATCGTGCTCGGCCGGATGGATGACATCGTGATCACCGGTGGACACAAAGTTGATCTTGTCGACGTCGAGCAGCCAGTCCAACAATGGGCGGCTCGGCGCGGCGCACACGGTGCCGTGGTAGCAGTCCCGGACGCTGTCTGGGGCAACACGATCATTGCGGTCTCCGATTCGCCTGGATCACTGGTAGACCTCCAGACCGCGGTGCGAGAAGCCCTGCCGGCGTACGCGGTGCCACGCGAGCTGGTCCAAGTTGATCGGCTTCCGTGGCTAGCCAGTGGCAAGCCGGATCGGGTCGCGATCAGATCGATGATCATGAAGGTGCGCGATGAGCGACGGGTGAGGGCGTGACGGCGCCGACTACTGCTCGACCGACTCCGACGCAGTGGTTCGCCGGGGCACGACCGCGTACGCTGCCCGCCGCCTGCTCTCCGGTCATCGCAGCAACGGGCCTCGCGGTCTTCGAACATGCTGCTTCCTGGGTCGCGGCCAGCCTGGCGCTGGTCGTCAGCGTCGCGCTTCAGATCGGCGTCAACTATGCCAACGATTACTCCGACGGCATCCGCGGCACAGACGCTGCACGAGTCGGACCGCTGCGGCTCGTGGGTTCGGGTCTGGCGTCGCCACCACGGGTGAAGCGGGCGGCCTTTGTCAGTTTCGGAATCGCCGGGCTTGCCGGACTGCTGCTCGTGATCATGACGCAGCACTGGTGGTTACTGGTTGTCGGTGCGGCGTGTGTGCTGGCCGCCTGGTACTACACCGGAGGTAAGCGCCCGTACGGCTATGCCGGCTTGGGAGAGATCTCCGTCTTCGTCTTCTTCGGCTTGGTCGCTGTCTGCGGCACCGCCTACGTGCAAGTCGGTCGTGTCTCGATGCTCACGCTGCTGACGGGAGTATGGGTTGGCGCCCTGGCCTGCGCAATATTGGTAGCCAACAACCTGCGCGACATCCAGGGCGACGTCCAGGTGGGCAAACGAACACTGGCGACTCGGTTGGGCGACGGCAGGACGCGCGCCCTCTACCTGATCTTGGTGGCGCTCAGCGCGTTGCTGATCATCATCGTGGCGTTGTTGACGACCTGGTGGGCAGTCCTCGGACTCGCTGGCTTGGCCTTGATCATTCCGGCCGTCCGGATCGTGCTCGCCGGCGGTACCGGACCCGCACTCATCGGCGTACTCAAGGCGACCAGCCTCGCTGAGCTGACGACCGCAGTCGGCTTCGCGACCGGGCTTACCCTCAGCGCTTTGTGGTTCGGCTGAGGTCCGATCAGGCGCTTCGCCGATCAGGCGCTTGGCCAGGTACCGGTCGTCTCGAAGTTCTCGAGCTGGGCCTGATACGCAGCCAGCTTCCAACCGCGCTGAGCGACCCAGGCGTCGTCGTAATAGGTATGTGCGTAGCGGCGGCCGTCGTCGCATAGCAGCGTCACGACACTGCCGGGCGTACCCTCCGCCTTCATCTCGGCGATCAGCTGAAAGGCCCCCCAGATGTTCGTGCCGGTCGATCCGCCCACCCAGCGGTCCAGTTTGTGCGTGCACCATCGCATGGCAGCGATGGATGCCGCGTCCGGCACGGTGATCATCCGATCGACCAGCGCCGGCACGAAGCTGGGCTCCACGCGCGGTCGACCTATCCCTTCGATCTTGGAACCAGCCGCGGTGACCGCGGAATCGCGGTTCCGCCATCCGGTGTAGAAGGCTGACCCCTCCGGATCGACCACACAAAGCCGAGTGTCGTATTTGTTCAGCCGCACATAGCGACCAATGGTCGCACTCGTTCCACCGGTGCCCGCCCCGACGACCACCCAGGCCGGTATCGGAAACGGTTCACGGTTCAGTTGCGCGAACATCGACTCGGCAATGTTGTTATTGCCGCGCCAATCGGTGGCTCGCTCGGCGTAGGTGAACTGATCGAGGTAGTGCCCGCCGCTGGTGGCTGCAAAATCAGCGGCGACTTGATAGATCGTGGTCGGATCGTCAACCAGCTTGCATTCGCCACCGTAGAACTCGATGAGCTCGCACTTCTCGCGTACGGTCGAGGCTGGCATGACGGCCACGAACGGCAAGTTGAGCAGTCTGGCGAAGTAGGCCTCGCTGACTGCGGTCGACCCGGAGGACGCCTCGACCAGTGTGGTGCCCTCTGTGATCCAGTTGTTGCACAGGCCGTAGAGCACCAGCGACCGCGCCAATCGGTGCTTCAGGCTGCCGGTCGGATGCACCGACTCGTCCTTCAGATACAGGTTGATGCCCCACTCGACCGGCAGCGGATATGGATGCAGATGAGTGTCGGCGCTGCGATTCGCATCCGCCTCTACCTGCGCGATCGCCCATTCCAACCAGGCGCGGTCGTTCGCATCGGCCACCATCGTCAGATCACCGGCGGGTGCCCGGCCCGTGTCATACGCCAAATTGTCCGCCAGCGGAGCGGCCGCCGCTCCCCGGCCCGTTGGGCGAGCCCGATCTGATAGCCGCGCAACGTTTCCCGCCAGGCAGTACGCGATCGCAGCCGAGCTGCTGACACTCCGGTCCATGCCAGGAGGTAGAGCGCAGCCACCGGCAGTGGAAGGTTCCGTCTGGCAAGCCAGACCCGGTTTCGTGCTTGAAATCGGTAGAACTCGGCGTGCCGGGTCGGCTGGATTGCGGGGTGATACACCTCGATCCCCCCGTCATAGCGAACGTGGAAGCCGCCGTCCCACACCCGCCAGGCCAGCTCGATGCCTTCATGGGCGTACCAGAACGGCGCGGGCCAGCCGCCTGCGAACTCGAAGGCGTCGCGACGGATGGCGACGGCACCCTCCCAGACGTTCATCGCAGGGCTGCTGCGAGCCGGATCGCCGACGCGTACGCGCGGAGTCCAACGACGAGGCGCCGGCCGGCCCGCAGGATCGACGACCCGCGGCTGAATCATGCCGAGCGTCGGATCGACAGCGAACTGCGCCGCCATCCGGGCGAGGATGTCATCGGCAGGCAGGCAGGCATCATCGTCGAGAAAGAACAGCAACGTCCCCTCGACCAGGCTTACTCCGGCATTGCGACCCGCGGGAATGCCGAGGTTTTCCGGCAGACCTTTGGCCTTGACGCCTTCCGGCAAACCAACCGGCCGCCAGCCGTTGCCGACCACGACGACATCGAGGTCAACATCACACTGGCTCAGCACACTGGCCAAGCCACGATGAAGATCATCGGGCCGCTTGCCCATCGTCAAGACGACGACCCCGAACTTCGGCCGCGGCGGCTTTGTCATCGCAGTCTCGACGATGCCAGCACGGCCATCAGGTGGCCAACCAGCGTCAGGCAGGCCGCGACGACGAGCGCAGCGAGTAGCACCTTGGTTGCCGCCCCGCCGACGAACAGATCGACAATGGCGGCCAGCAGCACCAAGATCGACAACTCAACCGAATGGAAAACTCGGTGGAAAGGGATCAGTCGGGCTAGCCGTCGTCCCGTGCGCATGATCCCTCCCCGAGGAGCGCGAACTTCGTCGGCATCAAGCATCTGCGGCAGCCCGGCGTAATGCCGCGCGACGTGCACCAAGTCGTTCTCCACCTTGTTCAAGGCCACGAGCAATCCCAGCAGCAGCCCGGCACTGATCCAGACGCCGCTGACCTGTAGCTGACCTGTGGCGCGGACGCCAAGAGCTACCGCGATGCCGCACTCGGCGACGTAATGCCCCACCCGATCGAGGTAGACCCCAACTGGCGTTGAAGTTCGCCGCCATCGGGCTACTTCCCCATCGCAGCAGTCGAGCAGCATCTGCACCTGGACCAAGATCACCACTAGGATCGCGCCAACCAGAGTCGGCCACCCGGTGGCCACTGCAGCAGCGGCGGCACTGATGATCATCAGCCAGGTGACGCCATTTGCGCTGAACCCGGCTCGCAGCAGAATCCGCGTCAAATAAGGGGAAATGTCCCGCAGGTAGGCATGCGCTACCCAGTGTTCGGCTGCCGCACGACTGCGCACACTGGGGGGTTGCGTCACCTCGCGCAGCTGGGCAATAGTCGGGCGGGCGGGTCGCTCCGCACCGACATCGAAACCGGCCGTCATCACACCCTCCCGAACCACCCAACAGCTCTATGCCACAGCAGGGCGGCGACGGGTCCACAGGGCATCCCGACAGCCTAGTGCCCTGGAAGGGAAGTTCCTTGACGCTTGGCGACGTTCAGATGCGTGAATCGCAAGGCCGAAGAGCGAGGGAGACCGGGTCCTATCCCGACTTGAGGAGAGCGCCGCGAGGTGCGAGCCGGGGCGCCGCGAGGTGCGAGCCGGGGCGCCGCGAAGCGTCGAGAGATTTCCCTTTCAGGGCACTGGCGTCGAGTGTTGTATCGACCCGGGACAAAGACGCATACTCTTCGGTATGGGGCGGTATCTGCCGATCATCATCGTCGCGTTGCTGATGATCTACTGTGTGGTCGAGGTCGCTCAGGCCCCGCCGTACGCCGTCCGTCGGATGCCTCGCTGGCTCTGGGCGACGGCAATTATTTGTCTGCCGCTGGCTGGCGCTGTTTGCTGGCTGCTGCTCGGTCGACCCAACGCAGAGTCGCTGGGAACGAAACAAAGACAGCCTCCGAAGGCACCTGACGACGACATCGATTTCCTCCGCGGGCTCTAGCCTCGCTGGATGTGGTACGCGCGTTCGATCGCGTCCTCGAACCGTTTCGTGCTCTGCTGACTGCTGACTTCACCGAAGTAGTGGTACGCAAGACTTCGCAGCTGCTCCGTCGCAACGGGATCGCTGTGCAACGCGCGGATTCTCGACATGACGTATGACGCCTCCGATGCCCCCAGCAGTGCAATGCTGTCCAGCAGCGCTGACGGAGGGCGGTACGCACCTGCCGCGGGCTCGGTGATCACTAGCGGCTTGCCGGTCGCGAGCCAGTCATAGGCGACCGCCGAAACGTCGGTGATACACGCGTCAGCGAAGTCCCATTGCCACCCGTAACCTCCGCGATCGACCAGGTGGCGATCGCCGCCCTTCGCCAACAGCGCCCGGATCTCCTTGTCCGCTGCGCGATGCTCCGCGGAGGCATATCCAGTGCGCGGGTGCACCCGGTAGATCACCCGGACCGCCGGATCTGCAAGCAGGGCCCCGATGATCGACACGCCGTGGCTGGCGAGTGACCCGTACGCGATGCTCGGCCGATCACCCTCCCAGGTAGGGGCGTACCACACTCGCAAACCTGATTCACGCGGCCACAGCGGAGCTCCGGGGTAGCTGTGGTCGAGCTGGGGGCGGCCGATCGCGAGGGTGCGCTCGTTCGCATCGAATCCACGCAGCGCCTGGCTTAGTCGATCACGACCTGCGTCGCCGCCAACGAAGGTCAAGTCGTACGCCTTGTGCTGGTTGGAGACACTCCCACCTTTGTCGCTCTCACCATGTCCAATCTGGATGTGCACCGGGCTCGCGAACCGCAACATGCGAAAGTTCGACTCGACCTGATTGAGGTACACGACCAGCCGGACGTCTCGATCAGCGACCAGTTCCTCCAGTGCCCGGCTGCCGCGAGCGAAGGCGACCGGGAGGGCGCTGCTGCGCAGCACCAGATCGCCGGCATCTGGCCGGTCGACGATCACGAAGACGGGATGCTGCAACGCTAGGTGTTCCAACGGCATTCGCCATTGCTCGAATTGATAGAAGTTCTCCGGCCCTGTCGAAAAGAACACCCCAATCCCGGCATTGGGCACCATCCCGTTGCCGCCGGCCCGCTCGGCGAAGCCACTGGCCGACACCTCATTCCGCAGCCGGATACCGGCGGCGCGCGCGGCCCACGCGGTTCGGCCACCCAGGCGCGTCAGGATCTGCGGACCGAAGCGGGTCATGCCGAGGTGGCGGGCGCCTTCTCGGACTCCTTGGCTTCGGGCACCTCCTGCTTGAAGGCTTCCCCAACCTGACGCTCGCTGCGGTCGGCGCTCCACTCGGTGTGGAAGGTGCCTTCTTTATCCACGCGGTGGTAGGTGTGCGCGCCAAAGAAGTCGCGCTGCGCCTGGATCAGCGCGGCCGGTAGCCTCTCAGCGCGAATGCCGTCGTAGTAGGCCAACGAGGATGAGAACGCCGGCGTCGGAATTCCGTTCTGCGCAGCACCCGCCACCACTCGCCGCCACGCAGCCAGACTGTTGCCCACAGCTTCGGTGAAGTAGTCATCGGCAAGCAGCAACGACAGGTCGGGATTGCGCTCGTACGCCTCGGTAATCCGATTCAGGAAACGCGCCCGGATGATGCAGCCGCCACGCCAGATCCTCGCCATTGCGCCGCGGTCGATGTTCCAGTCGTATTCAGTGCTCGCCGCCGCGATCTGGTCGAAGCCCTGGGAATAGGCGACCACCTTGGAGGCGTAGAGAGCCTGCCGTACGTCCTCCACGAACTGATTCCGATCGGCAACGTTCCAGTCCCCGGTACCGGACGGAAGCTTGGCCAGGGCCGCCTCTCGCTGTGGAGCCGAGCCTGAAAGGGCACGCGCCATGGTCGCTTCGGAGATACCAGTGATCGGCACACCAAGATCAAGAGCGTTCTGTACCGTCCAGCGGCCGGTGCCCTTCTGTTCGGCCCGATCCAGGACGATGTCGACGAAGGGCCTGCCGGTCTCAGCGTCGGTGTGACCGAGGACATCGGCGGTGATCTCGATCAAGAACGACTCAAGATCGCCTTCGTTCCAGGTCTGGAAGATCTGGCCGATCTCGGGTGCTGACGCGCCGATGCCCTGCTTGATCAAGTCGTACGCCTCGGCGATCAACTGCATGTCGGCGTACTCAATGCCGTTGTGAACCATTTTCACGAAGTGGCCAGCGCCGTTCGGACCAACGTACGTGCAGCACGGCACGTCATCGACCTTGGCGGCAATGCTTTCCAGCAATGGACCCAGCGACTCATACGACTTCTCCGAGCCCCCTGGCATGATCGACGGGCCGTTTAGCGCCCCCTCCTCGCCACCGGAGACACCGGTGCCCACAAAGTGCAGGCCCATTCCGGCGAGTTTCGCCTCTCGGCGAATGGTGTCGGGGAAGTGAGCGTTGCCGGCATCGATCACAATGTCGCCGTCCTCCAACAGCGGAGTCAGCTCGTCGATCACAGCGTCGGTTCCGGCGCCAGCCTTGACCATGATCAACACCCGCCGCGGACGCTCCAGCGACGCAACGAAATCTGCCATGGATCCCGACGGCACGAACGCACCCTCTGACCCGGCCTCGGCCAGCAGCGACTCGGTCTTGGCGTAGCTGCGATTGTGGATCGCCACCCGATGCCCGTGCCTGGCAAAGTTTCGCGCGAGGTTGCGACCCATGACGGCAAGTCCAGTGACACCGATCTGAGCGAGTTCAGGCATTCTTGGCAACTCTCCTTCTGGGGCCGTTTGGGGCGTTGTGAGACGATCGAGCAGCGAGCGGAGTCGCTAGTGTGTCGTTGACTCAGCGTATCGGCTTGCGTGTATCGGCGGGTCGGGCACCGTTGGCCCCAAATAGTCGACCCAAATAGTCGACACAGTCAGAACGTTGCGCCGGAGGTAAGGCATGCTTCAGCCGCTGGGCATCAGTGCCGAAGCGGAGGCTGTATACGTCGCGCTTGGCCCCCTGCCATCGGCATCGGTGGCCGAGCTCGCGCGCCTCACCTCGTCAACGCCCAAATGTGTCGACGAGTCCCTTGAGGAGTTGAGGAGGCTCGGGCTGGCAACCGATTCCTCGCAGGGACACTGGCGTGCGTTGCCGCTGCTCGACGTGGTCAATCAACTCAAGGCGCAACGCTTGTCCGAGCTCGAGCTGGCAAGTGTTGCGGCCGAGTCGCTGGAAAGTCACTTGCTGGCCGCTGGGGCAACCCAAGACGACGACGTCAAGATTCTCGTCGGGCGAGAATCGATTGTCGCGGCCCATCGCGAACTGCTGAACTCGGCGCGGCGGGAGATCTGCGGCTTCGACAAGCCGCCGTACGCGCAAGCACGTCCCGACATCACAGAGGAGGCTTTGAGTGTCGAGCCGGAGTGGCAGGCCTTGGAACGCAATGTCACCTTGCGGGTCGTCTATCATCCTGGTTTCGATCCTGACCGCCTGACCGAGCTCGGCCTGTTCGCGACGAAGGGTGAGCTATCCCGTACCTCCCCCGTTCCCATGAAGCTGATCTTGGTCGACTCTCACGTCGCGCTCATTCCGTCCATGCGCTCCTACAAGCCCGGGCATGAACTCCGAGCGTCCATCGTGCGCCATGCGCTACTCGTCGAGGCACTGCAATGGCTCTTCGAAGCCGTATGGGATGCCGCGGTGCCGATCATGACCTCTGTGAACAGCGAAAGCGATCCGCGCCGCCAGATGCTGATCTCCATGCTGATGACCGGTTCTACCGACTCTGCGATCGCCAATACGCTGAACATCAACGTTCGCTCAGTCCGTCGCTGGATTTCCGACCTAATGGATGAGCTGGGCGTTTCGACGCGCTTGCAACTTGGCGCGGCACTCGTGCGATCAGACGGTCTGCGCGGCGAGCCGCTGGTGGGGCTCGCCCGTGATGCCGCTGCACTTGGTAGAAGATCAACAAGCGTTAACGGCGAGCATAAGACGGAGGTAAGCACCCAAAGCCACGCCCGCGGTCCTATGTGAACCGCGGGCGTCGCCCAGGGGGAGGAACTCCGAGCGGAACCTCGGGGAAAAGTTCCACACGGGCTGTGCTGGTCAAGCCACGCTCACTCGCAACTCGACCACCGGGAACGTCAGGTATCCCGGCTTCCTTGCGGAAGATCTTGTGCTCGCTTGCCTATGACAAACTCTATCGGACTTCTGCCACGATTTCACTACCCTGTGAACCCGATATGTCGTGGCGCCGTCTATTACAGCGAGAAATGAGAGGGGCCTAACTGATCCCGGCCGGACCCAACGGTGGCCCTTTTTGGGCCATCATCAGCCTCGTCCGAACATGCCGTGATGCGAGACCCCG
The DNA here is from genome assembly GCA_035535155.1 of Propionibacteriaceae bacterium. Taxonomy (GTDB): domain Bacteria; phylum Actinomycetota; class Actinomycetes; order Propionibacteriales; family Propionibacteriaceae; genus Microlunatus. Next base: position 8,926 of record DATLQP010000202.1, read on the forward strand.
ATAAAGCAAATCGGCGGCGCTTTCAGCGCCGCCGAGTATCAGAGGGTATGACCCCGAAGCGTATGACCTCGAAGCGTATGACCTCGAAGCGTATGACCTCGAAGCGTATGACCGCGAAGCGTATGACCGCGAAGCGTATGACCCCGAAGCGTATGACCGCGATGTGCTGACTGCATATGAGCGTTTCCTTCCTGCTATTCACCGTTGGCCGATGTGTGTCGACCGGCGTGTGTCCTGACCTATCTCAAGAAGGACGCTATGCAGCCGTTGCATGGGAAGTCACGCGAATAGGGCAGCAGGAAGAGGACATGTCCTAAACTGGACATGCCAAAATCGCGTTAGGTGCCTTGCACACTCTCAACGCGTACATCAACGGCCCGGTCTCACGACGCACGCCTCGGTCCGTGACCCCCGTGGCCACAGAATCGTCCCCATCATGAATGAGGACCGTTACCGATTGCGCGCCGTCAGTCGACCCGCGGAACAGGCTATCCGCTCGCAACAGAGTTGCCTATTCCCCGAGAGTCAGCCTGAAACGTGAGAGGAGTCGCCGTCAAGAACCTGCTCAAAAATTTTCCCCCGATGGTCCCCCGAAACCGAATGTAACCTGCCAGTGAGCATGCTGCAGGCACCCACGATGGAGCTATCAAACCATCTTTGCCACCAGAATGTTTCGCATTTATGTGTCTTCTTAGGAAGGCCTATCGTCAAGGAGGCGTCATGACCTGCATGTTTGTTCCGCCTTACCTGCTCCAGCGCGTCGCCTTGTTGGCCGGCACGCGGCATGCCTCCGCCTCCGGAAGGGAAACGCTGCAGGTCGATGACCGGCTGCGGGCACGTCGGGAGGCCGCACCGCCACAGCTAGCTGCGCCTGGCCTGCCAGCCCTGCGAACTCGAGTGGTGCACACCGCGAACAACACCGAGACACTGCCTGGAGAGGCCGTGCGGACCGATGGCGATTCCGCGGTCGGCGATCCGGCCGTTGACGAAGCCTTCGACTCATCTGGGCAAGTGCTCGACCTGTTCTACAGCGAGTTCGGCCGGCGTTCTATCGATGGTCGCGGTGGCACGGTTTCCATCACCGTCCACTACGGGCGGGACTACGACAACGCGTTCTGGGATGGGATCCAACTTGTCTTTGGCGATGGAGATGGGCAGATATTCGAGCGCTTCACCAAGCCGATGGACGTTATGGCGCACGAGTTCACGCACGGGGTCACGCAGTTCACCGCCGGGTTGGCCTATCAGGACCAGCCCGGCGCGCTGAATGAGAGCATCAGTGACGTCTTTGCATCAATGGCCAAACAGCGCGTCCTGGGCCAGACCGCCGCCGAGGCCGACTGGCTTATTGGCGAGGGACTGTTTACGCCGGGCATCAACGCCAAGGCGTTGCGCTCGATGAAGGAACCAGGAACGGCGTACGACGATCCGCAAATTGGCCGGGATCTGCAGGTGGGTTCGATGGCCGACTACGTCTACACCGACGATGACAGCGGCGGCGTTCACATCAATTCAGGAATTCCGAATCGCGCTTTCGCGCTGGCTGCGCTCGACATCGGTGGGGCCAGCTGGGAGAAGGCCGGGCAGGTCTGGTACGACACGCTCGTCCATGGGGAGCTGAGCGCGCAGGCGAGCTTCGGATCGTTCGCAAGAGCGACGGTCAGCTCGGCCCGTCGGCTGTACACGAATGACTCTTCGATCGCTGAGAAGATCAATGCCGCGTGGGTCGAGGTGGGTTTGCTCCCAGCCCAGCCGGCCGATCTTTCCGTAGCGCAGCCCGTTGATCCCGGTCTCGCTGCTGCCGTTTCCTCAAACCGACCGGCGGATTCGGCGGGCTCCCCTGCCGGCGCCGACCCGCCCGGGACCGTTGCCGTACGCCGCACCGGTGGCTTTGCCGGGACCACGAAGGTCGGACAACTAGATCTCAACTCCGATCCCGAGGGTCCCGAGGTCCGGCACCTGCTGATGCGGGTTGGTCGGCAGCAGATTTCGGCTACTCGAGCGGCTCCCGATCGGTTCAGCTACACCGTTGAATACGGCGCGTGGCGATTCACAGTGCCGGAGCAGGACCTGACCCCCGAGCTACGCCGGCTTGTCCAGGTCGTACTGAATCGGGGCGGCAGCTAGGAAAGATCGCGATGCAGGCTCGGGGCGCGTAATCCCACCTTCGATAGAGTGACACCGTGCCGACGGGACGAGCGCGCGACCCTGATTACCCGCGCTCAGTCGGGGTGCTTGGGCACGCATTCCTGGCCGAGCCGATCCTGCAGCGGCTGCAGCGCGCGCTGCCGACCACGACGCATATTTCGACCTACGGCCCGGACCCTGACATACTCACTCAGCTTCAAGGACTAGGAGCCAAACGCGCCGCCAGTGCCGCTGATCTCGCCGCCCGCAGCGAGTTCGTTCTCGTGCTGTTGGAGACTCTTGATGATCTTGAAACCCAGCTCAGCGGTCCGAGTGGGTTGCTGGCAGGGGTGCACAGTCCGACCAATGTCGTTTTCGGCGGAATCTCTGCACCGGATGATCTTCGCAATCTGACCAGCGATCTTGCCGACCGAACAGCCGGCCTGCTGCGGATCATTGACGCCCCGCTGACCGGGACTCAAGCGACTGCCGCGCAGGGCGAGCTCGTCATCGCCGTCGGCACCACACCAGGGCTGTACCGCGAGGCTTTGCCGGTACTGGAGCAGCTCGGGACCTGCGTACGCGTCGGCGGGGTCGGAAGCGCTCAAATCGCCAATGCGTGTGAGCAGTATGTCATCGCAGCTACGGCGATGGCGGTCAGCGAGGCGGCGGTGATTGCCGAACGCGCCGGTCTCGATCTTGCTCGAGTGCTGCATACCTGGGAGTTGTCCCTGGCGGGCAGTCGAGTCCTTGGCGCCGCGCGCGGCAAGTTGCTGAATCGCGACTGCCAACCCGATTCACCGGCCGGAGCAGCCCTGGCTCCGCTCGAAGTCGCAGCTCAGCAGGCCTGGCGGACGGGTACCTCTGCGAGGCTGCTGACGAACGTACGAGAACTTTTCCAACTTCTGGACCGGGCCGGCCTGAGCAGTCAGGATCTCGCGGCCACCTACCAGTATCTGACAGCGCAGCACCCCGAACGCCGCGAAGCACAGGGTTAGGCTTCGCCGGCGCCGAGGTGCAAAGGCTGTAGCAGGAAGGCTGCCCACGGGATAGGGCGAGAATAAGTGCCTCGCCGGCCCGTGGTCTGCCGTCAGGTGAGCTGAAGAATGACGATCACCAAGATGATGATGACCAGCACACCGATGATGACGCCGATAATTCCCCGGTTCATGGCAGAACCTCCTCTCGTGGTCTTGGACGTACCCGCGCACCGAGGATATAAACCGTCGGAGCATTTGTTCAGGAATGACGAAAAGTCAGAGTTGCTGTGGGCGGCTATCTCTTGGCGTGGGCGTTGAGGTCTTGATCTGAGGTCTGCTCGACAGGATCTGTGGATTCCATCGTCAGATGACGCAGCTGAGGGTTTGCAAAGGCAACAGCCGCCGCGAGCAGCACCAACGAGCCCCCGATGAAGAAGGGGATTTGAGCGCTCGACACATCGGTGATGAGTCCGGTGAGCGCGTAGGTGAGAGGTACTGAGGAGAGGCTGGCGAAGGACAGCGCAGCCATCACGCGACCGATCTGGCCGGTGGGGGCTAACCGCAGTACCGCAGAGGTTACGAGAGTGCCGTAAAACCCAGCGCCGATGCCGGAGCTGAGACCGAGAAACCCAGCACAAGCGAACGCGGCCGAGGTCGATAGTTCTAGAGCGGGTAGGAGGCCGAGCCCTAGGACGCTGAGTCCCATGACCGTCAGGCCCGATAGTGCGGCGAAGCCGGTGTGACGGAGGTTGTTGCGCCACAGCAGGAAGGCTGCGGCGGCGGCCGCGCCAAGTCCGAAGCCGCCCAGAACCCAGCCGACGGCACGCACGCCCCAACCCGTCTGATTGGCCAGCAGGGGCACCCCGGCCATCATTGGTCCGCTGAACCCCAGCTCGGCGACGAACACAACGATCAGCAGCATCGCCAGCGTCCGGTAGCCGCGGATCAGCCGGATCCCCGCTACCAAGTCCGCCCACACAGACACCTCAGACCCGCTGGAGCCTCGATCAGCGCCAGCAGCCTGCGCGTCCTGAGGCAGGGCATCTTGAGGCAGGGCCATCCGCGTAAGGGCAAGCATGACCACCGACACCGCGAACAGCGAGGCGTTCACCCAGAACGCCGCCGCTGCGCTCGCCACGATCAGCAGCCAGCTGCCGAGCGGTGCTCCGGCGAACTCAGCGCCGCGGGCCACGATTGTCTTCGCCGCGACGAGGCGTGTGATCGAGTCTCGCGGCACCAAATATCGGGGAGCGGTGGAGACGGCGGGGAGGAAGAAGCCGTCGACCACGCCGAACATCACCGCCAACGCACCGAGTAGCAGTGGGCTGACGTCACCGCCGGTAACGACGATCGCGAAGACAATCATGATCACGGTCCGCAGCAGGTCGGACACGATGATGGTCGGCTTTGGGCCGAACCGATCGACGAAAACCCCGCCTATCAGCAATAGAGCTGCCTGAGGGATGGAGCCGGCCACGAGAATCAAGCCGACATTCGCCGGGCTCGTGGTCTGCACAGCGACCCAGGCGAGCGTGACCAGGTAAATATGGTTGCCAATCAACGAGGTTGCCAGGCCGATGAGCCATCGCAGCACGTTAGGCAAGAGTCAGCAGACCTTAGGCGGAAGCCGATTCGTTGAGACGACGACTGGGGGGTCTGCCCAACCTCCACTGCGAGGGCGGCGGCCCTGGTCCGAATGCTTCCGGTGGTGCTGACGCCATGACAACATCATGACGTACCCCACCGGGTGCCGATACCCGCGAGCCCGGCTACTCCTCCCAGGGCATCGGTTTGCCTTCGGCCACCGGGGACAGCGGAATGACAACGACCGGACGATGCTGGCGATGGGCCAAGTGAGCCGCAACAGACCCGGTCAGGAAGTGCTTCAGCCCAGCCCGTACGCCACCCCGCCGGCTACCGACGATGATCAACTCGACGTCCAGGATGTCGGCTAGCCGGGTCAGCGCGTACGCCACGTCGCCGGCCAGCTCCCTGAAGGAGAGTTGCACAGAGCCGTCGGCGACCGCCGCCCGAACCTGTGCCACCAATCCCTGATCGAAGTCGGTGTCCTTCAGCTCGGGCAGCTCCGGATCAAGTGGTAGCGAGACCACGGTCCCGTCCGGCCGCTCCTCAACGACGTATCGTCCGGGATCGACGTGAGCGCAGACCAGCGCGGCGCCGAACGTCCGTGCGAAGCGAGCGGCATGGCGCAGCACTATGTCCGGCTGGCCATAGGTAACCCCGACCAGAATCCGGCGCTCTGTCTGATCTTTCGCCATCGCCTCACTCCCAGCGTTTCACGACCTGACCCTAGCGCCGCGAGTAGCAGCGAGCCAGGTATTCAGGGTGATCTTGACTGGGTGTCGACAGCCGAGTACGGAGCAGAC
>DATLQP010000203.1:0-11105 GCA_035535155.1 Propionibacteriaceae bacterium
GGGGCCTCGCGGTGCGGGAAATGGCCGACACCGTCCACCACGATGCGCCGGTAGTCGGCGAAGTACTCCTCCAACCCCTCCGATGTGGACGGCGGGTCGCAGGAGTCGGCCGCACCCTGGACCATCAGGGTCGGGACGTCCAGGCGCCCTATGTCGGCCAGCCGGCGACGCTCACGGTCGTAGCGGGGATCAAGCGGTTCGTCCGGGAGGAAGCGGGCGCGGTAGGCGCTGAGGGTGACAGCCGGCCAATCGGGATGCCGGAAGGCCTCGGCCGCCGTCGCCTCGAACTCCGCTTCGTCCCACCAGCCGGCCGGGCTCCAGGTTTCCCACTGCCGTCGAGCGAATCCCACCGGATCCCTGCGCACGGCCTCGGCTCCCGCCTCGACGTACAGCAGCCACTGGTACCAGAACCGTTGGGCCTGCGCGAAGTCCGGCATCACGAACCGGCCGGCAGGCTGGTACCCGAGGGCGAGAGCGGCGATCGTGGTCAGCCGTTCGGGATGCAGAGCCGCCAGCAGGTAGGCCACCCGTGCTCCCCAGTCATGACCGACCAACGCGAACCGGCCCAGACCGAGCGCGTCGGCGAGATCGATTACGTCCTGGCTCAGGGCAGGCGCCGTGCCGTCCCGCACCGTTTCCGGAAGCAGGAACTGCGTCGAACCGGTGCCGCGCAGCTCGGGCACGATCACCCGGTACCCGCTCGCGGTCAGTCGCGCCGTGACCGCCGACCAGCCGCGTGCAGCATCCGGCCAGCCGTGCAGGAGGATCACCGGCGCTGCGTTTGGACGTCCGAGGTCGGCGTAGGACAGCTCCAGCACCGAGGTGCGAACCGTAGCCACCCGAGACTAGGTCGGGCCGTGAACTGGCTGGCTCTGCTGTGGGTGTAGCTCTTCGTCGAGGTAAGCCTGATACACCTCGAAGCGGGTGCTTTCCAACGCTTGGGCCAGCGTGATGTTGCCCGCGGCGCGCGCCTCGTGTGCCGCTCCGCGCAGTCCTTCTACCCACTCCGCCAGTTCGGCTAGGTCAGCCATCAATGGCATTGCTCAAGCGTAAGTCCTTTCCGCGTGTCACAGGCGAGAAGTCCTTGGTTAACCTGCCAATGCGGAGCTGATGACATGGCGCGCCATCGCAACCATGCCGGGGTGAGTGTCCAGGTAGTACGGCAGTGCCTCCAGACCTTGCGTCAGCGCCCAGCCGCGAGCCCGAGCCCAGGTCGCGTCGTCGGCAGCCACGACCGCCCGAAACGTGGGGCGGTGCTCGGCTTGGACGACGTGGAAGGCACCCATCACATTGCCGGCAGGGTCACCGACAGCCAGCCCGCCGAAGTCGATGACGCCGGTCAGTCTTCCATTCATCGCGAGGAGATTGGCGCCCATCAGATCACGGTGCACCCAGACGTCCGGCCCCGGCCACGCCGGTGCTTCGACAGCCGCCTCCCCACACGTCGATAGCCGCATTTTCATCAATCAGCGTTGGTTCGATCCGGCCTGCGGCGGCGAGGCCCAGCGCGGCCTTGAGGGCAGCCCGGGCCACGCCGTCGTAAGGCCCCACCGGCCCGGCTCGTTGCCCCGGCTCGATGACTGGACCGTGGTCGGTGTCGAGGGACTGCAACACACTGACGAAGTCGCCGAGAAGTTGAGCGCCCTCGGCGCCGAAACCGTCCGGCACGGCTGGTTCGCCCGTCACCCAGGTACAGACCATCCACGGAAACGGGTAGTCCGGCGACGGATCGCCGCTTGCAACAGGCACAGGTACCGAGAGTGGTAGTGAGGCGGCCAGTCGAGGCAGCCATTCGCGTTCGATCAGCAGACCGCGGACCACCGCCGACTTGCGCGGTAACCGGACCGACAGCTCGGCACCCAGCCGGAAGATGACATTGTCCGTGCCTTGAGTTGTGACGGCCCGGATTGGCAGATGGCAGAACTGCGGCAGTTGCGTGGTGAGCAGCCGTTGAACAAGCCTTTCATCGATCGGCATCTCATCGGGGTGTAGTAGATCGACCATCGAGCAGTCCTTCCGACAATTTGCCAAGCGCCGACTGGCAAGTGTTCAGGGATCGATGTGGTACGTGCCGGCGCCAAGCCGAGAAGCGCGTTGCTGGTAGGTTCGCATGCGTTCTGTCGTCAACAGAGGGCTCCCTACTCCGATGTGCGCTTCCCTGCGGGCTCAATCTGTGGGGTCGTGAATGAAGCGCCTCGTTGCCTGGTACGACGCGCACCGCGGCCCTCGAATGATCGTCATCGGCTGGCTGATCACCCGTGTGCTGATGTTGCTCATCCTCGCCGGCTTCGAGCGCTTCGTGGTGGGCGACGTCTTCTATTACCACCGCAAGATCAACGCGCTGTTCACGACAGGCCTGGACCGTACGCTGTATGAATACCCGACTCCCGTGGTGTGGATTCTCGCGCTCCCCTACGGCGCCTCTTTCGGCAGCCGCGTTGGCTATTTGATCGCATTCGTCGTCCTGATGCTCGCACTAGACGCCGTGTTCAGCTATGCGCTGTGGCGATCAAGCGGCCGGCGGCATGACAGCGCGATCGACTTCTGGTTGATCTTCGTACTACTGATCGGTCCGCTGTCCTATCTGCGCTTCGACATGTTGCCGGCGGTGCTTGCGGGCGGCGCGCTCCTCGCGGCACGACGCAGGCCATGGGTGACTGGCGCACTGACCGGACTGGGCGCGGCGATCAAGCTGTGGCCGGCGTTGCTCATCGGTGCATTCCTTTCCTACAAGTCCGACAGGCGACCCGCCGGCCTCACCTTTGTCGTCGTCGGATTCGGCCTCGCGCTGATCAGCTTGATCTTCGGCGGCTGGGCGCGGTTGATCTCGCCGCTGACCTGGCAGTCCGAGCGCGGCCTGCAAATCGAGTCGATCTGGGCAACGCCTTTGATGCTTGCGCGGGCTGCGCGCCCCGAGCATTGGATCGTCGACATTTCCCAGTACCAGGCGTACGAGATCTTCGGCCCGGGAGTGGACGCCTGGATCATGATCAGCAACGTTGCGACGCTATTCGGCCTGGCAATGATCATCTTGCTGACCATCCGCGCATTCCTGCATAACGGATCGACACCGGTCGCGATTGGTTTTGTCGTCGTCGCCACAGTGGCGATCATGACGATCACCAACAAGACGTTGAGTCCGCAGTATCTGCTCTGGCTGGGTGGTCCGATGGCGGCGTTGATGCTGCTTCGGCCCCAAGCGACACCCGAGGAACAGCCGGCGATCAACCGAATGGCAGGACAGCTTCTGGCCCTTGCCCTGCTGACCCAGCTGGTCTATCCGCTGCTCTATGACAGCTATCTCGGCCGACATGCCCAGAGGATGATCATCATCTCCACCGTCGTCACGGCCATCCGCAACCTCGCCCTTGTCGTCTTCACAGTCGAAGCCTGCTGGCTGGCCTGGCGCATGCTGGCCGCTCCGGCGAAGGACCGGACCGCCCTCACACGCCACGAGTGATCGTTGCCGAAACGTCGCGCTGACGAGGTGCGTCGTGCGACCAGTAGCTGAGCGATCGACGAGCCTGGGTAGCCTAGGTAAAGCCTGCAGAGGTGCGTGCCGGGAGCAGGCCAAGGCGGATTTACCCCGCGGATAGTACGTATCAGGAAGAAGGCGACTGTGGCCATCGTGCCGGACCAATCAGCTACCAGCGCGCCCGCGGAATCCGACTTCGGCGCCAACGACTGGCTGCTCGAGGAGATGTACGAGCAATACACCGCTGACCCCAGTTCGGTGGACCAGACGTGGGCAGAGTACTTCAAGACGCATGGCGCACCAGGCACGGACGCAGGCAACGGCGCCGCCACAGCAGGGCAACCTCAGCCCGGCCCGGCGGTCGAACCGCCCGCCGACAGCGGGGCGCCGAGCAGCGCGACAGCAGCTCCGGCACCAGCCCGGTCGGAGACCCCACCCGCGGCCAAGCCGCAGGACCAGCCGACCCCGCGCCGTACGCCAACGGTCGAGAAGCCACCAGAGACCAAGGAGGTCAGGCCGAGCGCGCCGGGAGCGCGTGGCGGCGTGCCCGCCGATCCGCCGAGCCCTACCGATCGACCGAGCGTCGCGATCGAAGAGCCGATGAAGACCACCATGCGCGGAGCTCCCGCGCGGACCGCGAAGAACATGGACACTTCTTTGTCGGTGCCGACTGCGACGAGCGTCAGGGCCCTTCCGGTCAAGCTGCTCATCGACCAGCGCGTAGTGATCAACAATCACCTCCGCCGAGCGCGCGGCGGAAAGGTGTCCTACACCCACATCATCGGGTACGCGATGGTGCAGGCCCTGAAGAGCGTTCCGGCCATGAACAACGCCTACGACGCCCTCGACGGCAAGCCGACTCTCGTCGCACCGGCCCATGTAAATCTCGGCTTGGCCATCGACCTGCCCAAGGATGACGGCACCCGACAGCTACTGGTGCCCAGCATCAAGAGCTGTGAGAGCCTCGACTTTGCGCAATTCTGGAACGCCTACGAGCAGGTGGTGAAGCGGGCCCGGGCTGGGCGGCTCACCCTGGAAGATTTCGCAGGGACCACCATCACGCTGACCAACCCCGGCACGATCGGAACCAGCCACTCGGTTCCGCGCTTGATGCAAGGCCAGGGCGCGATCATCGGCGTCGGGTCGATGGAGTACCCGCCAGAGTTCCAGGGGTCTAACCCCGATCGGCTGAGCGAGATGAGCGTCTCCAAGATCATGACGCTGACCTCGACCTATGACCATCGAGTCATCCAAGGGGCACAATCGGGCGAATACCTGGCCCGGCTGCACGCTCTGCTGATAGGCGAGGACGGGTTCTACGACGACATCTTCGGCGCGCTGCGCATTCCGTACGAGCCGATCCGCTGGGCGCAGGACGTCAGCAGTGATCATGAGGACCAGATTCCGAAGCAGGCACGGATCATGGAGATGATCAACTCCTATCGGGTACGCGGCCATCTGATGGCCGACACCGATCCGCTGGAGTACCGCCAGCGCCGTCATCATGATCTTGACGTGCAGTCGCACGGCCTGACGCTGTGGGACCTGGACCGGGAGTTTGCGACCGGATCCTTCGCCGGCGGCGAGGGCCGGATGAAGATGCGAAAGATCTTGGGCATCCTGCGTGACTCTTACTGTCGGACCACCGGCATCGAGTACATGCATATTCAAGAGCCCGTGCAGCGTAAGTGGATTCAAGATCGCGTCGAGCGACCGCACGAGTCCCTGCCGCGCGATGAGCACCTAAGGATCTTGGACAAGCTCAATGAGGCCGAGATCTTCGAGACCTTCCTGCAGACCAAGTTCGTCGGACAGAAGCGGTTCTCGCTGGAAGGCGGTGAGTCGGCAATCGTCCTGCTGGACGAGGTGTGCGAGCAGGCGGCCGAAGCACATCTGGAGGAAGTCTGCATCGGCATGCCACACCGTGGCCGACTCAACGTGCTGTCCAACATTGTGGGCAAGTCCTACGAGCAGATCTTCCGCGAGTTCGAAGGCAATCTGGACCCGCGCACCGTTCAGGGCTCCGGGGACGTGAAATATCACCTGGGCTCGGAGGGCAAGTTCACCGCGCTGAGCGGCGCGACGATCAAGACCTCGGTGGCGGCCAATCCGAGCCATCTCGAGGCGGTGAATCCGGTGCTGGAAGGCATCGCGCGAGCCAAGCAGGACATCCTCGACCGCGGAGCGGAGTTCCCGGTGCTGCCGGTGCTGATGCACGGTGACGCGGCGTTCGCCGGCCAAGGCGTCGTCGCTGAAACGCTCAACCTCAGTCAGCTGCGTGGTTATCGCACGGGCGGCACGATTCACATCATTGTGAACAATCAGGTCGGCTTCACCACAGCGCCGACCGAATCGCGGTCCTCGATGTACTGCACCGACGTGGCGCGGATGATCCAAGCGCCGATCTTTCACGTCAACGGTGACGATCCGGAGGCCTGTAGCCGAGTGGCTCGGCTGGCGTTCGACTTCCGACAGGAGTTCAACAAGGACGTCGTCATCGACCTCATGTGCTACCGCCGTCGCGGCCACAACGAGGGAGACGATCCGAGCTTCACCCAGCCGCGGATGTATGACCTGATCGAGAAGAAGCGGTCCGTCCGAAAGCTTTACACCGAGGCCCTGATCGGCCGCGGCGACATCACCGTCGAGGACGCCGAAAAGGTCCTGTCCCGCTTCCAGGAGCGGTTGGAGATCGTCTTCAATGAGGTTCGCGGGGGTACTGGACGAGTGCCAGGCGATCTCGGGTACAGCCGGGTACCCGCGTACCCGAAGAAGTCCGCCGCCAGGTACGGCACGGCGGTCAGCGAGGAGACGCTAAAGAAGGTCGCTGACGCGTACACCACATTCCCGAAAGACTTCACGGTGCATCCGAAGGTGATGCCCCAGCTACAGCGCCGGGCCGCTGCTATCACTCAGGGTCCGATCGACTGGGCAACCGCCGAGATCGTGGCTTTTGGCTCATTGCTTCTGGACGGTCGTACTGTCCGGCTCACCGGCCAGGACACCCGACGCGGCACCTTCGTGCAGCGCTTCGCCTCCATCGTTGACCGGAAGACCGGCGAGTCATGGGTGCCGCTCAAGCATCTGGATGAGAACCAGGGCAAATTCCACGTCTTCGACACCCTGCTCAGCGAGTACGCGGCGATGGGTTTCGAGTACGGCTATTCGGTGGCGAGTCCGGAGGCACTGGTGCTCTGGGAGGCTCAGTTCGGTGACTTCGGCAATGGCGCACAGACGATCATCGATGAGTTCATCGTCTCGGGTCAGGCTAAGTGGACTCAGCAATCCGGTGTCGTACTCCTGTTGCCGCACGGCTACGAGGGCCAGGGTCCCGACCACTCCTCCGCCCGGCTCGAACGCTTTCTGCAGCTGGCCGCCGAGGATGCGTTCACCGTTGCACAGCCTTCGAACCCGGCGAACTACTTCCACATGCTTCGACAGCAGGCGTTAGGTGAGCTCCATCGGCCACTGATCGTCCTGACCCCGAAGTCGATGCTGCGCAACAAACTTGCGGTCTCCCAGCCGTCGGACTTCACTCAGGGGTCCTGGAAGCCGGTACTCGGCGATTCGACCATCGAAGACCCGAGCAAGGTCACCTCGGTGCTGCTCTGCTCGGGGAAGATTCGTTGGGACTTGGTGAACGCCCGCAGCCAGGCCGGCAAGGACGGCCAGGTCGCAATCATCTCGGTGGAGCGGCTGTACCCGCTCCCAGCAAAGGACCTCGTCAAACAGCTCAGACGCCTCGACGGTGTAAACGAGCTGCGCTGGGTGCAAGACGAGCCGGCCAACCAGGGGGCGTGGCCCTTCATGGCGCTGAACCTGCCGCAGCGGCTGGCGGAAGCCGACCCCGGCAAGAACTGGCGGCTGACCCAGGTCACTCGACCGGAGTCCTCGGCTCCATCGGTTGGATCGGCGTCTGTTCACGTGCAACAGCAGCGTGCCCTGATGGAGGCAGCTTTCGCCTAACGGAACCGTTCATGTACTTCACGGATCGAGGTATCGAGGAGCTGCAAGCACGCCGCGGCGATGATCAGGTGACCCTTGCCTGGCTGGCGGATCAGCTACGCGCCTTCGTCGACCTGCACCCGGAGTTCGAGACTCCTGTTGAGCGACTGGCGACATGGCTCGCCCGTCTCGATGAGGAGGACGAGTAGCCAGCTCTCGTCGAAAGTCGTCATGGACGACATCGAGGTTGGCCAGGCGCTTGTCGTCGTTGACCACTTTTCGTCTAGTCATGAGCACTGCATCGCGTCGCCGAGGATAGCGTCGAGAAATCGCTGCGGCGATCAACTCATGGCTCAAAGATGATCTTGCCGAAATGATCACCGGCGATCATGATCGCAAAGCCTGCCGCGGCATCCGCCAAAGGCAGCGTTCGGTCGATATGCGGCCGCAGCCCGGTAGTCACCAGCATGCGCGTCAGCGACATCAGCTCGTCCCGGGTACCCATCGTCGACCCGATCACTCGAAGTGGTTTGAAGAAGATCTTGGTGAGCTCCGCCTTGGGCGGATTGTCGCCAGAGGTCGCACCGCAGATCACCAGCGTGCCGCCTGGCTTCAAGACATTGATCGAATGCGACCAGGTGGCAGCACCAACGCTTTCCATCACGGCGTCGACTCGCTCCGGAAGGCGGGCGCCGGCGGGAAAGGCCCGATGGGCACCAAGGGTGACGGCTCGCGCGCCGCGGGCTTCATCGCGCGAGGTGACCCACACCCGCATCCCGGCATGCCGGGCAAGCGCGATCAGCGCAGTTGCCACGCCCCCGCCGGCGCCCTGAATCAAGACTGTGTCGCCTGGCCTGGCTCCCGACTGGCTAAAGAGCATCCGGTACGCGGTCAGCCAAGCCGTCGGGAGGCACGCCGCCTCGGCGAAGCTCAGCTCGGATGGCTTGTCGACCAGATTGGCCGCCGGCACCCGTACCTGCGTCGCAAACGTGCCGGGATATCGCTCGGAGAGCAGTGACCGCTCGCTGTCATGGGTGGCATCGGATCCCACGAAGTCTGGGGAGTTGATCACTGCATGCACGATGACCTGGCGACCATCATCGGTGACACCCGCCGCATCGCATCCGAGGATCATAGGTAGCCGGTCGGCTGGCAGCCCGACCCCGCGAAGCGACCACACATCGTGACGGTTCAGAGCGGCGGCCTTTACCTGCACCGGCACCCAGCCCTCCGGCACGCTCGGCGGCTCGATCTCATCGACAACAAGGGCGTCCAAGGGCGACTCTGCATCCGACCGGACAGCGTAGGCCGCCAACATGACTTCACCCTATGGCGGCGTGCTCGCGAGGTGATGTGGTCGGCCTGCTTTGGTCGATACAGTGCGTGAGGTGAGCAACGACGCCGGCGCCCTGGTCGACGCGTTCCGTGCTGGGACCGGTCGGCAGCCAGCCGGCGTCTGGGCTGCTCCCGGTCGGGTCAACCTGATCGGCGAGCACACCGACTACAACGACGGCTACGTGCTGCCGTTTGCGCTCGCCCAACGCGTCCTGATCGCCGCGGCTCCACGTCATGATCATGGCAGCTGGAGCGTCACGTCCCTCAACAATCGGTCGACCAAGATCTTTCGCGCCGCCGATCTGCGACCGGGAATGACAGGCTGGCAAGCCTACGTCGCAGGCATCGTGTGGGCCCTTGAAGAGGCCGGGCATCGGATCGGCGGGGCGGACCTGGTGCTGACATCGGATGTGCCCGAGGGCGCCGGCTTGTCATCCTCGGCCGCGCTGCAGTGTGCCGTGCTGGCCACGCTCGCTGACCTCAACGACTTGGATATAGCCGCTTTGGACCGGGCGAAGCTGGCGAGACGTTCGGAGAACGACTTTGTCGGTGCTCCGACCGGACTGATGGACCAAGCGGCCTCCACCTTGTGCACCGCGGGCCATGCACTGTTCTTTGATTGCCGGACCGAAGCGGCCGAGCAGGTTCGATTCGACACGGCCAGCGCCGATTTGGAGGTCCTGGTGCTGGATACGAAGACACCGCATGCACTGGTCGACAGCGAATACGCCGCGCGGCGGGCTAGCTGCGAGCAGGCCGCGCACCTGCTCGGCGTACCAGCGTTGCGGGACGTCATCAACCTCGACGCGGCCCTGGATCAGCTTCCCGATCCCGTGATCCGGCGGCGGGTACGCCATGTGGTTACCGAAAACGCAAGAGTGCTGGAGGCGGTCGACGTTCTGCGGGCAGGCCGAATCGCCGACCTGGCGCCACTGCTCGACGCCTCCCATGAGTCGATGCGCGACGACTTTGAGATCACGGTGCCGCAGGTGGATCTCGCCGTTGAGACGGCCCGCGCCTCCGGAGCGCTTGGCGCTCGGATGACCGGTGGCGGTTTCGGCGGCTGCATCATTGCGCTTGTCGTGGCCGGGGAAACCGATCGGATCGGGCACGAGATGACCCGAAGGTTCGCCGCCGCCGGATACGGCCAGCCGATGCACTTTACGGCCGTTCCATCCGCCGGTGCCCAGCGCCTCAAGTGAGCTGTAGATAATCGTTTCGATGTGATTCCAAACCGACCGCCACCGATCAAACTCAGGCGGCGCGTGCAAGGATCACTCTGTCCTCAGGACCCATTCCGCCGCTGACAAGAGCGGTGAACATGCGCAATCAGGCCAGGTTCACGAGGACCTGGATTGGAAGGGAGCAGCACACATGAATGTCCGGATCAAGCTCGGGGTGGTTGCAGCCTCAGTCGCCGCATTGGCTTTGAGCGCCTGTGGCTCGAGCTCATTGAGCGGGGAGCCTGGCGGCGGCGGTAGTAGTGCCCCGTCGGTCTCGGTCAGCCAGAACGCGGACCTTGCCAGCAAACTGCCCGAGAGCATCAAGAATGCTGGCGTGATCAAGATCGGGGTCGACGCCAGCTACGCTCCCAACGAGTTCTTGGCCGGCGACGGCAAGACCGTGCAGGGCATGGACGTCGATGTATTCAATGCGGTCGCGTCCAAGTTCGGGGTCAAGGCCGAGTGGCACCCGGCCGACTTCGGCAGCATCATCAACGGCGTCAATGGCAACAAGTACGACATGGGAATTTCGTCCTTCACCATCAACCCTGAGCGCATGAAGCAGGTCAACATGGTCAGCTACTTCAGCGCGGGCACCCAGTGGGCGACGGCCCAGGGCAACCCCAAGGGGATCGACGCTGACAATGCCTGCGGGAAGAACATCGCCGTCCAGAGCAACACGGTTCAAGAGACCGATGATCTTCCGGTGCGACAGAAGAAGTGCGGCAGCAACAAGATCAACATCTTGTCGTTCAAGGACCAGAGCCAAGCTACTGCCGCCGTCGTCAGCGGCAAGGCGGACGCCATGCTGGCCGACTCCCCGGTGATCGCATACGCGGTGAAGCAAGCCGGCGGAAAACTCGAGGCGCTCGGTGACATCTACGAGGCCGCCCCATACGGCTATGTGCTCCCCAAGGACGAGACGGAGTTCGCACAGGCGATCGTCGAGGCGCTCAAAGAGATCGACAAGGACGGCGCCTACAAGGCGGCTCTCGAGAAGTGGGGCGTTGAGCAGGGCGCTATCTCTGACTTCGCTGTAAACCCGACGTCATGACAACCACAGCGGAAGCCCGTCCGGCGGTCAGCGATGATCGCCCCGGGCTGATTCACGCCAGGCCGGTTCGCCA
>DATLQP010000204.1:0-5621 GCA_035535155.1 Propionibacteriaceae bacterium
CCAGCGAGGAGGAAGATTCGTGAACTGCTCCCCTAGCCCCAGTTCGTCCAGCAGGGTGAGCGTCGACGCGTGCACGGTGTCGCCGCGAAAGTCGCGAAGAAAGTCGGCATGCTTTTCCAGCACAGTCGTCCGTACGCCGGCACGGGCCAGGATGAGGCCAAGCACGAGGCCGGCCGGCCCGCCACCGACGACGACGCAGCCAGTTTTGGAAGCTGTGGTCGCCATGTCACGAATTATCGCGATGTCACGCTAGACCAGTGCAGGTGGTAGAGCGCCTTCGTTCTCCAACAGCCAGCGCTTGGTCTCCAGCTCGCGGCCAGGCTCGCCACCGGAGTACCCGCCAAGTCCATCGCTCGCCACGACACGATGACACGGGATGATGATGGGCACCGGGTTGGCCGCCATGATCTCTCCGATTGCGCGGGCCGGGACCCCAGTGCCGCTCAGCGCAGCCAGTTTGCCGTAGGTGATCGTCTTTCCGTAGCCGACTGTGGCAAGCGTTCGCAGGACCGCCTCCGTCACCGGCTCCATCGGCGGCAGGTCGAGAGGTAGCGAAAATTCTCGTCGCTGTCCGGCGAAGTACTCCCGGAGCTGTCCGAGTGCTCGCTGAACCATCTCATCGGGTTCGATGGAGGCGCCGCGCGGGTCCAGGCGCCACCCCACCTCGCGTACGCCGTCGGGCCCAGCAAGGATGCCGATCACGCCCACCTGGCTGTCGAACTGATCAAAGAAGAGCGTGGTCATCACAGATTCGTTGCACGTTCGGCGGCGTCGGAGTAGCGGCCGCCCTGCACGGTGACGGCAGAGGCGGCGGCCTCGATCTCGGCAAGGTCGGCGTCAGTCAATTCAACGTCGGCGGCGCCGATATTCTCCTCGAGGCGATGGAGCTTGCGGGTGCCGGGGATCGGCACGATCCACGGCTTCTGCGCCAGCAGCCAAGCGATTGCGATCTGCCCGGAGGTGGCGCCCTTGCGGTCGGCGATCGCCGTGATCAGATCGACCAAGGTGCGGTTGGCCTCCCGTGCCTCCGCGGTGAACCGCGGAATGGTGGTGCGGATGTCGTCGTCGGCAAAGCTCGTGCTCTGGTCGATGGTGCCGGTGAGGAAGCCCTTGCCGAGCGGGCTGTAGGGGACGAACCCGATGCCAAGCTCCTCGCACGTCGCTAGCACCTCCTCTTCGGGTCGGCGCCACCACAGGGAATATTCACTTTGGATGGCGGTGACCGGCTGGACGGCGTGGGCACGGCGGATCGTCCGGGCAGCGGCCTCCGACATCCCGAAATGTTGCACTTTGCCCCCGCTGACCAGATCGGCGACGGCACCGGCGATGTCCTCGATCGGCACCTCTGGGTTCACCCGATGTAGGTAGTACAGGTCGAGCGTGTCCAGGCCGAGACGACGCAGTGATCCCTCAGCGGCTGCCCGGACCTCTTCGGGCCGACTGATCTGCCCGAGCGCCTTGCCGGTGTCGTCGAAGAGCATGTTGAACTTCGTCGCGATGAGGACCTGGCCGCGGTACGGCGCGAGGGCCTCTCCGACGAGCTCCTCGTTGACCCAGGGGCCGTAGGCTTCGGCGGTGTCGAAGAAGGTGACGCCGCGGTCGACAGCGGCGCGGATGAGCGCGATCGCGTCCTCGTGGCTGCCGGCCGGGCCGTAGCTCTGGCTGAAGCCCATGCAGCCCAGACCGATCGCGGAGACTTCGAGACCGCTGCTGCCAAGGGTTCGAGTGTGCATAGTGTTGCCGTCCTTTCTGCAGAGTGGACTTAGACGTTGCTCTCGACGTTTTCAATGATGACGAGCGCGTCCCGGTGCACGACCGTACGGTCATAGCCTGCACCCAGCTCTGCTGCGAGGTCGCGAGTGCTACGTCCGAGCAGGGCTGGCAGTTCGTCTGAGTCGTAGTTGACCAGGCCACGAGCGACGACCAATCCATCCGGCCCGACCAGCTCCACCGGCTCGCCCGCGGAGAACTGGCCGT
This sequence comes from Propionibacteriaceae bacterium, assembly GCA_035535155.1. Classification (GTDB taxonomy): domain Bacteria; phylum Actinomycetota; class Actinomycetes; order Propionibacteriales; family Propionibacteriaceae; genus Microlunatus. The sequence goes on from DATLQP010000204.1 coordinate 1,978, forward strand.
GCACGTCCGTAATGCCGGCCGGAAGCAGGGAGGCGTTGCGCTGTGTCAGCGCGCGCACGGCTCCCGCATCAAGAATGAGCGTGCCGCGAGCATCGCTGGCGTGCCGCAGCCACAGCAGCCTGGTCGGACGCCGTCGACCTGTGGGATGGAAAAGGGTGCCCACCTCGTGGCCGGCCAGTGCCGCCTCAGCTTGCTCGGCGGTCGTCAGCACGACCGGAATTCCGGCCGATGTAGCTATCCGTGCCGCATCGATCTTGGTCACCATGCCGCCGGTGCCTATCGCAGTGCCGCGCGCGGCAACATCGATACCGACCAGATCAGTCTCGCCCGACACGTCCGTGATCTTGCGAGCCCCCGGCTTGGCCGGGTTGGTGGTATAGAGCGCCGCGACGTCGCTGAGTAGCACCAGCAGGTTCGCGTGCACCAAATGCGCCACCAGTGCGGCCAGCCGATCGTTGTCACCGAATCTGATCTCGTGTGTCGCGACTGTGTCGTTTTCATTGACGATCGGCACCACGCCGAGCTCGAGCAGGCGGCCGAAGGTCCGATAGGCGTTGCGATAGTGCGAGTGGCGCGTGACATCGTCGGCGGTAAGCAGCACCTGGCCGACTCCGAGCCCGTACCCGTCGAACAGTTGGGTGTAGTGACCCATCAAGAGGCCTTGACCGACCGATGCAGCTGCCTGCTGAGTTGCTAGATCACGGGGGCGGAACTTGAGCCCTAGGGGTGACAGCCCCGCTGCAATGGCACCCGACGAGACAAGCACAATCTCCCGACTCGCAAGCCGTGCCCGCGCCAGTACGCCGACCAGCTGCTCGATCCGTTGTGGGTCGATGCCGCCTTCGGTGGTCGTCAGCGACGACGAGCCGACCTTGACGACCACCCGGCGCGCCTCGGCCAGTTCGTCACGCATCGCCACCGCCAGAGTCCGCCCGGATCTCCTCTGAGCTTGTCGCATGGCCATCACCGTCGGCCTCGTCCAGCTGCTCCGATGCGTGATACGCCTGATCCTTCTCCCGCCGCCGCTGTGCTGCAGGTCTTTCCTTGTTCAAGCGCTGATCATCGCCTCGAGAGCTGAGGATCTCCGCGCCGATGTCAATTTGGGGTGCGAAGTCGAAGATCACCGCGTTCTCGCCGCCGATGGCGACCCCATCGCCAGGCTGCGCGCCGAGCTCAAGCAATCGATCTTCGATCCCGATCCGATGCAATCGGTCGGCCAGATAACCGACAGCCTCGGCGTTGGCGAAGTCGGTCTGCCTTACCCACCGCTCGGGCTTGTCGCCGCGTACCCGCCATAGTTCGCCGTCGCGTTGCACGGTGAATACGGACTGATCATCGATTGGCTTGGGCCGGATGACGATCCGCGCCGGCGGTGGCGGCGGTTCGGCGGCCCGTCGAGCCGTGATCAGCTGAGCCATCGCGTAGATCAACTCGTGCAGGCCTCGCCCGCTCCTGGTGGAGATCGGGAAGACCTGCAGTCCGCGATCGCGCAAGTCGCCGATAGCGAACTCGGCGACCTGCTGCGCATCTGGAATGTCAATCTTGTTCAAAGCCACGAGCCGCGGCCGATCTTCCAGGCCGCCGCGCGCTTTGAGCTCGGCTTCGATGACATCAAGATCAGTTATCGGATCCCGGCCGGGCTGATAGGTGGCGCAGTCGATCACATGGACAATCGCGGCGCAGCGTTCGATGTGGCGCAAGAAGTCGAAGCCGAGACCGCGTCCCTCACTAGCTCCCGCAATCAGGCCCGGCACGTCAGCAACCGTGAAGCTGACATCGCCGGCAACGACCACCCCCAGGTTGGGCACCAGCGTGGTGAAGGGATAATCCGCGATCTTGGGCCGAGCACGGGAGATGGCAGCAACCAAAGAAGACTTTCCGGCGCTTGGTAAACCCACCAGCCCGATATCGGCGATGACCTTGAGCTCCAACGTGATCGTCCGGCTCGCACCTTCCTCGCCGAGCAAGGCGAACCCTGGAGCCTTTCGCGCCGGCGAGGCAAGGGCTGCGTTGCCAAGACCGCCGCGACCCCCCTGTGCGACGATCAGTTGAGTCTCATCAGCCGTCAAGTCCGCGATTTGCTCGCCGGTATCGGCATCGATGACCACAGTGCCATTGGGCACCGAGAGGATGACGTCCTCACCTCGAGCACCGTTGCGATGGTCGCCCCGACCCGGCTGGCCGCTGGTCGCGCGCCAGTGAGCCTGCCGATGGTAGCCAACCAGGGTAGTCAGACCAGGGTCAACGCTAAGGATCACCGAGCCGCCGTCGCCACCCTTGCCGCCGTCAGGGCCGCCGAGGGGTTTGAACTTCTCGCGATGAATGGAGGCGCAGCCGTTGCCGCCGTGGCCGCCGTACACGTGCAAGGTGACCTCGTCCACAAAAGTAGGGATCGCCACGACGCAAGCCTCCTCTCGATGATCTACAACGCGCAAAGGGCGGCCCAGATGCTTGGACCACCCTTTTTCGGCTTTTGTTTGTGCTGGCTACTTCGCCGAGGTGGCCTCGGCTGGCCGGGAAAAATTGGACACAGAATCAGACCCGCTAGGCGTCACATTGACAACCCGGCGTCCGCGTCGAGTACCGAACTCAACATGTCCCGCCACCAGCGCGAACAACGTGTCGTCGCCTCCGCGGCCGACGCCGTCGCCAGGGTGGAAGTGGGTGCCGCGCTGCCTGACGATGATCTCGCCCGCGTTCACCAGCTGGCCGCCGAACCGCTTGACGCCCAACCGCTGAGCGTTGGAGTCCCGACCGTTGCGCGTCGAGGATGCGCCCTTCTTGTGTGCCATATCGTCGCCTCAGCTCTTGATGTCTGTGACTTTGATCTTGGTGTACCGCTGCCGGTGACCCTGGCGTTTGCGGTAGCCGGTCTTGTTCTTGAACTTCAGGATGCGGATCTTAGGACCCTTGATCTCAGCAAGCACCTCAACGGTCACCGATGCCGAGTCGAGCGCCGAGGCATCCGAGGTGACAGCCTCGCCGTCGACCACCAGCAGCGGCGTCAGGCTGACTGTGGAACCGACCGCATCCTCAAGGCGGTCAACCTCGAGCACATCGCCGACGGCGACCTTGTGCTGGCGGCCGCCACTCCGCACGATCGCGTACACGCCTGACCTGCTCTCTCTAGCTGTCTGATTGGGTGTGCAACACAAAAGGTTTGAGGGCACACATCAGCGCACGCCCAAGTGTGCGCACCGAGGGTCCAGGGTACGCGGCCGCTCCCAACCGGGTCAAACCGCCGTCGCACGGCGGAGGGCTGCGCGGGCGCCTTCGGCAGTGATCCAGAGGTCACTTGCCACCGCGACGCATGAGATGCCCCGTTCCCGGAAGCGCTCGGCAAGTTCAGGGGTTCCGGCGAAGCCACCTACGATTCGTCCGTACGTCGTCGCGGCCTGCACGATTCGGGTCAGCGGGCTGGACTCCGAGTCGTCATCCAGCAGCGCAGCCACCGTCGTACCCAAGGTGAGCGAGAGATCGTACGGCCCGACGAACAGCTGATCAACACCGTCGACCGCGGCGATCTCCTCCACCGATTGCAGGGCGGCGGCCGACTCGATCATCACGGCGCAGGTTGTGCTGCTGTTGGCCTCTTCGGCCGTAACCGTCGCACCACCCCAGATGCGGCCGAGCTGGCCCCAACT
>DATLQP010000205.1:0-4731 GCA_035535155.1 Propionibacteriaceae bacterium
TCGGGCCCGGACAACTGAATATGAACTGAATATATGTTTGGCCCCACAACAGTGCATTAAAGACACGAGAGGGACCCGCGTGCGACTCCTGTCTTCACGGCGCCGGCACCCAGCAGCCAAGGCCCTGCTCCTGGTGTCCGGGCTCTTTATGATGGGCGCCCTCTACACGATCATTGCTCCGCCGGCCCAGGTGTCGGCCGACACGGGAAACAGCCAGCAGATCGCCGAAGGTAAGGCACTGTTCGCCGTAGGCTGCGCATCCTGTCACGGGCTGAATGGCGAAGGTCAGATCAATGGCACTATTCAAGGACCGCCGCTCGCCGGCGTCGGAGCCGCCGCGGTCGACTTTCAGGTGAGCACAGGCCGGATGCCGATGGCCAAGCCCGAACCACAGGCCCCGGTGAAGCCCAACCTCTATTCAGACGAGGAGATTGCCGCGCTCGCGGCGTTCGTGGCCTCACTCGGTCCCGGCCCGGCCATCCCGGATCCCGCCCAGTACGACACCGCAAACCTGAGCGCAGAGGATCTGGGACGTGGCGGCGAGCTGTTCCGTACCAACTGCTCCGCCTGCCACAACTTCGAAGGTGCGGGTGGCGCACTCCCTGGCGGCAAGTACGCGCCGCCGCTGATCGGTTTGGACCCCGAGCGGATATATCTGGCGATGTTGACCGGGCCGCAGCAGATGCCCGTCTTCGATGACGAGGTGCTAAAGCCCGACGACAAGCGGGCCATCATCGGCTATCTCGAGGCCCTCCATGCGCGACCAACTGACGGTGGCTTTGGTCTCGCTGGCCTCGGCCCGGTGAGTGAAGGCCTCTGGGCCTGGATCATCGGTCTGGGTAGCCTGATTTTCTTCGCTATGTGGATCGCAACCAAGGGGGTGAAAGCCAAGTGAGTGAGGACACAGCCCACGGCCGCCCCGGTACCGATATTGCGACAGTCGACCAGGAGCGCTACCCCGTTCCGGACCCCGGTCTGGAACCACACCTGCCGCGGCTTACCGACGTCGATGAGAAGGCTGCCGATCGGGCCACCCGCCAGGTCGCCACGTTCTTCGGCTTGGTGCCGGTTCTGTCGATCGGATTCGCCGTCGTCTACTTCGCCGTGCCTGGAGACTCCTATCTCGACTTCGGGCCGCTGCGCGCCAACACCCGAAACCTCCTCCTTGGTTTGACCTTCGGCCTTGCCCTACTTTTCCTCGGCGTTGGCGCCGTGCAATGGGCTCGCAAGCTGATGGACGACAAGGAGATGATCGACTATCGGCACGGCGCCTCGTCCAGCGACGACGACAAGAACTACGTGGTGACCGAGCTGGACAAGGTCGTCGACGAGGCCAAGCTCACCAGGCGGAAGATCATCGGACGCACCCTGCTTGCCGCTTTGGCCACGATCTTGCTGCCGATGCTCGTCGGGCTTGCCGATCTGGGCCCATGGCCAACCAAGAAGAAGCGCGCAGAGACCATCGAGAGGACCATCTGGGCGCCGGGCGTTCGCGTGGTGAACGACGTGACCTTCCAGCCGATCAAGCCCGAGAGTGTCGAGATCGGACAGCTGATCAACGGCGAGCCCGCGAACCTCCAAGACCTCGAGGGTGCTGAGTTCCAGATCGAGAGGGCCAAGGCGGCGGTCATCGTTGTGCGGATGGATCCGAACACCATCACAATCCCCCCTTCCCGCGAAGGCTGGAATATCGGCGGGATCCTTTGCTACTCCAAGATCTGCACCCACGTCGGCTGCCCGATCAGCCTCTGGGAGCAGCAGACCCACCACCTGCTGTGCCCGTGTCACCAGTCCACCTTCGACCTCGGGGACGCAGGAAAGGTGGTCTTCGGGCCAGCGGCGCGTCCTTTGCCGCAATTGCCGATCGCTATTGATTCCGAGGGTTACATCGTCGCCCAACGCGGCTTTCTCGTTCCGCCTGGACCGAGCTATTTTGAACGTGACTCGCGCCATGATTCTCCGTAATGATTGTGAAGAAGGCGATAACTGATGGCTCAGCCAGCCGAGACAGTGCCTGACGAAACTGCAGTCAGGGCCGAGACTCCCAAGAAAGAGCTTGGACCGGTTTTCAAGCTGGCCTCTGGGCCCACCAAATGGCTCGACGATCGGGTCGGTCTGGCCGGCCTAAGTCGTCCGTTCCTTCGGAAGGTCTTCCCGGACCACTGGTCGTTCCTTCTCGGCGAGATTGCGCTGTACTCGTTCATCGTCTTGTTGTTAAGCGGCGTCTTTCTGACCATCTGGTTCAAGCCATCGATGTCCGAAGTCGAATACCAGGGCACCTACGAGCTGCTGCGCGGGCTTCGGATGTCGGATGCGTACGCCTCGACCCTGAACCTCTCCTTCGACATTCGCGGCGGTCTGCTGCTTCGCCAGATGCATCACTGGGCGGCCATGCTGTTCGTCGCCGCAATGCTCACCCACAGCCTTCGCATCTTCTTCACTGGCGCGTTCCGCAAGCCGCGTGAGATCAATTGGCTCATCGGCGTCGCCATGCTCAGCCTTGGGCTCATCGAAGGCTTCGCCGGCTACTCCCTGCCAGACGACCTGCTGTCAGGCACCGGCCTGCGGTTCGTTGACGGACTCATCCGGTCGATCCCGCTGATCGGAACATGGGCCGAGTTCTTCGTCTTCGGTGGTGAGTTCCCAGGCGAGCTGATCGTCCCACGGCTCTACATGGTGCACATCTTGCTCGTCCCGGCAATCCTGCTCGGACTGATCGCGGCCCACCTGGCCCTGGTGGTTTACCACAAGCACACTCAGTACCCCGGCGCGGGTCGGACGGCTGGCAATGTCGTCGGTTACCCGGTCTTCCCGGTCTACGCAGCCAAAGCCGGCGGGTTCTTCCTCATCGTCTTCGGCGTCCTGACCTTGATGGGCGCGACAATGCAGATCAACCCCGTCTGGGTGTTCGGACCGTACAACCCGGCCGAGATCACCGCAGGTTCCCAGCCCGACTGGTACATGGGCTTTGTCGAGGGCGCCATTCGCATCATGCCGAACTGGGAATGGCACATTGGCTCGACGACGTGGTCGTGGAACGTCTTCCTACCCGGTATCGGGGTGATGACCCTGTTCTTTGGCATTATGGCCATCTATCCCTTCGTGGAGTCCTGGGTCACCGGCGACAAGTCTGAGCATCACGTTCTCGACCGCCCCCGCAACAACCCCACGCGCACCGCCTTCGGCGTTGCAGCGATGACATGCTACGCAATGTTGTGGATCGGCGGCGGCAACGACCTGGTCGCTACCCAGTTCCACGTCTCGCTGAATTCGGTGACCTACTTCCTGCGGGTAGCAGTGTTCGTGGCACCGGTGATTGCGTTCTTGCTCACCAAGCGGATCTGCATCGGACTCCAACACGCCGATCACGACCGGATGCTGCACGGCGCCGAGTCCGGTGTCATCGACCGCGCGCCTTCAGGTAAATACTCCGAACGGCACCGACCGATCAGTGAGAGCGAGGCGTTCGCGCTGACCCAGCACGAAGACCTTCCCGCACTGCTGCCGGTGGCCGAGGTCGACGGGATGTCGGAGAAGGAGATCAAGTCCGAACAGCTCCGCCGTAAGGCAACTCGCTTCTACTTCATCGACACGCTGCGCCGGCCCACCCGGGCCGAAATCGAAGAGGCTGCACATCACCACCTGCATCCAATGCACCTCGACGAGGGCAATGGTGAACATCACGCCATTGAAGCTGATGAGGAAGAGCACCACCTGGCCAAGTAATCGGTCCAAAAGCTGCGCCCCGCTTCTCCTCCGAGTTGCGGGGCGCGGGCATGTTGCTTCGGTTGTCCCACTTGCTGAACCCGCCTTCCCTTTCTCGAGAACCCACATATACGGTGGTTCCTCACGGTCTGCACAACTGCGCAACCTAGGCAGACGCAACGAGGCTGTGTAGACCTACGGCGGCTGGCCTTCGTGTCACCGTCCGCGCGGGGTGTGTGATTGCTCACTCTTCGTAGAACCTGACAACGATCCGGAACTAGTAGGTGTTGACGCGTCTGGACGAGACCGTCCGACGGTCATTGAGCGCCCGAGTAGACCCAACGAGGACATGAGCACACATCAAAGACTGCCGAATCGTACGAGTGAATCTGCGATCGGCAATCAACAAGGCGACGACAAATCCAAGAAAAGCCACTTCGAGTTCTCAGTTACACAGATCGTTGGCGGCGCGCTGGCCGCTATGACTGCAGCCGCTTTGGGCTCCCAACTGAGTGCAGCGGGCACCGTGATCGGCGCCGCGCTCGCCAGCATCGTCGCAGCGATCGCTGGCTCGTTGTATACGGCATCCCTGCGTCGTACCCGCGACAAGGTGAAGACCGTGTTCTGGACCGGCGAGCCGAATGAGGTGAAAGAGCCCACCGTCATGGAGATCGTTCCAGACAGCGAGGGCCACATCGCAGGGCAGCGCAGTCACCTGGTTGCGCCGGAACCCGATCCCAATCAAAAGCCCCGCGGTCCCAAGCTGAATTGGAAGCGGATTCTTGTCGTAGCTCTCGTCACATTCGGCATTGCGGCCGTAGCGCTGACCACGTTCGAGCTGGTTACCGGGAATGCTCTATCCGGTGGTCAGGGGACCACGTTCCAACAAGTCAGCGAAGGCACATCCGGCAACGGGTCAGAGACCAAGAAGAAGGAACCGGCCAAAAAGCCGACGCCGAAGGCAACGACTGGTTCCGCGAGCGAGGAGCCGACTGCTGAGCCGCGGGCGGAGGCGTCAAGTTCTGA
>DATLQP010000206.1:0-11205 GCA_035535155.1 Propionibacteriaceae bacterium
CGCGCCATGCTTAACCATGTCCTCTATGCCTGGAATCGACGATCTCCGCGCAGGGTTTGCAAAGCCGCCGCCGAGCGGCGCGCCTCGGATGCGCTGGTGGTGGTTCGGTCCTTCGGTGACGCGAGAGGAGCTTGAGCGCGAACTCACTGCTATGGCCGACGCCGGAATCGGCGGAGTCGAGGTGGCGTACGTCTATCCGCTGGTGACGGCCACTACCGAGTTCGGTTCGGAGGTCTTTCTGGCCGACCTGTGCTTCGCCGCCGAACGGGCGCGCGAAAAGGGCCTTAGCTTCGACCTCACGCTCGGTAGCGGCTGGTCCTTCGGCGGTCCGCACATTTCGACGGAGCTGGCCGCCCGGCAGCTGCACTGGGAGCGACGCGAGATCGGGCCGGGATCGCTGCAGGTTCCTGTGGTTTCACCCTGGCCAGGCGATGATCTGGTTGCCGCATACGTCGGCGCCGGTTCACTACAAGAGCTGCCGGAGTCATATGAGCGGCTGCCCGTCGTGGACGGTCAGGTGATCATCGAGGGCGGCGATGGTCCCCGGATTGTGCTGCTGGCGTACGCCCGCCTCACCGGGCAAAACGTCAAGCGAGCGGCTGCCGGAGCGGAGGGTCTCGTGTTTGATCATTACTCCGCGGCGGCCGCAGATGCGCACCTGCGGGCGGTCGGAAACCCGATGCTGAACGCCGTTCCCGCAGAGCTGGTGGGATCGGTCTTCTGCGACAGCCTCGAGGTGTACGGCAGCGACTGGACGCCGAGTTTGCCGGCGGAGTTTGCCCGGCGGCGCGGCTACGACCTCCTTCCGGTGCTGTATCGGCTCGCTGTCGATGGGCCGGACGCAGCCCGAATCCGCGCCGGCTACCACCGCACCCTGGCCGAGCTGTATGAGGAGAACTTCGTCGGCACGTGCCAACGCTGGGCCTCCGAACGCGGCGTGCCGTTCCGGATCCAGAGCTATGGGACACCGCCCGCCACGATCAGCAGCTACCGGTTCGCGGACCTGTTCGAGGGGGAGGGCTGGGGCTGGCGGAGGATCACCGAGACCCGCTGGGCGTCCTCAGCCGCACACCTTTACAGGCGTGTGGCCGTCTCCGCCGAGGTCTGGACCTGGGTGCACTCACCTTCGTTCCGCGCGAACCCGCTGGACCTGAAGGGCGAGGCGCACGAGCACTTCCTCAATGGCGTCAACCAACTCGTCGGGCATGGCTGGCCTTACTCGCCGGCCGACGCTCCAGGGTTGGGCTGGTTCTTCTACGCTGCCGGCGCGCTCGACGACCGTAACCCGTGGTGGCCTGCGATGCCCGAGTTCACCAAGTACCTCAGCCGGCTGTGCTGGCTGCTGCAGCAAGGCGAACCGGTGGCCGACATCGCGGTGTACGTGCCCAACGAGGACTTGTTCGCGATCATGGGCCGGGCGCAGGGCGGCTCGCTGAACACCTGGCGGGAGGCAGTTCGGCGGATGCCTAGCGCGATCCCCGCGACGATCCGCACGACGGGGCTGGATTACGACCTGATCGATGATGATGCGCTTGCCGTGACACCACCGGACCGGTATCGGGCGGTCATTGTCCCGGCTACGACCATGATCTTGGACTCGACCGCGACCTGGCTGGACGAAGTGATCACCGCGGGTGGCTTGGTGATCGTGATCGACTCCACCGCAGAGGTGCCTGGCGCACTCGTTGTGGAGACTGAAGGGCTGCGCGATGCGCTGATCGGGGGTGTCGCGCCCGATCTTGAGATCTCGCCAGCAACGCCGGACATTGGCTTTGTGCACCGACGGTCTCCGGACGCCGAGATCTATCTGGTGATCAACACCGGCCCCGCGACTCAGACGTTCGGACTGGTCGCGCGAACGACCATGTCGAGTTATGAGCAATGGGATGCTTTGTCGGGCCGAGTGCTCCAAGCAGGAGCGCTGAACGAGGGCATGGAACTCACACTGCACCCGTACGAAGCAACGGTGATCATGCTGAGCGAGGAGCCGATCAAGAGTGTCTCAATCGACGCTCGAGGCGAGAGTCGGCAGCCGCTGAGCGGTCCTTGGGAGGTGGCGTACGGGAACGAGCGGGCGCAGCCGGTTGACCTACCGCACGCCTGGGAGGACGAGGCCGGTAGGCGCCACTACTCGGGGGCGGCAACGTATACGACCAGCATCGAAGTGGATGCCATCGACGGTCGAGCCTTGATCGACTTCGGCAACTGCGATGTTCTCGACGGCGACGCTGCAGAGCACGGCCTGGCTGGACCCTCATACGGGGTGGCCGTGCGAGGACCGGTGGGCGAGGTCGCCAAAGTACGCGTCAACGGCATCGACTGCGGCATGGCCTGGGCCCCGCCGTACCGGGTGGAAATCACCGACGCGCTCCGCAGCGGCCCCAACAAGATCGAGATCACCGTGTACAACACAGCAGCGAACGCCCTTGCCGCAGACAAACACATCACGCGGCTAGCGGCGGAAAGCGAGGCCCGCTACGGGCGCCGGTTCCACATGCAAGACCTCGACAAGGCCATGGCGACGGTACGATCCGGCCTGTTGCAGGTGCCGACTCTTGTTATGCAGCCGTACTCCGCGCATCTAAGGTCGGAAGGGTGATCAGGCCGACAGGGCGCCGCCTCGCCGTGAACCCAATTCCCTACTGGAGCCGAGGCGGTCGCACGGACAAGTCGCCGGCCGTGTTCCAGGAAGCATTCGCCGATTTCGCCAAGATCGGTTTCGCCGCCGTGAAAGCCGACGTACCAGATGGGATGAATGCACGTCAATACCTTGATTGGATCGGTGGTTATGGGCTCGCACCGGCTCTCAGCTTGTTCAACTCCCCGTTCGACGAGACGATCGACGTCGCCGAGGAGATCGAGCGGGCCAAGCGATTTGCGGCCATCCAGGTGGAGCTGGGTCTCGATCGGACCATGATCTCCTCGATGGCCATTCCCGGCCGGATGGCCCGACCAGCCGTGGGTGCGGACCTCGATCGGGATCGGCTGCACCTAGCCATCGAGAACTGCGGCATCATCTGCCAGGTGCTGCAGTCGGAGGGCCTTCGCCCCTTACACCACTCCCATGTCGGCGGGGTGTTCGAGACCGAGGAGGAGATCGTCACGCTGCTCGACCAGCTAGGTCCGGACGTGATCGGCTTCGGGCCCGACACCGGCCATCTCCGGTGGGCCGGCATCGAACCCGCGACGTTCATCAAGCGCTACGCCGACCGGTTGGGCGGCATTCACATCAAGGATGTCTTCCCCGACTACCTCGAAGCCGAGCAGCAGTCAGAGGTCAGGTCCTATCAGGAGTTGACGGCGTCCAAGCGGCTCTGGTGCGAGCCGGGCCTCGGGGTGGTCGATTTCGACGCCGTGCTGGCGGCGCTGCCTGACGACTACGACGGGGATTTCATGATCGAGATCGACGAACCGAGCGTCGACTCTCGATTCGAGTCGCACAAGATCGCGTACGAATGGGCGCGGCGTAACCTCCCGGGCAGCAGCTGATCAAGCTCACCAGGCTTCGGCCAGAAAGGCCCACGCTTCTTGCTGCATATCGGCATCAAAGGCGTGCCCACCTGGGGTGAATGATCCGCGGTAGCGCACGGTGCCCGCATGCAGGCGGAGCAGATGATCATGGGCCTGCTCCATCCCGGAGCGCGGAAAAAGCTCGTCATCAGCCCGGTACTGGACCAGGAATCGCGCCCGCCCCAGGGCGGTCAGGTCAGGCCAGTCCGACAGCGACCAGAGGCCGGGTATGTGGAGCAGCCAGGAGTGCGTGTCGAGCTCTGTCGGCACCAGCGAGGCAAAGGTCGCCATCATGCAGCTCACGACGCACGCCGCGACCTGGCGGTCCAACGCCGAAAGCAGCAGACTGCGGCCGCCTCCACCGGAGAAGCCGAATGTCCCCAGTCGCGCGGGATCGACCCCATCTTCAGCGGCAAGCACTCCGAAGGCCGCCAGGTCGTCTGTCAGTACCGCGCCGGCGAACGTCTGACCCAGTGCGCCAGCGGCCTTGGCCAACGTGTCCTCGTGCAGCCCGGACGCCAAATCAAACCGCTCGTCGTCGGTGGGAGTGACGCCTTGCTGTTGCCACAGGGCGCTTTGGGCGTCCAGCAGCGCCGCGAGCCGTGGTGTAGGACGCGATAGGTCGAACCGCCGGCTGCCCCACGAGAAGGTGTCGTGCACGAGAACGACATTGCCCCGACGAGCCAGTTCGTTCGCGGGTGCACGACCGGAGTAGTACGCATCCCGTAGCCAGGCTGCCCGCGGGTTTGAGCCGGCGCCGAGGTCGACCAGCTGCTCGGCGCCGACGGAGCGTACGCCGCCGTGACAGTGCATGCCGAGAATGCCGGGCAGGCTGCGGCGAGTGCCTTCCGGGCGCAATAGCCAGGCGCTCGTGTCTGGTCCGTAGCCCACCGACCACCGCAGCCGGCGGATGACGACGCCATCCAGGCGCTGACTTCCCTCCTCGTGCACCGTGGGACGCTCGGGCTGCCGTCGTAGGCCGAGCACCCGGCCCAATGCCGTGGCCCCCGCTTCCGCTCCGACATACGGCTCGGCCGACCGCACTGCAGCCGGCCAATCCTCGTAGCGGGCGATCGGATTCGGACGCCTGCCGTCCGGCTCCGCCGGCGACGTGGTCAGTGGACGGACTCGCTGAGTTGTACGGGCCCCGCGCTCCGTCGGCGCTCAATCGTCGGGCGGAAGAAGATCGTAGGGCCAGGCGCGCGGCCCTTCAGCAGGTCCCACATCCGACGCCAAGCCTGCTCACCGAGTTCGGTCACGGGAACCGACGCAGTCGTCAGGGGAGGGTTCAGATAGCGAGCAAATGGGATGTCGTCGAATCCGACGACCGACATGCGTCCAGGCACGCTCACGCCGCGTTGGCCGAAGGCACTCATCAAGCCCATCGCGACGAGATCGTTGTACGCCAGCACCCCGGTCGCCGCGGAGGCGAGTACCCGCTCTGCGGCCTCGTAGCCGTCGGCGAAGCTGACGCCACATGGAAGATTCTGGATTGCCACGTCCTGATGATCATCGAGAAAGCTGTCAAGCGCCGCGACCCGCAGGGCGTTCGATACGCTCTGCGGCGCGCCGGCAAGGTAAACCATCGAACGATGACCGTGGCCGTAGAGGAGATCGAGCAACTCCCCAAACGCCGTCCGGTAGTCGGCGGCGACCACCGGCGTACCGGCTGATCCGGGGTCGCGGTTTACGAGCACGACAGGTTTGAGTTCTTCAAGCAGCGGTTTGAGATCCGCCTCGGTCATGCGCGGCGCGCACAGCACGATGCCGTCGCAGCGCCTTCGGGTCTCGACGGCGAGGATCTTTTCCTCAGCGACCGACTCGGCCGAGTCGGCGATCAGGACGTGATAGCCGTCGCGCCCAGCAGCGCGACTCAAACCTCGCAGCACACCGTGGAAGGTCGGGTTTCCGAGGTCGGGCACGACGATCGCGATCGTGTTCGTCTTGCCGAGGACCAGGCTGCGGGCGAGCGGGCTGGCGGAGTAGTTGAGTTCGCTCGCGGCAGCTCGAACCTTCTCGGCCAGTGCCTCATCGACCGACTGGTTACCGTTCATCACACGCGAGACCGTGGCCAGTGAGACCCCCGCACGGGCAGCAACGTCGGCGATAGTCCGCGAACGAGTGTGAGGCGAGCTTGCCACGTCCGGTCCGTTCTCTGTTGTCGATGCGCTGGCTGTCGGATGAACCTATCGTGTACCTTTGTGAAAGCGTTTTCTAGGGATCGTACGATTGCTCGAAAAGAGTGGGAGATTGGGTTGAGCCTGTCCACCGCTGCATCGCCGGCGATCACGTGAGGATCAGCGGTTGACGGGCGCCCGCTCCGACTCGTCCGCCCCTCCGGCGCGCGTGGTCCTCGTCGGAGTTCGCGGCTATGGAGCCGTCCACGCAGAACGCATCGCCCGACTCGCAGAGCGGGGTGCTGTGCAGCTCGTCGCAGCTGTCGATCCTGGGGTCGTCATTGAGCCGCCCACCATCTACGGCGTGAATTTGTACGCCGATCTGACCGAGGCACTCGCCGCAGTCGGCCCCGTGGACGTGGTCATCGTCGCAGCGCCCATCGGCGACCACTTCCGACTTGCCCACATTGCACTGACGTCTGGCGCGGACGTCTACCTGGAGAAGCCGCCCGTTGCCTCGCTGGAGGACTTCACCGCGCTTCTCGCGACCGAGCAGGAAACCGAGCGCGTGGTCCAGGTCGGTTTCCAAAGCCTCGGCTCGCGTGCACTGGAGATGCTGGCGGTTGATGCCGTCGGTATTGGCCCCGTGGTCAGAGTCAGCGCGGTGGGCGCATGGTCGCGCACTGTCGGCTACTGGAACCGTTCACCGTGGGCGGGGCGCCGAAGCCTGCACGGCCGACCGGTCGTCGACGGGGTGGCCACGAACCCGCTGGCACATGCGGTGGCCACTGCACTCGCGGTCGTCGGCTGCCGCCGACTTGATGAGGTCGAGTCGGTGGACACCGATCTTTACCGGGCCAATGCCATTGACAGCGACGACACGTCCGTGGTCAGGATTCGCACGACTCGAGGTCTCGAGGTGACCTGCGCCCTGACGTTATGCTCAGCCGTCGAGCGTGAGCCGGAGGTACATATCGAGGGCAGCCGCGGCCGCGCTACTTTCGCCTACACCGCTGATCGGGTCGAGACAGAAGTAGCCGGCCAGACGCGTACGCAGATCACCACGCGGGTGGATCTGCTCGAGAACCTGCTGGCCCACCGCCGAGATGGAACGCCGCTGCTCGTGCCGTTGGCCAGCACCGGAGCGTTCATGCGGGTACTCGGAGCAGTTGCGAAGTCCGAGGAGCCTGTTCGAATCGACCCTCATGCCATCGAATGGGAAGGTGACGGCCAAGATCGGCGTGCGGTGGTTGAGGATGTCGAGCGATGGATGGTCAAGGCCGCATCGAGCGGCCGGACATTAGCTGAGCTCGGCGTGCGTTGGGCGCATTCCGAGCGAGATCGGATACTCGTTCCGGCCCGTATCGGGGGGATAGAGGTCGCGTTGTACCGCGATGGCCGAGGCACCATTCCTACCTCCAGTCCGCGTCCGGTTCTGCACCCCGTACGCACACTGGCAGGCGTAGTCGTGACGGCGAATCATCCGGCCGACCACGACTGGCACAGCGGAGTCGGCATGGCCATACCCGACGTCAACGGCACCAACTTCTGGGGCGGTTCGACCTACATCTACGGTCAGGGCTACGTACTGCTCGACGATCACGGGGTGATCGTCGGCGAGCCGCCTGTGCTGCAGGATGACGCATTCACTCAGGAGTTGCGATGGATCGACCGCGACGGCTCGGTGCAGATTCGGGAGCAGCGGTTCGTCGCGTGGGCCGCCATGAATAAGGAGACGTGGAGACTTGACTTCGAGTCGAGCCTCCGCGCCGACGCCGGCGTCACGCTCGGTTCCCCAGGCAGTAAGGGGCGCATCGACGGTGGCTACGGCGGGTTCTTCTGGCGGTTTCCGGCTTGCGAAAACATAGAGGTATTCACCGCTCAGGGACGGGGGGAGGTTGCCGTCCAGGGAAGCGTGGCGCCATGGCTGGCCTGGTCCGCCGACTTCGCGGCAGGGCCGGGGATGAGCGGGCCAGCGACGATCGTCATCGCAGCGCCCGATGCGGCAGCGGCGGGCGAGCCCTGGTTCGTCCGGGCGCGTAACTATCCAGGCATCGGCTCGGCACTCGCCTGGGACCGACCGGCGGAACTTCATCAGGGAGCCGTGCTCCAGCGCCGTTTCACTGTGGCGACTGCGGATGGCCGATTGACCGAAGAGCAGACGACTGCACTGGCTACCCAGCTCATGGTGACGCACGACGCCGCACTTAGGGTCGAGTGAAGCGGGCAGTTGAAAGGGGAGTCAGCCATGACGATCGCTGAGACGATGGCAGTGAGTCGGAGCGGGCACTGGAGCGTGGAGCGCGCGGTGGCGGCCGTCTCGACCGGGCTCAACGGGGTGCAACGGTTGGGAGTCGCTTTTTCCGGCGGCGTCGACTCCTCTGTTCTACTTGCCTTGGCGACACAGGCCCTTGGGCCTGAGCGGGTCGTGGCGCTCCTCGGAGTATCGCCAAGTCTGGCGGCCGAGGAGCGGAGTGCGGCACATGATGTCGCGCGCCAGGTGGGCGTACCGCTCATTGAAGTCGCGACGCACGAAGGTGATCGACCGGAGTATCAGGCGAATGGACCGGATCGGTGCTTCTACTGCAAAGAGGAGCTCTTCAGCCGCATCGACGATGAGGTTGCCCAGAGGTACCAGTTGGATGCCATTGCGTACGGCGAGAACGCCGACGATGCGCTACGACCCGATCGCCCAGGTGCGCGTGCCGCCGCACATCATCACGTCCTCCGGCCTCTCGCCGAGGCTGGCATGACCAAGCTTGCGGTGCGTACGGTCGCCCGTGCCATGGGCCTCCAGGTGGCCGACAAGCCTGCGGCGCCCTGCCTTGCGTCACGAATTCCCCACCACCATCCGGTGACGCCGGCCAAGCTGAACCAGATCGAGCGCGCCGAGTCAGCGTTGCGGCAGCTAGGATTCGCCGACCTCAGAGTCCGCCACCACGACGAGGTCGCCCGAGTCGAGTTGCCTGCCGGGGATCTGATCCGGGCCGTAGCCGATCCGCTCCGGACTAAGATGCTGGCCGCCGTACGAGGCGCCGGATTCCGATTTGTCACGCTGGATCTTGGCGGTATCCAGTCCGGCGCATTCACCCTGCCGTTGCTGAATTCAGATCATGACTGAATCCGCGAGCGCTGGGCCTGCCATCGAAACGTTCGCCCGTCTCGATCACGATCGGACCAGGCGACGGGGCTATCCAGAAGCGATCTATTGCGCGGGAAAGACGCCCCAACAGGTTGGCATGATCGCCGCCGCTGTGCGCGAGCAACCGTACGTCACCTTGTTCACTCGAGCGAGCAAGGATCATGCCGCCGCCGTCCTGGCTGAACTCCCAGACGCCTTTCATGATCAAGAGGCCGACCTGCTCGCCTGGCCGTCCGAACCTCCGACATGCACCGGAGGACTCGTTGTGGTGCTTGCTGCCGGAACCTCCGATGTGCCGGTCAGCAAGGAAGCGCAGCTCACGGCCCGCTACCTGGGACGTGCCACCGAGCTGGTTGTCGACGTTGGCGTCGCCGGCCTGCATAGGGTTCTGGGCTGTCTGGATCTCCTGCGGGAGGCTCGGGTAGTCGTCGTCGCTGCGGGAATGGATGGAGCCCTGCCCAGCGTGGTGGCGGGGCTTATTGCTGCACCGGTTGTGGCCCTGCCCACGTCCGTGGGGTACGGCGCAGCATTTGATGGACTGGCCGCTCTGTTGGCGATGCTCAATGCCTGCGCCCCTGGCGTAGCGGTGGTCAACATCGACAACGGCTATGGCGCCGGTCACCTGGCGGCCCAGATTGCGGCGCTATGAGCGGGCCACGGCACGCATGGATCGATGCCTCCGCCGGGATAGCCGGCGACATGCTGTTGGGCGCGTTGGTCGATGCCGGCGCAGACTTGGCCGTCGTACAACAAGCTGTCGACGCTGTGACCGTTGATTCGGTCAGGCTGACCTGCGAGCCGGTGACCCGAGCTGGGCAGCATGCGAACCGGATAGCCGTCGAGGTGATCGCCAGGGATGTTCCCGTGCGGAAGTGGCGAGCCATCGAACATCTCATTGCGACAGCAGACCTGGCAGTACCGATCCGCGATCGGGCGCTAGCCAGCTTTGAGCGAGTTGCCGAGGCCGAATCGATAGTCCATCACCTGCCTCAAGATCAAGTGCATTTCCACGAGATCGGTGCGCTCGACTCCATTGCCGACATCGTCGGAGTCGCGGCTGCCTTGCACGCGCTCCAGATAGACAGCATCAGCGCGAGTGCCGTCGCCGTCGGATCCGGACGGGTCACGGGCGCACACGGTGATCTCGGTGTGCCGGTGCCGGCCGTTGTTGAGCTTGCGACCGGCTGGAGAGTCTTCGCGGGCGGCTCTGGTGAACTCACCACCCCGACCGGAATGGCCCTGCTCTCAGCACTTGCTGAGCGCTGCGAGGATCTCCCGCCGATGACCTTGCACGCGTCCGGTGCTGGGGCGGGCAACCGAGACACGCCGGGACGGCCCAACCTGACCCGGGTACTCATCGGTGAACGAGACACGCGGCCCGACGAGGACCTCTCGGACGCGGCTGTGCTCATCGAGGCAAATGTCGACGATCTGGACCCTCGGATCTGGCCAGGTGTGCTTCGCAGCTTGATCAACGCTGGAGCCGCCGACGCCTGGCTGGTTCCGATCATGATGAAGAAAGGTCGACCAGCACATACGCTTACCGTTCTGGGCCGGCCCGATCAGGTAACTGATCTTCGAGAAACAGTGCTGAAGCAGACCAGCACCATCGGCGTACGGGAGACCACCGTCCGCAAAACGGCCCTGCCACGGGGTTGGCTTGATCTCACTGTCGCGGGCTGCCAGCTGCCGATCAAGATCGCGCACCGCGATGGCACAATCCGGCAGGTGACGCCGGAATTTGATGCTCTGGAGCAGGCCGCGGATGAGCAGGGCCTTTCGCCTCTCGCGCTGCTGGAGCAGGCCACCGCAGCAGCGGCCGCGGCCGGCCTGGTGATCGGAGCGGCTGTCCCGGATGGGCTACGCACGAGCCGCACCAGCGCGCCTGGCCGCTGATCAGCTCCGGGCTCAGCGTCAGTTGATCAACATGTGCCGGAACGGTCTCACTCCCAACTCACCGTGGTGATCTTGGAGCCGCAATCTGTACGCCACCCTTCCCGATGGTCGTCATCAACCGTTTCGGTCCACCGACAAGGACGACGACGATCGCGACCTGAACGTACAGCCCAACCATGAACCACCACACGATTTGGTAGCCCTCGGCCATTGTTCAGCCGAGTCGGGACTCGTTCTGAGCCGGAAAAGCGATCTTTCGGCGGATCAGCTGGAGGCAGACGATGATCACCCACAGCCAGAACAGTGAGTACGGCGCGAACCAGATCTCGCCCGACCAGGCGAACCGGACGAGAATCAGCCCGCCCCCAGCCACGATGGCCCACCAGCCCAACCACCGCGCGAGGACGCGCGTTGACAACACGACCCAACCGCAGCAGACCGCGAAGCTGCCCATCGCCAGCCAGATATTGGCGAAGCCGAGGCTGCCAAGATCGAAGGCGAAGCTCGCCACCGCCGGGTCGAGTTAGGCAGCGCCGTAGG
>DATLQP010000207.1:0-3767 GCA_035535155.1 Propionibacteriaceae bacterium
CTCGATATCGCGGGCCAACGTGTCGACATGCTCACGACTCAAGGTTTCCTTGACCAGCGCACGCATGATCGTTATGTCTTGAGCGTTCGGCGGAAGCGTGTACGCCGGCACCATCCAGCCTCGTTCCGCCGACAGCTGCCACGCGATGTCGAACTCGTCGTAGTTCTGATCACCGGTGAGTTGAAAGGCAACGAGCGGCAGCTGCTCCTCGTCGGGCCCGATCAACTCAAAGCGTCCCGTGTCCTGCAACTTTTCCGCGAGGACTTTGGCGTTCTGCTCCATGTTCTTCATGATGTAGGCGTAGCCGGCGCGGCCGTAGCGTACGAAGTTGTAGTACTGCGCCAGCACCATCGCTGAGCCGGTGGAGAAGTTCAGCGTGAAGGTGGCGTCGGTCTTGCCGAGGTAGTTCTCCGTGAACACGAGATCTTGAGCGAGGTCGGACTTCTCTCGAAAGATCAGCCAGCCGATGCCGGGGTAGACGAGCCCGAACTTGTGCCCAGAGACGTTGATCGAACGCACCTGTTCAAGGCGGAAGTCCCATTCCGAATGCGGGTAGAGGAACGGCCAGACGAATCCCCCGCTCGCGCCGTCGACGTGCAATGGAACGTCAATGCCGCGCTCGGCCTTGATCCCGACCAGCAGGTTGTTGATGCCGACGACGTCATCCTTGTGTCCGGTGAAGGTCGTTCCGAGGACGGCTGCCACCCCAATGGTGTTCTCGTCGATGTGCGGGCTGACGTCGTCCGGCCCGATGGTGTACTTGCCCGGCTGCAAAGGCACGATCCGTGGCTCGACATCGAAGTAGCGGCAGAACTTCTCCCACACCACGTGCACATCGCCGCCGAAGACCAGGTTCGGGTTCGCTGTCGATTCCCTCGCGGCTTCGCGACGCTTGCGCCAATTCCATTTCAGCGAAAGTCCGCCAAGCATGATCGCCTCTGACGAGCCTTGGGTGCGCGCGCCGGTTGTCTCGCCCGGTGCATGGAAAAGATCAGCGAGCATCCGGATGCAGCGTTGCTCGATTTCGGCCGTCCGGGGATATTCCGCGTGGTCGATGAAGTTGCGGTGCAGGTTGTCGGCGATGATCCTTTGTGCCTCCGGCTCCATCCAGGTCGTGACGAAGGTGGCGAGGTTGCGAGCCGGATCGCCTTCGAGAGCGAGATCTTCGGCAACCAGCCGCATGGCCTCCACGGGGGTCATGCCAGTCTCGGGGAATTCGCGACTCGGCACTTCCTCGGTGGCGAAGCGATTCCCGAAGAGCACCGCGTCAGGGATTGGGCCGGAGGATGTGGTCATTGGCTTCTCCTTCGTTGAGCGCTAGTTGTTGATCAATGGGCGGCACGATGCTGTGGGCCTTCAGGGCGTGCAGGTGCTGCTGCGCGAACCGCATGCTTCCATGCTGGCAACATCAAGATCGCTCCCACCAGGAAGCAGAGCGCTCCGAGTAGCGTGCCGGCGATCGAGACGGAACTATTGATGAATTCGCCTGTGGTCGGAAGGACGTAGCTCGCCAGCGCGGAGATCATGAAGAAGATGGATCCGATCATGTTCAACCAGGCGATGTACCAAGGCAATGACCTAGGCCGAAAGCTGAGCAAACGCCCCACCGCGAGGATGGCGAAGGCGCTCGACATCAAGAACAGCGTCGACCCGTATAGGTCCGGTCGCCAGATTCGGCGATCCTGCTGTTTCACGGTCGCGTTCTGGATCAGGGCCGCCAGCGTGCTGATGTTGAAGAACAGCGTGCCGGGAAACTGTGTGATGGCCGCCAGCCAGTTGCGATCACGTGGCAGCCACGCCCAGAACCGGACGCGGCTCCGGGTGTGCTGGGACTCGACGTCAACGTCGGTCATCGCCGGTGTCTGGGCCTGCACCAGCTGGCAGAACGAAGCTGACGTGAAGAAGAGCGAGCCGACGAAGTAGGTGATGCTGTCTGCGGTCGCTCCCACCGCGTCGGCGTACGCCGGCACGGAGCCGAGGGCAAACAACGCCGCGCCGATGATGAACAGCCAAGCGATCATGGTGTTCAGCACGGCCGGCCGCACCGCCACAGCGCTCCCCTCGCGGAACCGGCGTTTGCGGCCCCTGTACGCCTCCACCTGTACCGGTATCGAGCTGCCCGCACATCACCCCTGAAGGATGAGACCATCGAGCCCGGTCAGGCCACGCTCCTCAGTTGGGTTCAGTCAGTCCCGACCCAGGGACGGCGACCAGCCGCTCGGGCAATCGAAGCGAACGACGAATGGCTCCGATGGCAGCGGGTGGATCTCGACCTTGTGTAAGCGATGAGAGCTACTTGATCACTATGGAGAGATGATCGTGGGCTGCTTGAGGTCGAAATACTCGGGCTCTCCGACGCTCAGCTTGCCCATTTCTTCCATTTGGGCCTGCAGCTCAGGCGGTGGAACCTTCCGTTCGCCGTCGCGCGCCTCGGCTTCTGAGCTGAAGTACATGACCATCGTGTAGCGGCCGCCTTCGTGGCCCACGCTGAGGCTGCCGAGCATGTCAGGACGGAACGCCGCCCACCGGTCCGCGTCCTGGTCCATAAGCTGACGGGCCCGTGCCGGATCGCTGCTCTGGCCTTGCATCACCTGCACGAAGCCAGCTTGATCCGGATCGCCCTGAACGTCGACCATCACGTCGCTGCTGTCCTGAAAGGTGGCGTCATCGTCGAACAGCTTTGCGGTCTCGGACCACCACTGGTCCTGCTCGGGACGGTTGCTGTTGCGGCGCGCATCATCTTCGGATTCGAAGCGGACGACGGCGATCGACCGTCCGTCTTCAGTGACGCCGCTCGTGCTACCAAGCCAGCCAGTTGCGCCCGGCGCGAGATCAGCTACCCACTGATTGAGGGCGGCATTCAGCGCTTGCGGATTGGACGTCTTGCCCTTGATGACCTGAACGAACATGGCGAAGCCTCCCGATCAATTGTGGTGTGGGGAAATGCGAAATACTTTTCCCTCCGGACGTTACGACCGCAGTATGTCCACGTCAATAACCAGGAATGCTGAATCCTTAGATCCCCGCGATAATTCGGCCGATGGCCCGGGAACTCACTGTCCGCGGCTCTGCGGGAGCGTCACTTTCCGCTTGGCCGGTGCAGACGGTGGTGGGACCACAGGGCCGATGTCGCCGTCTGGGGCTTCATCCAGATCAACGATCACGGGGGCGTGGTCGCTCGGTCCGGAGCCTTTGCGCGCCTGTCGGTCCACCCACGCTGCAAACACTCGATCAGAGACCGCCTCCGTGCCGAGCACAAGATCAATACGCATGCCCAGGTCCTGGTGGAACATGCCGGCGCGGTAGTCCCAGTAGGTAAACACTCGCTCTCCGGGCCAGCGATCCCTGACGACGTCGCGCAGGCCAAGTGCCTTCAGCTGCGCCAAAGCCTCCCGCTCCGGCGCAGTCACGTGGGTCTGACCGACGTACGCCTCAGGGTCGAAGACATCCTCGTCTGCCGGCGCGATGTTCATGTCACCGCAGACGACGGCCTCCGGCGGACCACTGCGAACCTGATCCGCCAACGCGGCCAGCCACCGCAGCTTGTACCGGTAGTGGTCCGAGTCAGGCACCCGACCATTCGGCACATACACCGAATGCACGCGAATGCCGCCGCAGGTCGCCGAAACCGCGCGCGCCTCGGGCAGCGGAAACCCGGGCGCGCCGGGCACCCCAGGGATCACGTCGTCCAAACCGACCTTCGACAAGATCGCCACGCCATTCCACTGCACCTCACCGTGCAAGGCGAGCTCGTAGCCGCGACTCAG
>DATLQP010000208.1:0-6409 GCA_035535155.1 Propionibacteriaceae bacterium
GCTCGATCCGGGGCAAGCGACGATGCTCGGCCGCACCGTGATCAACGTGGACCGCTGGAAGATCGCGCGATGAGCTGATCAGCCCGCTGCTCCGGTGGGGGTCGCTTGGCGTGTCGCGACAGACGCTCAGCGCCGTCGTACAGACGGCAGAGGGCCGCTGACCCATACAGCGGGCTCCTGGGCCATGCAGCGCGGCGATGACCTCGACGTATACGCCGCTGTTCGACGACGACCTGGCCGGCGTGGCCGAGCTGCTGAATCAAACCACGACTACCGCCCGGTCCGCGCCGCGGGTTGCGCCGAACCCGCCTCCGGCTCGTCAGAGATCTCGGGTTGGACCTGGAACCGCTGCGCCGGGGTGGCCTCGTATAGGGCCTGGTGGGGTCGGGCGCTGTTGTAGTAGCCGACCCACTCATCCAAACGCCTTACCGCCGACTCACTCAGCCCACACCGCCGAATAACGGCTGGCAAACGGCAACGGCACGCCGCCTAAATCTGTCGTTCGTCAGCCGTTAGTTGGGCGTGGCAGAGCCGGATCGGATAAATGGTCGGCGTCGGTTCGCGCGTCTCCGTCTTCATTGCCTATCTCTTAACGATTTGACCGCCTCGAGCCCACTGCACGATCGCCACTGCGAGCTGGACGACGGCGCATGCCTCTTCCCTTGTAGCCGGCGGTTCCGACGTGGTGGTGTCAAGACGGTTCGGATCTGGCCAAACGAGTTCAAGCATTTCGATGAGCGGATCGATGGCGTAGTTGCGGGCTGCTCCTCGCACCTCGAGCTTCCATCGCCCAATCTTGAGCTCACTAATGATGTGAGCGAGCGTCGCCATCGGGTTGTTCGGGTATACGACCGTCCGGAGGCTCGCTTCGACTGCCTTGATGGAGTGATGCCAGGCGGACGCAGGATGGGAGTTCCGACCGTACGCCCCAGTCCAGGCCCGGGCGAGGTGATCACTCGCGTTATCTGGGACTGCAATGACAGTGTCAAAGGCTTCCATTGCTGTTGCATGAACTCTTCGCTGAAGTCCCTTGCCGGTTGCCGCCCACATGGAACCGCCGTACGCGAGCAAAATCTCCAGCTCATCCCACCTCTTAGTCATGCGTGTGGGGATTTGGAGGCTGAAGTGGATGACATCCAACAAACGTTCACCGTCGTCGTCAATCCAAGCGACGATGCCACTGAGCATCCCGTAGCCGTCGGTGCCACGAAGGTCGATGCGCAGAAGGGTGGCCAGGCGCTCGAGGCCAGCTTCGTCCATGTCCGGCGCCAATATGTCTGACCTGACGGTGTACAACTTCTCAAGCCATCGGATGAGCGGACCGCGAAGATGATCTGGGACTCCCTGGGACGCTCCATTCTGGAGATCCGGGCGTCCTTCACGAGCCGCAACTTGGGTAGTCACCTATGGCCCCCCTCGGCTCCGTAGTGACAGCGACGGTGACTAAGGTACGCGTCAACTCCCACGCCCGTGGGCGATTCAGTCGAGCTCGCAATCGCTCGGTCGCCCGTCGCGGGAAACCATCACCGACCCACCCGACCACCTCTACCCAACAGAGCGACGTCCCCAGGCCGACCGTCTTCCGGGTGGGACGTGATCAGCCAGCGGAGACAGCGGTTCACAACTGATCGGCGTGACCCACGCTCACGACTTCCTGCCGGACGGCCGACGAGTTCTGAGCACTCACCGCCGCCTGTGCAGCGATCGCCCAGCCCCACATCAGCGGGAGCAGCGCACTTCCGAGTGAGGTGACCTCGGTGATCGCGAACAGGAAAGGAATGAAGATCATCAGCAGGACAGGCGTGGTCCGCGGTCGGAACCCGTTGCGCAGCATGAGGATCCCGAGTGGGATGCCACCGAAGCCGATGACCAGCATGGCGACCACGCCGAGGATGAACATCCGATCCATCCACCACGGCGTGAGGTAGTCGCCACACACCGACACGAACATCGCGATGTATCCGACGAGGGCCAGTTGCCACAGGCGTCGCTCGGCTCCGGTGGGTTGCCGCCGAACGTAGAGGAGCCAGGCTGCGGCCGTGAACGCCGCACACACCGGGACCCAGATCTTGCCGTAGGTGACGTAGACGGTCCACGGATCGCTCCAGTCGAGGAGCGGCCGCAGCACCCGGATGGCCGGTTCGCCCCAGGCCCGGGCCAGCGGGGCCTCCACGAAGTCGTCTGGATGGGCCTGCGCGCGAGCCAGCGCGTGGATCTGGCCGACCAGGGTGCCGATTGCGGCCATCGCCCAGGCGACGATACTGATGACGCGAGCGATCGGTGCGGTGATCTTCATGGATTCTCCTTGCCCAGCTGTCGAACGGTGGGTCGTGGGTGACGTTGTGTGATCGACGGTAGGGACAGGACGCCCGCGAGTCGTCGTGAGCCAGCAGGACATGGGGTGGACGTGCGGAGGACTGCCGGGTCCTCCGCAAGGAGGACGAGCAGAGCTCAGGTAAGCAGTATCTTCAGGGCGTGACCCGCAGGAACTGGGCGTTCGACATCGCGCTGGCGGTGGCGGTCGGGGCACTCGGGCAGCTCGAGGCGTGGTGGGGTGTGGGCTCAACCCACCGTCAAGGGCCCCTGTGGATCCAGTCGGTGTTGTACGCGATCACCGCTGTGCTGCTCGTGTTCCGGCGCGTCCGCCCGCTGGCCTGCTTGGTTGCGATAGTCGGGGTCAGCCTGATCGAGTTCGCTACGGTAGGTTCGCCGGAGGGGTTCTCGGTGGCGCTCGCACCACTGATCGCCACGTACACGGTGGGCAGCCTGCTGGCGTGGCGGCGGGCATTCATCGCGCTCGCGCTCTCGGTGCTGGTCTGGGTGTCCTGGGCGTTCCTCGACCCGATGAACGCCGGGCCTGCGGACTTCTTCGGGGCGCTGGTCTGGCTCGCTCCGGGCATCATCGCGTGGCTGATCGGCTCGCTCGTCCGGGCTACCCGGTTGAACGCGGAGCAGCGTCGATTGAACCGAGAGCAGCGGGCGGCACAGGCGGTGGCCGAGGAGCGGAACCGCATCGCCCGCGAGCTTCACGACGTCATCGGGCACAGCGTCAGCGTCATGACGGTGCAGGCGTCGGCGGTACGTCGGCGACTCGCAGCGGAGCAGGTGGTGGAGCGACGAGCGCTGGAGACCGTCGAGGCGACCGGTCGCGAGGCGCTCGCTGAGATGCGCCGGATGGTCGGCGTCCTGCGCCAGCCGGGTGCTGATCCTGAGCTCATGCCCGCGCTCGGGCTCGACCAGGTCGGCCGCTTGGCCGCGAACTTCCGTTCGGCCGGCCTGCCCGTCTCGGTGTCGGTGTCCGGGACAGTGCGTGAGTTGGCACCCGGGCTGGACCTGACCGCCTACCGTCTGGTTCAGGAGGGGCTGACCAACGCCTTGCGGCACGCCCGGAACCCGCGCCGTGCTGAGGTGATTATCGACTACAGCGAGGACCGGCTCGTGTTGGCCGTGCGCGACGACGGGACGCCGATCCCTGACGCCGCATCATCGGGTGATGCCGGGGCAGGGCTCCTGGGGATGCGGGAACGCGTGGCGGTCTATAACGGCTCGTTGATCGCGCGTGCCCGGCCGGGCGGCGGTTTCGAGCTGCAGGCCACACTGCCCATGGAGCCGGCGTGAGCGCCTCCGCCGATTCCTCGTCGGGGCCGGCGGCTGGCTCGATCGGCGTGTTGATCGCCGACGACCAGACGCTGGTGCGGACCGGTTTCCGGATGATCTTGGAGATCGAGCCTGATCTGCGCGTCGTGGGTGAGGCGGCCGGCGGTAACCAGGCTGTGGCGATGACCCTTGCCCTGCGACCCGATGTCGTCTTGATGGACGTGCGCATGCCCGGCGTCGACGGCATCACCGCCGCACGGCGGCTGACTGAGGAGCCGTCCTGCGCGTCGCGGGTGGTCATGCTGACCACGTTCGATCTGGACGAGTACGTCTACGGCGCGTTGCGGGCCGGCGCGAGCGGGTTCATGCTCAAGGACGTCCAACCAGAGCTCCTGGTAGCCGGGATCCGGGCCGTGCACGCTGGGGAGTCGTTGCTGGCGCCGGCGGTGACCCGACGGCTGATCGAGGCATTCCTGGAGCGGCCGCGGACGATGGATGCGGATGACCGGCGCCGGTTCGCGAGGCTGACCGCGCGGGAGCAGGAGGTCCTTCGCCTGTTGGCGCGGGGATTGACAAATGCAGAGATCTCGACCGAGCTGTACATCTCGGAGACGACCGTGAAGACGCACGTCGGCCGGGTCTTGATGAAGCTAGGGCTGCGTGACCGCGTTCAGGGTGTCATCTATGCCTATCGGACTGGGCTGGTCAACCGGGGCTGAGACCAACAACGGTCTCCGACGCCGGTCACCGACTCACACCGTTTATCTGATGGACCCCGACAGTCGCCAGTCGTGAGGCATTTTGCCGTCGAATTCGGCAATGAGGTTCGTGCAAGTTTCCAGTGCCTGGGCGGCGCATCGCTCGGTGAATTGGGTGAGGAGTTGGCGGCCTTGCGCATCACCTGCCTGGATGAATTTGGCCGCCTCACGTTGGATGTCGGGGAGTTCTTCGGCCCAGCGTCGCTGTAGCGGGTCGAACGCTTGGCGCACCTGGGGCTGCCGGTCGTTGAACATCCAGGCTCGCTCGTCTCCTTTGACGTGGTCGAGGAGTTTCTGGAATTGCCACCAATAGGACTGCGCGTCGTAGGTAGCCGTTGCTACGTCTTCGGGCCGCTCGGCTACGACCGTTGCTGCGGGAAGAGCCAGGGCATTCGGCACGCTGGCGGCTGCGGGGAAGATCGGGAGGTAGACGCTCGTACATGGTGTGGCGGCCGCCCACCACAGGTGTGGGAGCTGGTCGGGAGCGTCGGGCATGAGCATGATCGCGGAGCTGGCGGTGTTTCCCCAGGTGAATCCCGCGGGGGAGTCGTGCATGCACAATGTCATCAGGTCGGGCAGCGCCGCGGTGAAGTAGGGCCCGCCGAGGAAGGTGTCCTCGTAGTGATCGCGTAGCACGCGTGCTGCTTGGTCGAATGCGATCTTGCCCCGACGCGCCGCGTCAGCCAGCAGTTGCCGTGAGCGTTGGAGTCGGACCTGGGACAGCTGCAGTGGTGTGCCCGGGTCGGTGTAGGCACGGGCGAAGTCGAATGGTCGGTTTGTGCCGGCGGGCCACCAACCGGCCTGGATCGCGTGGTCGATGAGGTCCTGACTGGCTTGGTCCCATTCGGTGCGAATAGTGGGCTGGTTGGAGATGGCGTATGTTCCGGTGCGTATTACGCGTGCTGCCCACCGATGACCGGACGTCTCGATCACCCAGGCTTCGCGGGGGTCGGCTACAAGATAGGAGTTGTCATAGGCGCCCTGCTCGATCGGGCGGCCGGGGACGCCGGATCCCCACTGGCCGTGCGCGGCGACCAGCTCAGTGATGGTGCTTACTGCGTCCTGCGCTGTGGTTGCGCGTTCGAGCCCGAGCCGGACTAGTTCCATCCCGAGTACGCCCGCCGGCGGTGGCTGGCCGTGTCGGGATTGGGTGACGTGCTCGGCAAGGTCGCGGGTGAACAGTGCTTCGTTGCCGATGCCGACGCCCCACTCATTGAGTCCGAGCTCGTGCCCCCAGCACCAGTGCGGCGAACCACCGAGGTGCGCCCAGCTTTGCTCGACCTCGGGGATTTCGAGGTAGGCCAACCGCAGCGAGGAGCTGGTGGTCGATTGTCGGCGTGGCCAGTAGCGCAGCGGTTGGCATTCTTTGGCGGGCCGATCACTGTTCTTTGCCAGCAGCATGGAGCCGTCTGCGGTCATCTCGGGCAGCGCGACGAACGTGTCGCAGCTCCATGGGCGCTTTGCTGCGAGCGTCGGTAATCGCGCGCCCGCCGTGCTGAGCCAGGCTGGCGCCATGGCGCCGGCCTCAGCGAGCGGAGCGAGCAATGGACACGGCGGGAGGCGCTTTTCCTCTGCGAACGACGACGAAGTAGGCGGATCCAAAGCGCGCGATGCGCGAGCAGCTCGAATGTACGGTGCGAGGGCATCTGCCGACGGGCATGACCTCCAGCTCAGCATTCGCCCGGCCCTCAGCCCTTGACGCCGCCCCCGAAGGCGAACGCGCCGCCCAGCCTGCGGCTCAGCACCAGGTACAGCAGCACCGAGGGCAGCGAGTAGAGCAACGAGTATGCCGCGAGTTGTCCGTAGACCACCTGCCCGTACTGGCCGAAGAAGGTGTAGATCGTCACTGACATCGGCTGTTTCTCCGGGGTCAGGAGCAGGATGAACGGAACGAAGAAGTTCCCCCACAGTCCGATGAAGGTGTATATCGCGACGACGGACAGACCTGGTCCCATCAGTGGCATCACAATTCGAAACAGTCCGCGCATCGGACTCGCCCCGTCCGTCCAGGCCGCCTCCTCGAGCTCGATCGGGACGCCGTCCATGAAGTTCTT
>DATLQP010000209.1:0-2451 GCA_035535155.1 Propionibacteriaceae bacterium
TTCGTTGATCGGCATGTCGGAGCTCGGCCTGCCGTCGGCGTCAGCGAAGCCATCACGGAAGACAAGTCGATGCGGTGCATCAGCCTCGAGGATCTCCCAGTAGCCGCGTGACTGGTCGCCCTCGGGACCGGTCATGTGGTATTCGACCCGACCGCCGGATCGCAGGTCGTGCGCCGTCACTGTTGCGGGGTAGGTCGGCGGGCCCCACCAACGCTCCAGCTGGCGGGGATCGGCCCACAGCTGCCACACCCGCTCCGGCGAAACGTCGAACGCGGCATCGAGGGTCATGGTCAACGCTTCGGGGTCCTTGCGGACGGCGGTGACGGTCATCAGTCTTGCTCCCTTCTTGGGCACTGCTCGCGGTCGACGCTCGTAGTGCGGATTTACGTCTCGTGGGTGACTAGCGCGGTCATGCGAGAGACCCGCCCGCGCCACAGTTCCTCGTACTGATCGAGCAGGCGGCGAGCGATGCGCAGCCCCTCGGGGTTGGTGCGGACGACCTTGCGGCGCCCGATGCGCTCCTTGGTGACCATGCCGGCCCGCTCGAGGACGGCGATGTGTTTTTGCACCGCCGCGAAGCTCATCGGGTAGTGCTCAGCCAGCTCCGCTACGCCCTCATCGCCTCCGATTGCGCGGCGTACGATGTCGCGCCTGGTGGCGTCGGCCAGGGCGCCGAACATGCGGTCGAAGTCTGGTGGTGCGATCTGCATTTGATACAACCATAAGGTTGTATCATCGCGTCGTCAAGCGCCCGTCCGGGACTGTCAGGACCTTGATATGAGCGTCAAGCGGCCAGCAGCCAGGTGATCGCCAAGATCACCGGCACCGATAGCAGCGTGGCCATAAAGATGGTGTCCCGCGCCAAGATCACGCCACGGTCATAACGCATGGCGAAGGTGAAAATGTTCTGCGCTGTGGGCAGCGCGGCGATCACGGTGACGGCGAGCAGATCGTGACCGACGAGCCCCACCGCGTACCGACCGATGAGGTAGGCCGCGATCGGTTGCACGAGCAGCTTGAGCGTCACGAAGGTGGCTACCTGGATCGGCGGCTCGCCGGCACCCGGTCGCGGTCCGAGCCGAAGTGAGATGCCGTAGGCCAGCAGCATGGATGGCACCGCCATGGCGGCTATCAGGGTCAGGGGTGCATTGATGGCGACTGGCAGCTTGATCCCGGTCAGAGCCAGCGCTAATCCGACCAGCGATCCCACCGCAAGCGGGTTGCGCAACGGCCTGGTGAGCCGGATGACCAGCAGTCGACGCCGAGAGGTGCCTGGGCTCGGTACGTGGGTGAGGGCGTCGAGCACGCCCAGACCGGTCGGTTGCAGGACGAGCAACTGGGCCAGCAGCATTGGTGCAATCAAAGCGGCGTCACCTAGGGCGTACGCGGCGATGGGCAGACCGAGGTTGCCGGCGTTGACGTAGGCCGAACAGAAGGCGGCGATGACGGTGTCGCCGGCCTCTCGTTTCCAGAGCAGTCGAGCCAGCAGAACGGCGATGGTCGCAGCCACCGCGACGCTGCCCAGCGAAGCGATGAGGTTGGCCGAGAGCAACCGATGCACATCCGTGCCGCCCAACACAGTGACCATGAGGGCCGGGCTGGCTACATAGAAGGCCACCCGGGTCAGCACCCCTTGGGCGGTCGCATCGAGGACCTTCAGCTGGGCCAGCAGGAAGCCTAGGCCGATGATGATGCCGATAATGGCGAATCCGGCCAGGACGCCCTGCATCTCAGCGCTCCATTAGCCGCCGCACGCAGCGACGTTCCGATAAACCATGGTCCCCTCGAGTCTTTACGGAAGCGTCCCGATGATCTTCGCGCACAGCCTGCTCCGACCACTAGGCTCGCACCAATGATCCAGCCCGATGGAGCGGCCCCCTCAGGCGACGACCAAAGCCACCTACCGTCTCGGTGGCGGGCGTACGTCCCGGGCATCGCGCTGGTCAGGTCGTACCAGCGGCAATCGTTGCCCAAAGATGTCGTCGCAGGCCTGGTCCTCTCGGCGCTGCTGGTGCCTCAAGGAATGGCGTACGCCGAGCTGGCCGGACTGCCACCCGTAACCGGGCTCTATACCTCGATTTTGTGTTTGCTCGGCTACGCCATCTTCGGGCCGTCCCGGGTCCTGGTGCTGGGACCCGACTCGTCGCTGGGGCCGATGATCGCAGCGACAATCGCCCCACTCCTGCTCGCCAACGGTGACCCTGCCCGGGCTGTCGCTCTCGCATCGCTGCTCGCCGTGCTAGTCGGCGTGGTCATGGTTATCGCCGGGCTGGCCAAGGCCGGATTCGTGGCGGATCTGCTGTCCAAGCCGACGCAGATCGGCTATTTGAATGGTCTGGCGCTGACCATCATCGTGAGTCAGTTGCCCAAACTCCTTGGGTTCTCGGTGGACGCCGACGGATTCTTGGCTGAGGCGCGCGGCTTCATATCGGGACTCGCGCAGGGCGAGGC
>DATLQP010000210.1:0-9603 GCA_035535155.1 Propionibacteriaceae bacterium
GCGCCGCGATCGTGGCCATCGAGGCCAGGTTTAGCCACGACGATCCGCAGCGGAGCTGAGGACGGCTGCACATCCGATTCCACGACGCTAAAGCTACTACTGGGTAATATCTTGTCGTGGGGAGTGCCAATGGAGGCATGAGGCCTGCGAGGCTTTCACGCCTTGTAGCGGTTGAGCTGCTACAGGTGGCATCTGGCTTGGCCATTGAGGCCGCCTGGGGTACAGCCCACCTGATGATGTATCCGCTCGGACTCTTCTCCGCTTCCTCTCCAGTCCTCGCCAAGCGCCGCCACGATCGCCGGGGGCTCAGTCCTGAACAACGCGGACTCCTCCATCACGGTGTAGAGGCTGCCGAGACACCCATCTTGCTCGTGCACGGGATCATCGACAATCACGCGATCTTCACTGTGATGGAGTACGCACTCCGCCGCCGCGGGCTCCAGACGTTGTCCAGATACGACTACGGCTTGCTTACCCAGAACATTCCGCGCGCTGCCGTGCGGTTGGGCGTGGCCATCGAAGAGCTGTCTGCTGCCACTGGTTACGCACGGATCCACGTCATCGGGCACAGCCTTGGCGGCCTGATCGCTCGCTATTACGTACAGCGCCTGGGAGGTGACCAGCACGTACACACACTCGTGACACTTGGCACACCCCATCAGGGCACTCAGCTGGCACGGGCCGTGCCACTGCTGCCGCTGGTCCGTCAGCTCACTCCCGACTCGCCGCTGATTCAGGAGCTGGCAGAGCCGGCCCAGGGCTGCCGTGCCCGCTTTGTTGCGTTCTACGGTGACATCGATCATCTGGTGGTGCCTGGTCGCAACGCTCGGCTCGACCATCCCGATCTCAACGTGCAGAACATCGCCGTGCACGGAGTCGGGCACCTCTCGATGCCGAACAACGGACGGATTGCGTTCACCATCGCTCAGGCGTTGCGCGAACTTCATCCAGACGGAACACCCGGCAGGCCATAACGTCCCGTCTCGACAAAATCGTTGTTTCTTCCCTGCAGGCCATTGAGATTCCGTGACCTGTTTGTTACCTTTCGCAGGTTGTCTGGCCTACTTCGGGGGTCCAGTCAAAGACAGGAACTAGATCAGACAAGCATGGCGCGCCGTCCGGGGAGCTCTTCTGCGCTTCCCGGACCCCACGTCGAGTCACGGCTCGATGGGTGCCGGCGCCAGTGAGGGATGAGGGAGCTGTCCGGGGAACAGCGGACCGAACGCGAGGGGTATCCAGACGTCAGCGCTGGGCCTCAGCCTGCTCGGAGCAAGAGCTGGCTCTGGCATGGAATCGCCGCGCTTAGTATCTCGGCGCTGGGTCTCATCGTTGCGGCGGCAGTGGGCCTGACCACCGATGCCCAGACCACGCGGGACCTCTCGGCGGTGCCTGACACCTCCTTGACGGGCGTGCCGGCACCAGTCGATGGCGCATCGATTCAGACCGGGCAGGTGAACAGGACCGACAGGCAACGAGCAAGCCAAGACCCAGCCCTCGCCGCGTTCGGCCGGCGGGAATCGCCGACGACCAGCCGGTCGTCGAGAAGTGGCACTGTGCGGGCTGCGATAGTGCAGGAGCAGGCCGCCCAGCGAGACGAGCTGTTGGCCAAAACCGCAGACGAGATCAGCCACGCAGCGGAAGTCGCCACTAGCGATGCTCGGCAGGAGCAACTCAAAGCCGCGGATCAAGCAAGTCACGCGGCGGCAGCTCAGATCGCAGCCGAGAACCTGCGACGCGCGATCGCAGCTCGAGTCGCGGCTGCGAACAAGCGACAGGCCGCGGAGAATCAGTCGAACAATCCTGAACCGAGTTCGTCAACCTCAGACGGCGGCAAGAACACGGGCAGCGGGGGTTCCGGCGATGGAGGCTCCGGTGGCGGCAGTTCGGGCGCTGGAGCTGTTCTGCCGGTGCCCGGAGGTGTCATCGGTGCTCACTTTGGCCAGTACGGCATGTGGTCGCGATACCACACCGGACTCGACTTCCGCGCGGCGTACGGTACCCCGATCCGGGCGGTCAAGTCCGGGGCGGTGCTTTATGCCGGCAACTCCGGTAACTGGGCGGGCAACCATGTCGCCATCAAGCATGCAGACGGCAAGACCACCATGTACTCCCACATGTCATCCATGTCGGTCAGGGCCGGCCAGACAGTGCAGGCCGGACAGCTAATTGGCCGCGTTGGCGAGACCGGCCGGGCGTTCGGAGCCCACCTGCACTTCGAGCTCTACCCCGCCGGCGTCAAGTACGGCGACGTATACAAGGCCATCAATCCGCAACCCTGGCTCGCCGCCAACGGAGTCACCACACACTAGATTCTTGAGCGTTGCTCGCGCATCGCGCTCTGTGATTGCTCGCTTCGCTCGCTGCGATGTTCGCGGGATCCGCCTATTTCGTCGTCGCTCGCAACTATTCGCCTGGCATAGCTCTCCGAGACCTTCATCGCAGCGGTCAAAAAAGACACAGCAGAAGTTCTCCAGATTGACTTGAATCCCGTTACGAATCCGTTATTGTTTCCGAAGCGTCCACCGTTTGAACTCAAAACGCGGGCCTCCAGCAGCAGGCGATCACCTCCTACTGCGACAGAGGCAGGACTCGGGGAACCTGTCGTCGTACGTACGAGGAGATTTGGAGTGCCAAGCTCGTCGTCGGAGCGCACGCGTGCGCGTCGTGTGCTGATCGAAGAGATCAGAGAAGACAAGAAGAGTTGGCTGCGGCATGGAGTGGCAGCGCTGGCGGTGTCGGTGTTGGGACTCGGCGTCGCGGGATCAGTGGTTCTCACTGGTGCGGCCCAACACACCACATTCACGGCAACCGTTGCGACGACTGATCTCGCGAAGCAGACCAGCCGCAGTGCCGAGCGCAGCCGACTGGATCCGGCGATAGTCAAGAGCCTCGCCGACCAGCGCGCAGAGCTACTGAGCAAGATCGACTCTCAAGTGTCCGAGGCCTCTATGGACAAATCTGCCGCGGCCCGCGCCAAGGCCCTAGAGACTGTTTTCAACGCCACCCGTAAGCAGGCCGTCCTGCTCGCACGCGGCAAGAGTGCCCCAACCAATCGACTGCCATCCGCTCAAGCCGACGCGAACAATTCCAAGGGCTGCCTGCCGATCACCAGGGGCTACAGCATTGCCGCCCGCTTCGGCCAGGTCGGCATGTGGGCGCGCTATCACACAGGTTTGGACTTTTCCTCTCCAGTCGGCACACCGCTCCATGCTCCTGCCACGGGCGTCATCACCAACGCTGGAATCGGACCTGCCAGCGGCTGGGCCGGTAACTACGTCGCCATCAAGTACCCGAACGGCACTCATACCCTGATGGCTCACATGTCGACCATCTCGGTCAGCGTTGGCCAGACTGTCTCCGCGTGCCAGCTCGTCGGTGCCGTTGGTATGACGGGCAGGACATTCGGGCCGCATGTGCACTTCGAGGTCTATCCCGCGGGCGTGACACCAGGCGACATCTACAGCGCAGTCAATCCCGTTCCCTGGCTGAACGCACACGGCCTGAATCCGTAGCCACCCTCCCCAGGGAGCCACGCCCTCCCCGCGGATTGTCAGACAATTCGGTTAAAGCTTCTCCACGGGCGCATGTCGTACGGACAGCCGCTTGAGACCCAAGGACCCGAAATCCACATCGGCCATGGGCTTGTCGCGGTCACCGGAGGTCGCGACAACTGTCCCCATCCCGAACGTTGTATGCAGCACCCGATCTCCAGCAACCAGTAGTGGAACTTCCCGGGTCCGCGGCTTGGCACCGTAGCCGACTCTGTTCCGCCATTCCTGGTTGGCCGCGGTGGCGGAGGTGTTCCGCCAGCTCGTGACGGCAGCCTCGGTTCGCCGCCAATCGATCAGCTCGCTCGGCAACTCGTTGAGGAACCGGCTGGGCGGATTGTGCTGCGGGGAGCCCCACGCCGATCTGGCTATGGCACGGGAGATGTAGAGGCGTTTACGCGCGCGTGTGATGCCGACGTACGCGAGCCGTCGCTCCTCCGCCAACTCGTCGCCACTACGCTCGGCAACCGCTCGCTGATGAGGGAAGACGCCGTCTTCGCAGCCGGTGAGGAAGACGGTGTCGAACTCCAGGCCCTTCGCAGTGTGCAGTGTCATCAACGTGACAACACCTGTGTCAGCCCGATCTGGAGCATCAGGAATCTGATCGGAATCCGCGACCAACGCCACTCGCTCAAGAAAGGCACCCAGGGAGGCATCAGGCTGTGCCGCCCCGGCCGCCAGATCAGCCTCCGGATCGAGTGCCTCCGCCACACCTTCTGGATCCGTCAGACCATCAGTCTCATCAGAAAGCCCGAGATCGTCCAGCTCATCCTCAGCCGCGGTGAGCGTAGCGACACCGCTCACAAACTCCCGCGCGACCGTGATCAGCTCCTTGAGGTTTTCCAATCGAGTCTCGTCTTGGGGGTCCGTCGACTCGTGCAGCTCTAAGAGATAGCCCGATCGGTCCAGCACGCTGGTCAAAATGGCATCAGCCGGCATGTCTGCGGCGACCATGGCCTCGTGGTCGTCGAGGAACTTCGAGAATGCCTTGAGCTGATTGGCCGACCGAGTGGCCAGACCAGGAATCTCATCCACACGACGCAGCGCGTCGCCGAAGCTGAGGCCATGCCGAGTCGCCAGATCGGCCACCGCAGCCTCGGCCCGATCGCCGATTCCGCGTTTGGGAACATTCAGGATGCGCCGGAGCGAGACATCGTCGGCCCGGTTGGCGATGGTGCGCAGGTACGCGATGGCGTCACGCACCTCGCGCCGCTCGTAGAACCGAACGCCACCGACCACCTTGTACGGCATGCCGGCTCGGATGAAGGTTTCTTCGAAGGCTCTGGACTGAGCGTTGGTTCGATAGAACACCGCTGCATCGCCATAGCGGTGACCGGCATCATTCAGCCGCCTGATTTCCGCGGCCACGAACTGCGCCTCGTCATGCTCGGTGTCGGCGACGTATCCGACGATCTGCTCACCATTGCCGGCGTCGGACCACAGGTTCTTCGGCTTCCGGTTCTCGTTACGCGTAATGACGGCATTGGCAGCGTTCAAGATCGTCTGGGTCGATCGATAATTCTGCTCGAGCAAGATCGCCTTTGCGCCGGGAAAGTCGGACTCGAAGTCGTTGATGTTGCGAATCGTCGCACCGCGGAACGCATAGATCGACTGATCGGAATCCCCAACCACCATGAGCTCCGGCGGGTCGATGGCAACGACATCGGAATCAGGTTGCGGATTGGCCGCGCAAAGCTCCCGGATCAGGACATACTGCGCATGATCAGTGTCTTGGTACTCATCGACGAGTACGTGACGGAAGCGGCGCCGGTACTGTTCCCGAAGATCGGGGTACGCCTGCAGCAGGTGCACGGTCGTCATGATCAAATCGTCGAAATCCAGCGCATTGGCCGCGATCAGCCGGCGCTGATATTCCCGGTACGCCTCGGCGTAGCTCTCCTCCAGCGGAGAACGAGCCCGGGAGGCGGCCGACTCATGATCGACCAGCTCATTCTTGCAATGCGATATCCAGTTCATGATCGCCCGCACCGGGAAACGCTTCGGATCAAGATCAAGGTCGCGAGCCACCAGTTGCATCAGCCGCTTGGAGTCGGCATCGTCGTAGATCGAGAATGTCCGGGCGATATTGAACCGGCCGATCTCAGCTCGCAGAATGCGGACGCAGGCGGAGTGGAAGGTGGAGACCCACATCAGCTTGGCTCGGTTTCCGATCAGATCCATCACGCGGCCACGCATCTCGGCTGCTGCCTTGTTGGTGAAAGTGATGGCGAGAATCGCGCCCGGATGAACCCGGCGCTGGCTGACTAGATAGCAGATTCGCCTGGTGAGCACTCGGGTCTTGCCTGAGCCGGCTCCGGCCATGACCAGGACCGGACCGCCCTCATGTAGCACCGCCTCCCGCTGCGGAGGGTTCAGTCCCTCGAGCAGCCGTTCGGTGGTCAGTGCAGCACGAGGCACAGCCCGAGGGGCAGCATCAGGGGCAGCACTAGGGCCGCCCAGCTCGGCTTGCGTCGTACTCGTCATAACTCAGCCCACACTAGTGGCGTGCCACGACATGCGGGCCGACCCTTTCGAAGCCTCGCCGGATGGGCCTCGCCACGCTCATGGCACATCGCATCTGCGACTCGCCGCAACTTCTCGATTCGCGCGTAAATTGGTCGCTATGGCGCTGCCGACTATCTCGCTTGGGACTTTGGTCAAGCGCATCGTGCAGGCGGTGGCCGCGGTTCAGGGAGCCACCTTGCTGGCTCTTGTCATCGTTGACCACCGGCGTAAAAAATTGCGCAAGCCGGCAACCTTTCCGCGACTGCCGCCCAGATCGGTAACGGCCGGCACCTCGGAGGTCACCGTCTACACCTACGGCGAAGATCTCTATGGCGACATGCTGAACGCCATTGGCCAAGCCAAGTCGCGCATCTTCTTCGAAACCTTCATCTGGAAGGGCGACGCCGTCGGACAGGCGTTCAAGAACGCGCTGATCGATGCTGCCAATCGCGGGGTCAAGGTCTATGTGGTCTTCGACGAATTCGCCAACCTCGTTGTCCCGCCCGCGTTCTTCGTGTTCCCCAAGAACATCGCCGTACGCCGGCATCCGCTGATCGCCTCCGGCTTCCGGTTCTTGCGCAACACGGGCCGGGATCATCGCAAGCTGCTCGTTGTCGACGACCTGGTCGCCTTTCTCGGTGGTTACAACATCGGTAGCCTGTACGCCACCGACTGGCGCGATACCCATGCCCGGCTCACCGGCGACATCGTGTGGGACGTTCAGAATGCCTTCATCGACTTCTGGAATCTGTGGGCGGGACGCGGACGAGCCGCCTTACCCGACTTCGGCAGCCCGACCTGGCAGGCGGATATTCGGATCCACCGCAACATCCCGCGCAACATGGTCTACCCGATCCGCGGGATGTATTTGGATGCCATCGACCGCGCGGCTCACCACATCTACCTGACCCACGCGTACTTCATCCCCGACACCGACATCATGTCCGCGCTGATCCGCGCAGCACGTCGCGGCGTCGACGTCCGCATCATCATTCCGGCGGAGTCGAACCACATCGTGGCCGACTGGCTGTCCCGCGGCTTCTACAGCCACCTGCTCCGCAGCGGCGTACGCCTGCTGCTGTACCAGGGTGCCATGGTCCATGCGAAGACGGCGACCATCGACGGACAGTGGTCGACGATCGGCACGGCGAACATCGACCGGCTGAGCCTGCTCGGCAACTACGAGATCAATATGGAAGCCTTCAACGGCGACGTAGCCAGGCAGCTTGAGGAGATCTTCGCCATCGACTCCACCAACACCGTTGAGCTGACCCTGGAGGATTGGCAGCGCCGGCACGCGATGGTCAAGTTCTCCGAGACCGTGCTGACCCCGTTCCGCCCACTCCTCTAGTCCGCCTGGAGTCCCTCAGCTCCACGCGGACGGGTTTGCGACCAGGGACGCCACCGGCTTGGGCAGCACACCCGAAACCACATCGGCCAGCGTGACGCCTTCCAGAATCGCTCGCTCCGAGGCCCGCAACGCGATCCAAACCTCCTGCAGCGCGGCAGCCGCGCCAACGTAGGTCAGATTTTCGGGCCGACTACCGCGTACGTTGGCCAGCTCGCCGTCGAGGGCCCGGATCACGTCCGCAATGCTGATCGCATCAGCTGGCCGCGCCAATCGATAGCCGCCTTCGGGACCCCGCTGGCTTCGCAGCAGACCGGTACGACGCAGCTCGCCGAGAATGCTCTCCAGGTACTTGTTGGGAAGTCGTTGAGCATCGGAAAGCTGCTCCACGGTACGCGGCCCATCGGCTGCGGCAAGCTCCGATAACGCCCGGAGCGCATAGTCCACTCGAGCCGAAAGCCTCATTCGGGTAGACCTCCCACGACACTGCAATCTTCGGTCACGATCTCACCCCACGATCGACCTTACTGCCAGAGCACCGCCACCAGGGCATTCGCGATAGTGAGGCCGCCGATCAAGCCCCACAGTCCGCGCGGAATCGTGACGAACTTCCGGTTCTTCACCACCAGTACGACTATCACGGCCATGAGGAGCAGCTTGATCGCCATCTTGACGTAGTTCATCCGATCTGGCCCAAGTTCTTCCAACGTCGCCAGTGCCAGGCCGGTCAGAAGGAGGGTGAACGACCCGTTCAGCATCGATGCATTGACCTCGGGCTCTTTGGCCCTGATCTGGACCAGCAGGCCACCAAGCAAGGCGGCGAAGCCGATCAGGTGAAGCAGCACCAAGAGCTGGTGCGCGAGCTGCATGGCCCGACCCTAATGGCAATTTTGATTCGTGCGCTGCGAGCGTCGGTAGGAGCTCGCAGAGCCGTTCGTTGGAGTCCTTACACGAGCCGTCGGTCGGTTGCCCAGCGGGTCAGTTGATGGCGGTTGGAGAGTTGCAGCTTACGCAGCACGCTGCTGACGTGGGTCTCTACTGTCTTGATCGAGATGAACAGCTCCTTGGCTACTTCCTTGTACGCGTAGCCGCGGGCGATCAACCGCAGCACCTCCCGCTCGCGCTGGGACAGTCGGTCCAAATCCTCATCAACCGTCGCCAGATCTATCGAGCCCGAGAACGCGTCAAGCACAAACCCCGCAAGTCGCGGCGAGAAGACCGCATCACCGTCGGCAACTCGGCGAATCGCATCGATGAGCTCGCTGCCGCTGATCGACTTCGTCACGTAGCCGCGGGCGCCGGCGCGGATCACCCCGATGACGTCCTCGGCGGCGTCGGAGACGGACAGGGCGAGGAACTTCTGTTCGGGACTCTTCTCGTGCACTTTGCGAATGACCTCGACGCCGCCGCCGCCGGGCAGGTGGACGTCGAGCAGCACTACGTCCGGCTGAGTCTGCAAGATCACGGCGATGGCCCGGTCGGCATCGGCGGCCTCGCCGACCACGGCGACCGACCGGCCGATCTCGGCCTTCACCCCGGTCCGAAACATCGCGTGATCATCGACAATCACGACGCGGTACGGCCCGCGCTCGGCGACCGGCTGCGGCGAGGTGGGTTGCTTCGTGTTCTCTGTCATGTCTTGATCTCCAGTCGTACTTCGGTGCCGTTGCCCGATACCGAACGAATCGTTGCAGAGCCGCCGTGCCGTGCCATGCGGTCGATGATGCTGCCCTTGACGCCCATGCGGTCCTCGGCAACCGTGTCGAGGTCGAATCCCGCTCCTCGATCACGGACAAAGACCTCGACAGAGTCCTCATCGACCTCGGCATAGACATCGATCTTGTCGGCTCCGGAGTGCTTGGCTGCATTGACCATAGCCTCCCGCGCAGCGCGCACCAGCGCTTGAATCGCGTCGGAGGTGTCGCAGTCGCCAACCGTCACGAGCTCGACCGGTACGCCTCGCTCGTCTTCGACTTCCGCAGCGATAGCCGTCAACGCAGCCTTCAGCGTCGCTTCGGGCAACTCATCGCCGTACAGCCAGTTGCGCAGCTCTCGCTCCTGACGACGAGCCAGCTGCTGTACGGCCTTTGGGTCGTCGGATTGACGCTGGATCATGGCCAGCGTTTGCAGCACCGAGTCGTGCAGATGAGCGGCCATGTCCGCACGAGCATCCGCCCGCACCCGCTCAGCCCTGGCCTGGTT
>DATLQP010000211.1:0-7073 GCA_035535155.1 Propionibacteriaceae bacterium
GGCAAATCCGAGCTGGAGACCGACGCGTACATCCGCACGCTTGGTTGGCGACGGGTCGCCGAGCAGGAGCTGAGCCTGCTCGCGCCGTCGACACGCCGCTACCTGGACGCGTACGCCGCGGGTGTTAACGCCTACATCGAAAACCGACCAGCTGTCGACTTGTCGATGGAATACTCGCTGCTCAGGCTGCAAGGTTTGCAGGACAACCCCGAGCCGTGGACGGCGGCCGACTCGGTGGCCTGGCTCAAGGTCATGGCGTGGGACCTGGCATCCAATCTCGATGAGGAGTCCGAACGGGCGATCGTCGCCGGCAAGCTGGGCGCCGCACGGGCGGCGAGCCTTTTCCCGACATATCCGCTGGATGACTTCGCGCCCATTCTGAGGCGGGGAGATGTGGTGGGCAAAGCCTTCGATCCCTCGGCCGGCCGGGCGTCGGCCCGGCCGTTCCCCGGCGGACTGAGCGATGATCAACTGCGCAGGGCTTCAAGGGCGCTGGAGGGCGTGGCGAAGATCACGCGGACGATTCCACACGTGCTCCGCTCGAGCGCCGGCGGCGGTGCTACAGGTTCCAACTCCTGGGCTATGGCCGGATCCGGTACTGCCAGCGGCCATGCGATCTTGGGCAACGATCCACACCTGTCCACCTCGATCCCCTCGATATTCGCCCAAGTCGGGTTGCACTGCCGTGTGCTGTCCAAGGCCTGCCCGTTCGATGTCTCCGGATTCAGCATGGCGTCCTTGCCCGGGGTGGTGATCGGCAAGAACGCCAAGATTGCCTGGGGGCTCACCACCAGCTATGTCGACGCACAGGATCTGTTTTTGGAGGATGTGCAAGGCGATACCGTTCGGGAGGGCGAGAGCTACGTTCCGCTCCGGGTGATCACCGAGCAGATCCGGGTACGCGGTGAGGACCAACCGCGGACCATTCGCATCCGTTCCTCACGGCATGGACCGTTGCTCTCCGATGTCGACCAGCGGCTGCAACAGGTCTCGGCGAGTGAATCGGATCCGAGCACGGCGCCTTACGCCGTTTCGCTGAGCTGGACCGCGCTTCAGCCCGGCCGCACCGTGGATGGGCTACTCGCCATCAATCAGGCCCAGAACTTCGATGAGTTTCGTGCGGCCGCGGCCCTCGTCAGCGCCCCCTCGCAAAATCTTCTGTACGCCGACACGGCCGGCAACATCGGTTACCAGCTAGCTGGCGCGGTTCCACATCGCCTCAGAGGCAACGGCACGAAGCCCTCACCGGGCTGGGATTCGAGCTATGGCTGGGGCAGCACGGTCCCGTTTGCGAAGCTGCCGTACGTCGAGAACCCGCCCAGCGGCTTCATCGTGGCAGCGAACCAGCAGGTGATCGGATCCCAGTACCCGTATCCGTTGGGCTCGGCCTACTCCTACGGCTGGCGCAGCCAGGAGATCGTTGACAGGTTGCGCGATGCTCCGCCGCTGACCATGGACAGCGCTGAGCA
Source organism: Propionibacteriaceae bacterium (assembly GCA_035535155.1). Classification (GTDB taxonomy): domain Bacteria; phylum Actinomycetota; class Actinomycetes; order Propionibacteriales; family Propionibacteriaceae; genus Microlunatus. The sequence continues at coordinate 1,470 of DATLQP010000211.1, forward strand.
GATCTTCTACGACGACACCATCCGGTTTGCGGCGGACCTGGTACCGATCTTGCTCAAGATCAAAGTGTCCGATCCGTGGGTGGTTGAGGGTCAGCGGACACTCGTTGGCTGGGACTACGCGGCAAGCAAGGACTCGGCGGCCGCGGCGTACTTCAACGTTGTCTGCCACAACATCTTCAAGCTGACCTTTCGAGACGAGTTGCCTCAAGATCTCTGGCCATCCGGCGGGGACCGCTGGTACGCCGTGCTGTCGATCTTGATCAAGCAGCCCGAGAATTCCTGGTGGGACGATGTGACCACGAAGGACAAGATCGAGACCCGGGATGACATCCTGCTGGCCGCCATGACCAATGCCCGCAAGGAAATCACCTCGCTGATGGCGCGGGACACCGACCAGTGGCAATGGGGAAAGCTGCACACGGTGCGGCTGCAAAACCCGTCTTTGGGAACCAGCGGGATCAAGCCGATCGAGAGTTTGTTCAATCGCGGTCACTACCAGGTCGGCGGTGGGCCAGCCGTGGTCAACGCGATGGGATATGACGACCGCACTGGCTACACCGTGACCGATGGCCCGGCGATGCGCATGTTGATCGATCTCGGTGATCTTGACGCATCGCGCTGGGTCAATCAGAGCGGGGTCTCCGGTCATGCCTTCAATCGCCACTATGACGATCAGACCGTGTTGTGGGCTAATCAGCAGCTGTGGCCATTCGTCTCCACGCGGGGTGCAGTCGATGGCCGCACCGCGACGCGTCAGGAGCTGCTCCCCGGCAGCTGAGCAGTCGCTTGCACCGGAGAGCTGGTGGGCGACAGGCTTCGGCCGGGTAAGATCGCCCTCGGATGGCGCAGACCCGGCAATTGCCTGTGAGCCTCCGGAAGAACGAGGGTCGGGAACGATCCTTCACTAGAACCGGATGGGTGGGCCCGACTGCCCGCAATGAACGGCCCAGTTATTGATCATGGTTGCTGAGGCATTGTCGTTGATCATGATCGTGGGGGCCTTCCTGATCTTGGACACCAGTGTTACCCGCGAGCTGGCGGCCGAGGGGCCTGGCCCGCGATGTGGTACGTGCCGTGCAGCAGGCTCGTCGTGATTCGGTGATCCGTCGCCGAGTGGTTGCCCGGGGCCGAGTTCAGGGCGTGTTCTTTCGCGACACCTGCCGACGCGAGGCTAGGGGACGGCGGGTGTCAGGTTGGGTCACAAATCGGGACGATGGCGCGGTCGAGGCAGTGTTCGAGGGTGACCCCGCCGCAGTGCAGGCGCTCGTCGACTGGGCCCGGCATGGCCCACCACAGGCACAGGTGGTCAAGCTGGACGTTATGAAGGAGGAACCGCGCGGCGAGCGGGGATTCTCGGTCCGCTGATCTAACGCTAAGGCGTCACAGGTTGCAGAGCACAGACGGCTCGCAGATGATCATGCGCGTTGGCGTCACGATGACGTCGACGCGATGATCCCATGCATGTACGGGAATGGTTTCCAGCACCTCGTCGTCGTTGAGCAGCAGCCATACCGGCGCGCTTTGCGATGCGTGCCGCAATGCTCGGTCGTACCAGCCGGCACCGCGTCCAAGGCGGTCGCCGTGCAGGTTGGCCGCGAACCCCGGGCAGATGATCAATTCGGCTTCGGGTAGCTGCTCGCTCGGCACCACTTCGCCGGTCGGCTCCAAGATCGAATATGCACCAACACGAAGCGAATCCGGCCCCTCGTACGCCGCCCATGCCGGCTTGTCGAGACGGCCACCAATCGGGTGCGATAACACCGGCAGCAGGACGCGGACTTGATGTGCTGCCAGCCATGCGACCAGCTGCAGCGTACCGGGCTCGGAGCCGCTGGAAAGGTACGCGGCGACGGTATCGGGAATCCGGTCAGCCAGCGAGGACTCGACCAACGACATCCGCACGGCGTCATCGCGCTCGCGCTGGTGGCGGGTGCGTAAGTCGCGACGGAACTGGACGGCCTTGCGTAGCGTCCGCTTTGCCCCAGCGATCGCGGCGGCGTCGATTGCCGCCATCGCCGCAAGGTCGACAGCCTCTGGCTGGGTTTGCACGGACCCAGCCTAGTCGTGCCAGGGGCCTAAACGGCTGGCAGCCGGTCAGCGTGTCGGCGCCCATGATCATCTTTTTCGCGAATCTGGCGGAGCATCACCGCCCGCCAGGTCCGAGCCATCACCTGGGGGCAGCATTACTGTGTTGAGCATGCCGTTGTTTACGCGTAAGAAGGCCGACGAACCAGAGCTCGCAGTCCAGCAGTTCGAGCCGCTACCGGAGCCACCTGAACCGGATCGTGGTCAGTTACGGTCGATGCAAGCTCATCGGCAATATTTGCTCAGCTGCGTGTCTCCGCTTCGAGCCTTTCCGCAGCACATCCTTGACGCGGTTGGTCTCAATATCTGCGAAGACATTGTCGCCACCATCGACCTGCCGCGATTCGACAACTCCGCGATGGACGGTTATGCGGTACGCGCCGAGGACGTTGCGGACGCCACTGAGGATGCGCCGCTGAGCCTGCCCGTCGTGGGCGAGATTGCGGCGGGCAAGGCGGCCCTGCATCGGTTATCCCCTGGAACGGCGATGAAGATCATGACCGGGGCGCCGGTGCCGCTGGACGCGGATGCGATCGTTCCGTACGAGAACACTGATCGAGGCGAGAGCGATGTCAAGGTCCTTGCGCCGAGCGCCGGTGGGCAGCACATTCGCCGGATTGGTGAGGACATCCAGGCGGGCACTCGACTGTACAAGGACGGTGATCACCTCGGCCCACGGGACATCGGCGTCCTGGCAGGAATCGGACTGGACAAGGTTATGGTCCGGCCACGGCCACGCGTGGTAGTGATCTCTACGGGATCCGAGCTCGTGGATCCTGGGCTGGAGCTCAGCAACGAGCAACAGATCTTCGACTCCAATTCCTATCTGCTGGCGGCCGCCACCAAGGCCGCGGGGGCCCAGGTCTTCAGAGTCGGACAGGTCAGTGATGATCACGACGAGCTGAAGCAGCTGATCGGTGATCAACTGCTGCGTGCCGACCTGATCTTGACTACCGGCGGAGTCAGTCAAGGCGACTTCGACATCGTTAAGGCGGTGATGCCTGAGATGGGTGCCTGTGACTTTGCGCAGGTGGCGATGCAACCGGGCAAGCCGCAAGGTTTCGGATTGGTCGGCCGTGATCGAATTCCGATGATCATGCTCCCTGGCAACCCGGTGAGTGCCTTCGTGTCCTTTGAAGCGTTCGTACGTCCCGTCATTCGCAAACTCATGGGTGCGCGGCCCTACGTGCGAACCGCGGTCACCTGCCAGACGGGTCACGATATGAACTCCATACCTGGCCGCTTGCAACTAGCCCGCGGCATCATCAGCGCCGGGCGCTCGGGCGACTGGAAGGTTGCCCTTGCCGGCGGGCACGGCTCGCATCTGCTTGGCGATCTTGCCCGCTCGAACGCCTTGGTGATCTTGCCCGAAGACACCCAGTTCGTGGCCGCCGGTGAGGATGTCGATGTCTGGCTGCTCGACGAGTCTCCGGGATGACTGAGGGACAGTGGTGAGCGAGTCCGGGTTTCCGCATCTAGGCGCAACTGGTGAAGCGCGCATGGTCGACGTCTCGGATAAGGCCGTGACGGCACGCTCGGCAACCGCCGCTGGGCGGGTGCTCCTCAGCGCAGAGTGTGTTGCCGCCTTGCGGGACGGCGCGGTGCCGAAAGGCGATGCGCTGGCCGTAGCACGGATTGCGGGTATTCAAGGGGCAAAGAAGACTCCTGATCTCATCCCACTCTGTCATCCGCTGTTCATCAGTGGTGTCGATGTGATCACCGAGGTAAGCGAGGAGGGCGTAGAGATCAGGGCAACGGTCACCACGACCGATCGGACGGGTGTCGAGATGGAAGCACTGACCGCCGTTGCTGTTGCGGGCCTGGCGGTCATCGACATGATCAAGGCTATCGATCGTGCCGCGGTGATCAGCGACGTACGCGTCTTGTCGAAGTCGGGCGGCCGACGGGGTGACTGGTCTCGCGAGGCGAAATGATGCTCGGCAGTGCGTTGGTGATCTCGATCTCCACGCGGGCCGCTGCTGGCGTCTATCAGGACAAGTCGGGTCCGATTATCGCCGCCGCTCTTGGTGATCTTGGGTTTATGGTGACGGGTCCTGTCGTCGTGCCAGATGGAGATGCAGTCGGCGCGGCGCTACGAGACGCTGTGGTCGCCGGCCACGCGGTGGTGATCACGACGGGTGGCACCGGGTTGAATCCTCGCGATCAGACGCCGGAGCAGACCCGCGCGGTCGTTGAGCTCGAGGTTCCGCAGCTCGCTGCAGCGATCGCCCGGTACGGCGCTGATCATGGCGTACCCACCGCGGTGCTGAGCCGTGGGGTCGCTGGCGTGGCGGATCGCACCTTGATCGTCAACTTGCCCGGATCGAGCGGTGGCGCTCGAGACGGAATGGTCGTACTCGGGCCGGTGCTCAGCCACGCAGTTGATCAGCTACGAGGTGGCGATCACTGACATGGCGAGTGTGGAACAGCCGCCGCACGGACTTACCGGACTGGGGGGCTTCGGTCGTCACCGCTGGCCGGTCACGCTGCGACATGGCCCCGTCATGCTTGCCCCTCTTCGTCATCGCGACCGGGTCGCGTGGGAGCGGGTGCGCCGCGAGAACATGAGCTGGCTGCGACCGTGGGAGGCAACACTTCCTCCCGGCTCCCAGACGGGACCGGCGACCTATGGAGGTCTCGTCCGTTCGGTGACGCATCAGGCCCGTGAGGGCCGGATGCTGCCATGGCTGGTCTTCTACCAAGATGGGCCGGACGGCTCTAGACCGCATCTTGCCGGCCAGCTCACCGTCAGTGGAATTGTGGGCGGTTCCGCATCCTGGGGTCAGGTCGGCTACTGGGTCGCCCAGCCGCTGGCAGGCCGCGGCATCATTCCTACCGCAGTTGCGTTGGCCGTCGACTACTGCTTTCAGGTCATGTCGCTGCATCGGATCGAGATCGCCATTAGACCCGAGAACACCAAGAGTCTGCGAGTCGTAGCCAAGCTGGGTTTCCGGCCGGAGGGGCTCCGGCCGCGCTATCTGCACATCGATGGCGATTGGCGTGATCACCTGGTGTTCGCTCTGAACGCCGAAGAGGTTCCGGAGGGTCTGATGCGTCGATGGGAGAACCTCCGCCAGCGCTGATTGGGCCGGATCCTGCCGCTCAGACACGGCCAAAAACTGCCACGCTAATCTCGGCTACGAGATCGTCGATCACATCCGTCACATCCGTTTCTTGCGACACACCGCTCAAGATCAGCGGGGGAGCGCGTCTGGCCTCGTACCGTCTGGGTGTGGGGACGACCGGCGTGATCTTTGCTGCCATCGCGGTGGCGTGGCTGGCTTATCTCGTCCCGCATCTGCTGCGTCGTCGTGACGGGGATGAACAGCTGGACGATTCAGATCCCGCGGATCGTTTCTCCGACTCGATGCGCATCGTCCGGCATGGCACAGCGCCGCTACTCGATCATGACCTGGAAGAAATCGCGGCATTCGAAGTGTCGACGCCGCAGACCAGACGCGCCGCGATCAACGACCTGCGCCGCCTAGAGCGGCTCGCCGCCTCCAGACGGCGCCGGGT
>DATLQP010000212.1:0-7625 GCA_035535155.1 Propionibacteriaceae bacterium
TTCCGCAGAGGCGAAACGATCAAGGCGGCAATCGAGGCGCAGATCTACTTCCTCGGCCGGATCTTCGGCTTCGAGCCAGCGGACCTGGTTCCACCGATTCCCATCGAAAACCTGGACCGGATCGCGCGCCGCCGTGCTGAGGAGGAGTGAGCCGACGCGCTTTTTGTCGGCGAACGACGACGAAGTAGGCGGGCTGCACGCGCGATCCGCGCCGGAGCGGAGCGGAGGCAATCAAACACCGGATCGCGCGCCGCCGTGCTGAGCCAGGCTGGCGCGCTGCTGTCCTGGACGAGTGAGCGAGCAGACATGCTTTTTCGTCTGCGAGCGAATGAGGAAGGCAGCAGCTGACAAGCGCCAGCCTCAACGAGCGCAGCGAGCAACATACACAGAAGGGAGGGGACACGCTTTTCGTCCCCGAGTGAGGACGAAGTCGGTGGCCGCCAAGCGCGATCCGCGCCCGCGATGTTCGCGCCGCCGATCTGCAGGAGCAGCCAACGAAACCCGTCGAGAGCAGAGCTGACTTCTCACACGGTTGTTTCGTCGGATTCGACGAAGACGGCGGCTCCCCGGCGAAAATCGCAGCGAGCGGAGCGAGCCGTCGGCCACAGCGAGCGCCAGCGAGCGGAGCAATCAAACTCCGGATCGCGCGCCGCCGTGCTGAGGACGAGGGAGGGGACACGCTTTTCGTCCCCGAGTGAGGACGAAGTCGGTGGCTGCCAAGCGCGATCCGCGCGGAACGAGCGCCAGCGAGCGAAGCAATCAAACACAGTAGGCTGACGAGGTGACCATCGCTCCGGAAGGCCGCAAGCTGCTCCGCCTGGAAGTTCGCAATGCGAACACCCCTGTGGAGAAGAAGCCGTCGTGGATCAAGACCACGGCGCGGATGGGGCCGGAGTATCGCGAGCTTCACGAATTGGTGAAAAGCCAGGGGCTGCACACGGTCTGCCAGGAGGCCGGCTGTCCCAACATCTTCGAGTGCTGGGAAGATCGCGAGGCCACCTTCCTCATCGGTGGGGACGTCTGCACCCGGCGCTGCGATTTCTGCCAGATCGATACCGGTAAGCCCGCCACTTTCGACACGAGCGAGCCGCTGCGGGTTGCCGAGTCGGTGCGCAAGATGGGTCTTCGTTACGCGACGGTCACCGGCGTCTGCCGAGATGATCTTGCCGACGAGGGTGCCTGGCTGTACGCCGAGACGATCCGCAAGATTCACGAGTTCAACCCCGATACAGGCGTCGAGATGTTGGCGCCCGACTTCTCCGGGAACCCTGACTATCTGGGCCAGCTGTTCGAGGCTGAGCCGGAGGTCTTCGCGCACAATGTGGAGACCGTCCCGCGCATCTTTCGGAGAATCCGTCCGGGCTTCCGCTACGAGCGCTCCCTGGACGTATTGCGAGCATCACGAGCTGCCGGCCTGGTCACCAAGTCCAACCTGATTCTCGGCATGGGTGAAACCCGCTCGGAGATCAGTGCTGCTCTCCAGGACTTATTCGATGCCGGTACCGAGATTGTCACGATCACTCAATACCTGCGACCTTCGCCACGGCACCATCCGGTCGATCGCTGGGTCAAGCCGGAAGAGTTCGTGGAGTTAGCAAACGAGGCAACCGCAATCGGTTTCGCTGGCGTGATGAGCGGACCACTCGTACGCTCTTCCTATCGTGCCGGCCGGCTGTATCGCCAGGCACTCCACAACCGTGAAGAGCTGTCAGTCGGTGCTTCGGCGGTCTAGGAACAACGGCAAGCAGAGAATCGAGAGCTGAAAGTGAGTGGCAATGGCTGACGCGGCGTCCCGGAGCGCCAAGAGCGGCACTAACGCGTTGAAAGCTGCGGCCAAGGATCCGAAGGCTGCGGCCAAGCAGGCCAAGGTCAACGCCAAAGATGCGAAGAAGGCAGAGAAGGCACGAAAGAAGGCAAGCGACAATCCGGCAGACATGGGCCGCATTCGTCAGATCGTTCGGGCGTACCAGGTCACTCATGAGTACGACCGGGCGTTGCCGTACCTCCTGATCGGCGCCTTCCTGCTGCCGACCGCGCTCAGCATCGTGATCGGCTTGACGTGGGGGTACGCGTTCAACGTGATCTTCGCCGGCGTCATGCTCGGCATCCTGGCCACGATGTTAATGCTGGTACGCCGCGCAAAAGCTGCCACCTTCAAGCGCTACGCCGGAAAGACGGGCTCAGCCGAAGTTGCCCTCGGAATGCTGCCCAAGAAGTGGATCTCGACGCCGGTTGTCGCTGCCAACCGCAACAAGGATGTCGTGCATCGAACACTTGGCCCCGGCGGACTGGTGCTCATCGGGGAGGGCGAGGCCGGCCGGGTGCGGCAACTCCTCGCCAGCGAAGTCAAGAAGCACGAACGGGTCGCGTACGGCGTGACCGTGACAACGGTGATCATGGGCGACAAGGAAGGTCAGGTGCCGCTGAAGAAGCTTGCTGGCCACATCCGCAAGCTGCCCAAGGTGCTGCAGGCTCACCAAATCACCGACCTCAGACAGCGGTTGCGCGCCCTTGATGCGCTCCGCCCGCCAGTGCCGACGCCCAAGGGGCCGATGCCGACCAGCCCGCGGCAGGTTAAGGGTGCCCGCCAGGCAATGCGCGGTCGCTGAGTGAGGGCCCGGCACGTCGAGAGCCTGAGATAGGCGCAAATAAGCGCCGATGTAGTCAATGAGCAACCTGGTCAACGCCGAACGCATCACCATGAGCTACGGCACCCGCACCCTGCTCGATGGCATCAGTTTGGGCCTAGGTCGTGGCGAGGTCGTTGGCGTGGTGGGCCGCAATGGAGCGGGAAAGACGACCCTGCTACACATTCTCGCCGGGACCCTCACGCCGGACAGTGGTCGCGTCACGCATACCAGCCACCTGTCGATTGGCTTCCTGCATCAGATCGACGACACCCAGGCCACTGCCTCGGTGCGCGATGTGATTGTCGCCGGCGCTCCAGACCATGTCTGGGCAGCTAATCCTGAGACCCGGCCGATCGTCGAGCATCTGCTGGCCGACATCGATCTTGACCTGCGAGTGGACAGCTTGAGCGGTGGCGAGCGTCGCCGGGCTGGGCTAGTGAAACTACTGCTCGCTGATCATGACCTGCTGATTCTCGACGAGCCGACCAACCATCTCGACGTGGAGGCGATCGACTGGTTGGCCAAGCATCTGAACGATCGGCAGGCAGCTGAGGTTGCGATGTTGATCGTCAGCCACGACCGCTGGTTCCTGGACGCTGTCTGTAACCGGATCTGGGAGGTCCATGACGGCAGAGTCGGAGCCTACGAAGGCGGCTACGCAGCCTATGTGCTGACCCGGGCAGAGCGCGCACGCCAGACCGCCATGATCGCTGCACGGCGTAACAATGTGCTGCGCAAGGAGCTGGCCTGGCTACGCCGCGGTCCGCCAGCTCGTACCTCAAAGCCGAAATTCCGGCTGGATGCTGCTGCGGCCCTGATCGCCGATGAGCCGGAGCCGCGTGATCGACTGCAGTTGCAGCGGTTCGCGACCGCGCGGCTGGGCAAGGACGTCTTTGATCTTGACCGGGTGAGTCTGAGGCTGGGCAGCCGGAAGCTGCTCGATGACCTCTCCTGGTCAATCGGTCCCGGAATGCGGATTGGGATTGTCGGGGTGAACGGCTCCGGCAAGACAACGTTGCTGCGGCTGCTCCGCGGTGATCTTGAGCCGGACTCCGGACGCGTCAAACGCGGCCGGACACTGCGCATCGGCTATTTGAGCCAGGAGGTGGACGAGCTGCGCGGTACTGAGCGAGTCCTGCAATCGGTTGATCGGGTACGGCGACAGGCGAAGCTCGCCTCGGGCGCAGAAGCCAGTGCCAGCTCGTTGCTGGAGGACTTCGGGTTCACCGGCGACACAATGACGACGCGACTTGATGACCTGTCGGGCGGCGAACGGCGACGACTTCAGGTTCTCCGCTTACTGCTGGACGAGCCGAACGTGCTGCTGCTCGACGAGCCCACCAATGACCTCGACATCGACACATTGACCGTTGTCGAGGACTACCTCGACAGCTGGCCTGGCACCGCGCTCGTTGTGACGCATGATCGCTACTTCCTGGAGCGGGTCTGCGACGTCAGCTACGCGTTGCTGGGTGACGGCTCGTGCGTTCTGCTGCCAGGCGGTGTTGATCAATACCTGCAGCTGCGTCGCGACCGCCCGGCAGAAATTCCGTCTGCTCCGGCTATCACGCCGGAGAGTCAATCGGTCACCTCGAGCGAAGCAACCCGCCAAGCCAGAAAAGACCTCGCGCGCCTGGAACAACAAATCGCCCGCCTCGACCAGCGGATTGCCGCACTGCATGAGCAGATGACGGCCGCTGCAAGCGACTATCAGCGACTGGCCGACCTGCAGCGCGAGACGGACATGATCACTGCCAACAAGGACGAGCTGGAGCTCGCATGGCTCGAAGCAGCCGAAACCGCCGGCTAGGCATTCGAGGTCTGCACAGTTTCCTGACGGTCTGGATAGGTTGCAGCCCGAGATTGATCTTCGCTGTGTTGTGCTAGTGACACTAGGTTGGACGCATGGAGACTGCGTTGCAGCAGCTCATAGCGAACCTCGGTGATGCCGTACGCACCGACCCGGTCAGCTGCGAAAACTACCGCTTCGACTGGTCGCGGGACCCGACCGCCGGAATCCCTCTGGCCGTAGTTCGGCCTCGGAACACCGCCGAGGTTCAGACTACGATCCGTTGGGCAGCTGAGCATCGCGTGCCGGTAGTGCCGCGCGGCGCTGGCACTGGCCTCTCCGGCGGATCCTCCGCGGTCTCCGGAGGGATTGTGCTGAGCCTGGAGCGCTTGCATTCGATAGAGATCGACGTTGCAGCCAGAGTGGCCGTGGTGGAGGCCGGCGCCTTCAATGCCGAGGTCAAGGCCGCGGCCGCCCAGCACGGTCTGTGGTATCCGCCGGACCCGTCGTCGTACGAGATCTCCTCGATCGGCGGCAACATCGCAACGAACGCGGGCGGGCTGTGCTGCGTGAAGTACGGCGTGACTACCGACTACGTCCTGGGGCTCGATGTGGTGCTCGCCGACGGAACCTTGATCACTCTGGGTGGCAAGCGGATCAAGGACGTGGCCGGCCTTTCGCTGCTCAAACTTTTCGTCGGCAGTGGTGGCACGCTCGGCATCATCACCAGTGCCATCCTCCGCCTGATACCGGTACAGGGACCGCGGTCGACCCTGGTCGCGTACTTCCCCACCGTGCAGGCCGCAGCCGATACCGTCGTCGCCATCGGCCGGACATTGCGGGCCTCCATGATGGAGCTGATGGATCAGACCTCGATCAATGCGGTCGAGGACTATCGCTCGATGGGGCTAGACCGATCCGCCGGTGCGATGCTCATCGCCCAGTCCGATGCTCCCGGCGGCGCATGTGCGGCGGAGATCGAACTCATGGAGGCTGCCTGTACGACTGCTGGCGCCAAGGACGTCTTCGTCACCACTGACCCCGATGAGGGTGAACTCTTCGTCGCCGCGCGTCGCGCAGCCTTTTCAGCCATCGAATCTCGCGGCTCCATCTTGCTTGAGGATGTGGGCGCGCCGGTGCCGCAACTGCCCCAGTTGCTTTCGGGCATCGCCGCCTTGGCCGACAGCTACGCTGTCGAGATCCCGGTGGTCGCGCACGCAGGAGATGGCAACACGCATCCGATCGTCATCTATGATCGCGGCGATCCGGACGCTCGGGACCGCGCGTACCTCGCCTTCGACGAGATCATGCAGCTCGCCATCAATCTTGGTGGCACCATCACCGGCGAGCACGGTGTTGGACGAGCCAAGAAGGCGGCCTTGCCTGCTCAGCTCGGGCCGGACGTGATGGCCTTGTCGCAAACGATCAAGAACGCTCTGGACCCGCTCGGCATCCTCAATCCCGGCGCCATCTTCTAGGCACGCGGCCACCGGTTAGCTCGGACGTTCGTTACCGCTAGGCCGCCGAATTCGCCGCTACGCCGATCATCGTCAACGCCGTTTGTCGCGGCCTGACGGCCAATGGATGGGGGCCTCAGTGCCCTGGGCTGCGACGCTTCCCGACGACGGACCTCGACGGGCGGGGTTCTTCAGGGACGATCAGCCAATCGGCTGGTAACGATCAACGACGGTTGATCACCACAGTGCCGGCGACAAGGTCTTGAAGTCCGCGGCGTTCCGTAGAAATGATCAGGGCAGGCAACGCCAGGGACACCAAGAAGGCACGAAGCAGCGCTCGTGGCAGGCCCAGCGGCTCCCGATCGAGCCGGACGACGGCAATGCGGCCGAGTAGTTGGCCAAAGCTGCCTCCGGCCAGCCAGGACAGCACCGTGGATTCAACGAAGAACAGAGTCAAGATCATCCATGCCCGCCAGCCACCGCCCGTGAGCACTCCGGAGCCGAAGAACCCGAGGGCGATCACCATGCAGGCGGCCCAGTCGATGATCAACGCGCCAACCCGGGCACGCCAACTCGCCAGCGACCCACGACCCTCAGGCGGCAGGCCCAGGCTTTGGCCTGGATAGGCTCCGCCGGAGGTGGTGTCGGGCGCATTGTCAGCCACGTGGCCGAGGCTACCTGGCGCTATCAGGTGATCCTGAGACTTTTCCGCGGCCGTGTTACATGTGTGAAACATTTGTGCAACTGGATGGAAATCGCGACTCCATTAGGCTTCCAAAACAACCGAGGCGGACCCAACGGCCGCTTTCGTCCAGCTTCTGCTCAGGGTTGAGTACGCCAGTGCTCAAAGCTGAGCAGGTTGTCCATCGTCGTGCCTCCGGGCGCGTCGCCACAGAGCGTGCCGAGAGGCACGACCGACCTCACCGGAGGACAGATGTTCCAAGGAGCCGACGACCTGTTGGCCTATGTCAAGGATGAGGGCGTCGAGTTTGTCGACATCCGTTTCTGTGACCTGCCCGGCATCATGCAGCACTTCACCGTTCCGGTGGGCTCATTCGGCCTCGAGTTCTTCGAAGACGGAGTCAACTTCGACGGTTCGTCGATCCGCGGCTTCCAGAAGATCCACGAGTCGGACATGGCCCTGTTTCCAGATCCTGCGACGGCCTACCTAGACCCGTTCCGCACGGCGAAGACGCTCTGCGTCAACTTCTTCGTTCACGACCCGCTGACGAAGGAGCCGTACAGCCGCGATCCGCGCAACATTGCCCGTAAGGCCGAAAACTACCTGGCCTCTACCGGAATCGGCGATACTGCGTACTTCGCCCCGGAAGCCGAGTTCTACATGTTCGACGACATACGGTTCGAAACCAAGCAACAGACCGGTTACTACGCGATCGACTCTGTGGCGGGCGCTTGGAATACCGGCCGTGTGGAGGATGGCGGCAACCGCGGCTACAAGGTTCGCTACAAGGGCGGCTACTTCCCGGTGCCGCCAGTCGACCACTTCGCCGACCTACGCGACGCCATCGTGAAGAACCTCGAGGCCTCCGGCCTCAGCGTGGAGCGGGCGCACCACGAGGTCGGCACCGCCGGCCAGGCCGAGATCAACTACCGCTTCGCCACGATGCTCCAGGCGGGCGATGATCTCCAGAAGTACAAGTACATCGTCAAGAACACTGCCTGGGCAGCCGGCAAGACAGCGACCTTCATGCCCAAGCCAATCTTCGGCGACAACGGCTCGGGCATGCA
>DATLQP010000213.1:0-11620 GCA_035535155.1 Propionibacteriaceae bacterium
CCGAGATGAAGCCTTCCTCGCCGAGAATCCGGCGATCGGTCAAAGACAGCTCTGAAATATCACCGATCGTGGTGCCGTCGACGAAGATGTAGCCGGCGTCTACCTTGCCGACAATCCTGGCGGTGCCGCCTTCGAGATCGATGACCATGCCATCCTCGGCAATGATCGTCCGTTCGGCCGGAACACCAGTAGCGATGGCCAGGTCCCCATTGGCCGTCAAATGCCGTATCTCGCCGTGCACCGGCATGACGTTGCGTGGCCGGATGATGTTGTAGCAGAAGAGCAGCTCGCCGGCGCTAGCGTGGCCGGAAACGTGAACGAGCGCGTTACCGCGGTGTACGACGTGGGCGCCGAGCCGAGTGAGGCCGTTGATCACCCGATACACCGCGCTCTCGTTGCCAGGGATGAGCGAGCTGGCAAGCACGACGGTGTCGCCAGTGGTGAGTTCGATCACCGGATGTTCCCGGTTCGCCATCCGGGACAGCGCCGACAGCGGCTCGCCCTGGGATCCTGTCGAGATGATCACGACCTCTTCGGGCCGGTAATCGTCGATGTCGCGCTGGTCGATCAAAGTATTACGAGGAACCTTCAGATAGCCGAGATCTCGAGCCACCGTCATGTTGCGCACCATCGAGCGCCCGACGTAAACGACCTTGCGCCGATGAGCAACGGCTGCGTCGAGAACCTGCTGCACGCGGTGCACGTGAGAGGCAAAGCAGGCAACGATCAGCCGCTGCCGGCTGGCCCCGAGGACGCGCTCGAGGGCGGGACCGATATCTCGTTCCGGCGTGGTGAAGCCGGGCACTTCGGCATTGGTCGAGTCGATCATCAGTAGGTCGACGCCCTGTTCACCGAGACGGGCGAAGGCGCGCAGATCAGTGATCCGGCCGTCCAGCGGCAGCTGATCCATCTTGAAGTCGCCGGTGTGCAAGATCAGGCCGGCGGAGGTGCGTACCGCGACGGCCAGCGCATCGGGAATGGAGTGGTTCACCGCAATGAATTCGCATTCGAACTTGCCCACGCTGATCTTGTCACCGTCGCGGACGGTGCGTTGCGGAACGTTGCGCAGCTGGTGCTCGCGCAGCTTCTCCGCCAACAACGCCAGCGTCAGCTTCGACCCGATGATCGGGATATCTCCTCGCTGCCGCAGCAGATACGGCACGGCGCCGATATGGTCCTCGTGACCATGGGTGAGGACTAGGCCGATCACGTCGCCCAGGCGTTCGCTGATGGCATCGAAGCCCGGCAAGATCAGGTCGACGCCAGGATGATCATCCTCGGGAAACAGCACGCCACAATCGATGAGCAGCAGCTGGCCGTCGAACTCGATCACTGCCATGTTTCGCCCAACATCGCCCAAACCGCCTAACGAGACGATGCGCATCGCGTTCGGCACCAACAAGGGCGGGATCTGCAAGCTTCTGGGAACCACGGGACGAAAGGCTACAGGTCGGTACGATCGCGGCCGTGGGTGCAGCTTCTGGTGAACCGATTGCCGCATCCGTACGCCTTGCGTGGCCCGACGAGGCGTCGAGCATCGCTGAGCTGCAGCGACGCTCCTGGGCCGCGGAATGGCCCTCCGACTTGGCGGAGTTGATGCTTGCCTCGGTGTCATTAGCCGACATGGTCGAGGCCTGGCGTACCGCCATTGAGCGACCGCCCGAGGCAGCGTTCCGGGTCCTGATCGCGACCGACGGCCAGCGAGTCGTCGGGTTCGCCACCACCATGCCTAGCCAAGACGAGGATGCCGACCAGAGCAACGACGCCGCGATCGATGCGTTCGTGGTGGATCCCGTGGCCCAACATCAAGGCCACGGCTCCCGGCTGCTCAATGCCTGCGCTGACACACTGCGAGCGGACGGCTTTGTCCGGGCTTCCTGCTGGGTGAATGCCGACGACGAGACCTTCCGCCGGTTCCTGACCGCCGCCGGCTGGGCCGCTGATGGGGCTACTCGGGAGATCGGGCCCGAGGATGAGTCCGTACGCCTCAAAGAAGTACGGCTGCACAGCAATCTGCAGCCGGCGGATGGGTTTGAGGATGAGCCCGCCAGAGAGCCCCTGTCCTAGGCAGCAACCGGCCTGCTAGCTGGCAATCGTGAGGTTGTCACCGAACAGGTCGATATGGACGCCGTCTTCGTCGGCAGAAATTCGGCTGGCAGTCAAGCCGAGCGGGATGCCTTTCAGTGGAATCGGCTTGAGCAGCGCTGCCAGCAAGGCCTGGGCTGTGAAGTCGGGCAGGTTGACGCCGGCAACCGAAATCCTGGCATCGTTCAGCGTGATGGTCTGCTCCTTGGCGTTCAGCCGCGGTGTACCGGTGATCACGGCTTCCACATTCCGGCCGAAGACAGTGGTCTTGGAGACCAACTCGACCCGCCCGTCACTGCCGTACGACAGCGGCGCACCGGCTAGCGAAGAGAGCTTGGTGTAGTCGAGCAGCGAGGTTCCCTCAGCGTGACTGATGGTCATGGTTTTGAGCCAATCCTTGGTAACGACGTCAGTCATCACCAGATCGGCGTGTGCCAGGGTCACCGAGGCATTGTTGGCGACGCCGACCTGATCGGCGACCACGTGCATCGTGCCAATCGAGCCCGCGACCAGCTGAGTCAGGATGGGGAAGCCCTTGATGTCGACCTGCGGTAGCGCCGGCGTTCCCAATTGCGGCTGCAGCGTTTCCGCGGCCTGCTGCTCCGCGCGGCGGTGCACATAACGATCAACGGCATAAAGCCCGACGCAGAGCAAGGCAAAGCTGACGACGATGATCAGTACGCCGACGAGCGGCGCGGCCCGTCCGAGGCGGGTCCGGAGTCGGTTCACGTCATCCGATTCCGAGGATGGATTCGATCCCCACGGTGAGGCCGGGCTTGCTGCTGACCGCTCGAATCGCAGCAAGCACGCCTGGCATGAACGACACGCGGTCGAGGGAATCATGACGGATCGTCAAGGTCTCCCCTTCGGCTCCGAACAAGACCTCCTGATGGGCGACCAGACCACGCAGTCGTACGCCGTGCACCCGAATCCCATCGACCTGCGCCCCGCGAGCTCCGGGCAGTTCGTGTCTGGTTGCGTCGGGGGGTGCAGGGATGGCTGCGGCTGTACGTGCGGCGGCAATCCTGCGCGCCGTGCTTGCCGCGGTTCCCGATGGAGCATCGGCTTTGCCGGGGTGGTGCAGCTCGATTATTTCTGCGCTCTCGTAGAAAGCGGCTGCCTGCTCGGCAAAACGCATCATGAGCACCGCACCTATGGAGAAGTTGGGCGCGATCACCACGCCGACACCATCATGCTCCGCGAGCCTGGTGCGCAACAGATCGAAGCGCTCGTCTGTGAATCCCGTGGTGCCGACAACGGCGTGAATGCCATGATCGATACACCAAAAGAGGTTGTCCATCACGACGTCAGGGTGAGTGAAATCGACGATGACCTGCGCAGCCTCAGCGGTCGCCCTATCATCGCCCAGATCGATGGCCGCAACGAGCTCCAAGTCCGGGTCGGCTGCTACGACCCGGCACACTTCGGCGCCCATCCGACCACGGGATCCGAGCACCCCGACCCTGGTCATGCACGACCTCCTTCCGACTTCTCAGACTTCCCAGCAGGTTATAGCTGTTCCCTGCAGCTGCTCGCGCATCGCGCTTGAAGTCCCGCCGTCGTCGTCGCTCGCAGAGGAAAGAACGGCTCTGCTCCCTCCTCCTCCGTGCGGCGGCGCGCGATTCCCGACGCTCGCAGCTGGGTGGCTGACAACTCGAGAATCACCACCGCGAGAGCAGCGACTCGACTCCTCGAGCCGGCACCCTGGCTCCGGCGATCGCGAGAGTCGGAGACTGCCGGAAAAGTATCTCTGCCTCAGCCCTTATCTGATCGGCGGTCACCTGGTCGAAGCTGTGCAGCAGTTCGGTCAAGGTGCGGTCATCGCCCAGCACAGCATTGAACCCGAGGCGACTCATCCGGCTGCCCGGGCCGTCGAAAGAGAGGGCGGTTTGGCCACGCATCTGACCTTTGGCACGCGCCAGCTCAGCCGAGGTAATTCCCCGCTCCGCCACCTCGGCAAGAGTTGCCCGCACCAGCTTGAGAATCGCTGCTAATTTGCCGGGCGCGCACTGCCACTCAACACTCCACACTCCAGCATCCGAATAGGCCGTCTCGCCGGCGTCGATGCTGTAGCTCAGCCCGCGCCGTTCGCGTATTTCGACGAACAACCGGGAAGCCATGCCGCCGCCAATGATCAGGGAGAGCAGACCAAGCGGATATCGCCGCGCGTCGAAGATGCCTGGGCTCGGGAAGGCCAGCACGGCACTGCACTGCTCCAGCGGCAGCCTGCGCATGATCAGCCCGCCCGGCCCGTTGATCATAGTGGGTGCTGTACTCGATGGGCCGGAAGACGCCGCCGGTTGGGCGTCCAGGACGCTCAGCCGTTGCACCAACCGATCATGATCAACTTTGCCGGCTGCCGCGACAACCAGGGAGCTAGGGCGATAGTGCCGGCTCCAGTGCTGCACGATGAGCGGCCGGCTCAGCGTCGCAACCGAGCTTGGTGATCCGATCACCGGACGGCCGAGCCCTGATGTGCCGAAGATCGCCGCCGCGACCGCTTCCGCGGCCTGCTCGGTTGGATCGTCGGCGTGCATGGAGATCTCGTCCAAGATCACCGCACGTTCGGCGTCCACGTCCTCCGGTGTGATCGTCGAATGGGTGATCATGTCGGTGAGCACATCGAGGGCTAGATCGGCATCGCTGTGCAGCACCCGGGCGTAGAAGCAGGTGTGCTCTTTGGCCGTGTACGCGTTGAGCTCGCCACCCACCGCCTCGATCGCGGCCGAAATCTGCTCGGCAGTGCGAGTCGGGGTGCCCTTGAAGAGCAGGTGTTCGAGGAAGTGCGAGGCGCCGTGCAACAGCGGTGTCTCGTGCCGTGAGCCGACAGCGGCGAACACGCCCAGGGAGTAGGTGTTGGTGGATCGGATGTTTTCGGTGACGATCTGAAGGCCGCCCGGCAGCACCGTACGGTGGACGGCGCCATCCAGCTGCAGACGGCGCCGCCCGGGACGGCTGCGCGGAACGAGCGGCATGAGTGGGTGTCGAACGTAGCGCCGACCGCTACGCCGGCACCGTCTCCTCAACCACCGGGATCAACGACAGCTTGCCGCGATCATCGACCTCGTTGATCTCGACCTGGAGCTTCTGACCGACGCTGAGCACATCCTCGACGTTCTCAATGCGCTGGCCGCCGGAAAGCGGACGCATCTTGGAGATGTGCAGCAAGCCGTCCTTGCCTGGCAGCAGTGAGACGAACGCACCGAACGCCGTGATCTTGACGACGGTGCCGAGGTAGCGCTCGCCCTTCTCCGGCGTTGTCGGGTTTGCGATGGCGTTGATCATGCTGCGCGCCGCCTCCGCCTTGTCGGCCCCGTCGGCGCCAATGTAGATCGTGCCGTCGTCCTCGATTGTGATGTCCGCACCGGTGTCATCCTGGATCTGGTTGATCACCTTGCCCTTGGGTCCGATGACCTCGCCGATCTTGTCGACGGGGATCTTCACGGTGATGATCCGCGGGGCGTAGACGCTCATCTCGTCGGGCCCGTCAATGGCCTCACGCATCACGTCGAGCAGGGTGTTGCGGGCGTCCTTGGCCTGGTTCAGCGCCTCAGCCAGCACCGACGCGGGAACTCCGTCGAGCTTGGTGTCCAGCTGCAGCGCAGTGATGAAATCTCGGGTGCCCGCGACTTTGAAGTCCATGTCACCGTACGCGTCCTCGGCGCCGAGAATGTCGGTCAGCGCGGTATAGCGCATCTGCCCGTCGACGGTGTCAGACACCAGGCCCATCGCAATGCCGGCTACCGGTGCGCGCAGCGGCACGCCGGCGTTGAGCAGGGCCAGCGTTGAGGCGCATACCGAGCCCATCGAGGTCGAGCCATTCGACCCGAGGGCCTCCGATACCTGCCGAATCGCGTACGGGAACTCCTCGCGGGTTGGTAGCACAGGAACCAGAGCTCGTTCGGCCAAGGCCCCGTGACCGATCTCGCGCCGCTTGGGAGATCCGACCCGTCCGGTCTCACCGGTGGAATACGGCGGGAAGTTGTAATTGTGCATGTAGCGCTTGCTGGTCTCCGGTGCAAGCGTGTCGAGCTTCTGCTCCATGCCCAGCATGTTGAGCGTCGAGACACCCAGGATCTGCGTCTCACCGCGCTGGAAGAGCGCCGAGCCGTGCACCCGCGGTACCACACCGACCTCGGCAGAGAGGGTACGGATGTCGGTCACGCCGCGGCCGTCGATGCGAATCCGGTCCGTCAGGATCCGCTGCCGAATCAGCTTCTTGGTCAGTGCCCGGTACGCGCCGACGATCTCCTTTTCGCGTCCCTCGAATCGAGGTGCCAGACGCTCGACGACGGAGCTCTTGAGCCTGTCAGAGGCCTGCTCGCGGGCTTGCTTGTCGGCAATCGACATGACCTCGCTGAGTTCGGCAGTCGCCGTCTCGGCGAGGGCGCCGTAAACGTCCTCGGCGTAGTCGAGGAAGACCGGGAAGTCGACAACGGGCTTTTCGAACTTGGCAGCCAGCTCGACCTGGGCTTCGCACAATGCGCGAATGAAGGGCTTGGCGGCCTCCAAACCGTTAGCCACAACCTCTTCGGTGGGCGCGGTCTTGCCATTGTTCACCAGATCCCAGGTGCGCAGAGTGGACTCTGCCTCCACCATGGCAATGGCCACGTCGCCAGCATCGGTGACGCGGCCGGCAACCACCATGTCGAAGGCTGCATTCTCCAGCTGATCGACGTCGGGGAACCCGATCCATCGGTCGCCGACCAGCGCAACGCGTACACCACCAACTGGACCGGTAAAGGGCAGACCGGCCAGCTGGGTGGACAGGGATGCCGCATTGATGGCGACAACGTCGTAGACCTTGTTCGGATTCAGGGCCATGACCGTGACAATGACCTGGACTTCGTTGCGGAGGCCCTTCACAAAGCACGGACGTAACGGCCGATCAATGAGACGGCAGGTGAGAATCGCGTCTTCGGAAGGACGACCCTCCCGCCGGAAGAATGAGCCTGGGATGCGGCCCACGGCGTACATGCGTTCCTCGACGTCCACAGTGAGTGGGAAGAAGTCGATGGCTTCGCGTGGCTTGCTCTGGGCGGTCGTGGCCGAGAGCACCATAGTGTCCTCGTCCAGGTAGACGGTGGCCGATCCGCCGGCCTGCTGTGCCAGCAGGCCTGTTTCGAAGCGGACGACGTGGCGGCCGAATTCGCCGTTGTCGATGACGACCTCGCTAGATTGAAGATCTGGTCCCTCCACGGGATTCCTTTCTGTGGCGGTGGCCTAGTGCCGGTGCCTGAGTATGGATATCGCATGGATCGCATCCGCACACTGGATGAGGCTCGCCGTGACGCGCGGACCATGCCCGCGTCAATCCCCGAGCTGGTGGAGGCCGGTCTTCGATCGAGGTCCGCGGGCCAGAGCGAGATGCTCCTCCCGAAAACCACTACCGAGGACCGAAACTCTCCCTCGTCGAGCATCTGCGTCGAGATGCGATCTCGAGCGTGATGGTGGTTATTCAGTTGTAAACGGCTGTTCGCGCATCGCGCTTGTGAACCCGCCTAGTTCGTCGTCGCTCGCTGAGGAAACAACGCCTCCGCTCACTCCTCCTCACCACGGCGGCGCGCGATTCCCGACGCTCGCAGTCCGGTGTGGCGTTCAGCGACGCAGCCCAAGGCGCTCGATCAGCGAGCGGTAGCGCTCGATGTCGGTTTTGGCGACATAGTTGAGCAACCGACGCCGTTGGCCGACGAGCAGCATCAAGCCACGACGACTGTGGTGGTCGTGCTTGTGCTCCTTGAGGTGCTCGGTGAGATGCGCAATCCGCCTGGTAAGGATGGCGACCTGCACCTCAGGGGAACCTGTATCGCCGTCGCCTGTTGCGTATTCGTCGATGATCTTCTTCTTGGTTGCAGCGTCCATCGACACTGATTCTCCTCTCGGTTTCCCGCTGCGCGGCGCTCCCGAATAACCCTTCGGGCTTTTCACACGGTGTGAATGGGAGCTCTTGGACATCCGCGGCCGGTCAAACGGCGCGCCCAATCTACCAGCGCTGCGCCTTAGCAGCTAATTTCAGGAAAGAGGCGATGCTGCCGCAGGCCGGCGGCACCCAGCTCGATCAGGCTGCGTGCAGCAGGTGCCGAGCCTCCTCAACGTCGGCATGCATCTGCTTGATCAACGCTTCTCTCCCCGCATACTTCACTTGACCGCGCAATCTGGCATAGAAATCGATGGCGATCTCGACGTCATA
Source organism: Propionibacteriaceae bacterium (assembly GCA_035535155.1). GTDB lineage: Bacteria > Actinomycetota > Actinomycetes > Propionibacteriales > Propionibacteriaceae > Microlunatus. The sequence continues at coordinate 8,276 of DATLQP010000213.1, forward strand.
GAGCTCAAGATCATCTCGATCCAGCACATAGGCCTCGACCCGGCGTTCCACGCCATCGAACGTCGGGTTCGTGCCGACTGAGATGGCTGCGGGCCACTGCAGTGACGGTGGATCGAGCCTGGTGACCCAGCCGGCGTACACCCCGTCAGCAGGCACGGCCAGGCCTGAGGGCACCGGCACATTGGCCGTCGGAAACCCCAGCTCGTGACCTCGACGATCGCCGCGTACGACGACCCCGGAAAACCGGTAGACGTTGTCGCTCAGTTCCCGCACCCGACCGAAATCGCCCTCGGCGACGGCATGGCGGATCAGCGTCGAGGAGCTCGGCTGAGTGCCATCGGTCAGCAACGGCAACGCTTGCACCTTGAACTCACCCGCTCCGAGCTCGGCAAGCGTCGAGACGTCACCAGCGGCCCGGAACCCGAATCGGAAGTTCTCCCCCACCACGATCCGAGCCGGGTGTAGTGGCCGCAGGACGCTGTCCACAAACTGGGCTGGGCTCCAGCTGGCGACCTCGGGTGTGAAATCGACGACAACGACGTCGTCGACGCCAGCCGTACGGAGTAACTCCTTACGCCGTTCCAATGTCGTGAGCAGAGCCGGCGCTTGATCCGGCCGGATCACCGACATTGGGTGCGGCCAAAACGTCACCGCAACGACACGGGCTCCTGGCTCTGCGTCCCTGGCGATGCGGATGAGCTCGACATGGCCTCGATGGACACCATCGAAGTTGCCGATCACTACAACGGTCGGTCTGCTCATCCGATGCGCCTCCTGCCCGTCCTGCTCGCAACGTCGAACAGTTAAGCAGACCCCGCGTCTTGTAGCGCTGTGCCGAATGCCTCACTTTCTCGACCCGGTGCCGCAAGGGGGGCGAGTCATGCAAAACTGCCGAGCACACGCAGGTATTTTTCTCGGGGGGAACAGTGAGGCGTCTCACGAAGGCTGCGATCGGCGGCCTTGCCGGTTGCGCATTGGTTTTGGGTGGAACTCAAGTTGCAAGCGGCTCAGACATGCTCAAGCGGTACCTGAATTCTCTCGGGTCGACTGACCTTTGGACCGGAGAGGCCGATCCAGCCATTCCAGCGGACACAGCATTCGACAACGCCACTGCCAGTGTCCGAATCATGGAGACGCCCGATGGCACTGGCTTCAAGCTTCGTGTCGAAGGGATTGAGACTTCGGTCGCGGGTGAAACGTTCGGCTCTCACCTGCACGTCGGACCTTGTGCGGCTCCGAGTGACGATGTCCCAGATCCGACCAAGGGGCACTATAAGCACGACCCGAACGGACCCGCCAATCCGGAGAATGAGGTTTGGTTTGACGTGGTTCCCAGCGGCACCGGCGTAGCAACCGGCAACACATTTGTCTCGTTTAGGCCTGTCGATGATGACGGCTTGATGTCGATTGTGATTCACGCGAAACCCACTGATGCCAGCGGCAAGGCTGGGACAAAGGAAGTGTGTCTTCCGGTGGTTGTGACGAGCTGGGTTCCAGACATCGAACTTCCTCCGGTTACCGAGACCCCGTAGCGTCCTAGAGGAACACCGCCTCGGCAACGGCGTCTGGTCCCTCTTGGCGATACAGCGCCAGGAACGACCCGGTCTGTTCCAGTAGTGCCGTCGTCCGGTCGGGCAAGACCACACCAACCAACCGGCGGCCGTGTCGGATGTCGTTCGCCTGGGTCTCATTGACCGTCAACGTTGCGAAGCTGCTGCGGACGACGTCCGCCAGGGGCACGATCCTCAATCCCCGCTCGGCCTCGTCGATGGTCTGGGCCTGCTCAAGGGTGAACGGCCCCACCCGTGTGCGCCGCAGCGCAGTCAGGTGACCGCCGGTTCCGAGCGTCGTCCCGAGATCCCGGGCGAGCGCCCGCACATACGTGCCCGAGGAGCACTCGACGATCACGTCAAGATCAACAACCGTGACCCCATCCACCTCGAGGTCACGGCGATCAAGCACGTCGAACTTGTGGATGATCACCTGCCGCGGGCTGAGAACCACGTCCTGGCCGGACCGCACCTTGGCGTATGAGCGGACTCCGTTGATCTTGATCGCCGAGACTGAGGATGGCACCTGCAGCCGTTTGGCGCGCAGCCGTGCGAGGGCAGGTCCGATCTGATCATCAGTCACGCCACCCGCCCCAGCGCTTGCGGTCATTTCACCGTCAGCGTCGTCGGAGACCGTAGCGATGCCGAGCCGGATCGTCGCCTGGTACGCCTTCTCGGTCAGCGCCAGATATCCGAGTAATCGCGTTGCCCTGCCGATCCCGATCACCAAGACACCGGTCGCCATCGGGTCCAGCGTTCCGGCGTGCCCGACTTTGCGCGTACCAACGATGTGCCGGACCTTCGCGACGACCTGGTGAGAGGTCCGGCCTGCAGGCTTGTCGATGACGGCGACGCCGGAGTGTGGGATGGCGTCAGGCCGGCTCGTCATCATCGCGCTGGGCTTGCTCCTCGACATCATCGTCGTGCTTGTACGGGTCGGCTTCCCCGGCGTACGCCGCACCAGCAGCCTGCTCGGCAACCCGGGCGTCAGTCGACCTGGCTTGGGCGAGCAGATCGTCGATCTGCCTAGCATTCTCCGGTACGGCGTCGGGCACGAACGTCAGCGCGGGGGTGAGCCTCAAGCCGAGCTGCTTGCCGACCTGAGCCCGAATCAGGCCAGTCGCCGAGCGAAGCGCGGCCGCCGTATTGGCGTGTTCCTCATCGGAGCCAAGCACGGTGTAGAACACCGTGGCGTTCTGCCTATCGCCGGTAAGCCGCACGTCAGTCACCGTCACAAAACCTAGCCGCGGATCCTTGATCCGCCGCTCCAGCATCTCTGCCACGATCACCTTGATCTGGTCGGCCAGTCTGACCACGCGTGGCGAAGCCATCTGCTCCTCCTTCACGCCGACGTGTCAGAACCGAATGGGCCTATCGGCCAACTCGGTTCTGACAACTCTGCGGCTACGAGCGCGGTTTCTCCCGCAACTCGTAGGTCTCGATGATGTCGCTGATTCTGATATCGGAGTAATTAGCGAGCGTTATGCCGCACTCAAACCCCTCACGCACCTCAGTGACATCATCCTTTTCCCGCCGCAGCGATGCGATGGTGCTCTCGGTGACGACGACGGCGTCGCGCAGCAGTCGCGTCTTGGCGTTGCGGCGGATCGAGCCGTCGATGACCATACAGCCGGCGATGATGCCCGCCTTGGACGAGCGGAAGATCTCCCGGATCTCCGCCTGGCCGAGGGTGACCTCTTCGTAGATCGGCTTCAGCATGCCCTTCAGTGCGGCTTCGATCTCGTCGATCGCGGCGTAGATCACCGAGTAGTAGCGGATGTCCACGCCCTCGCGG
>DATLQP010000214.1:0-18159 GCA_035535155.1 Propionibacteriaceae bacterium
GGCTTGCCGCTAGTGGATGTTGATGTCGCTGAGTAGATCCTGCCGAGTCAGTACCCCAACCGGCCTGCCGTCGTCGAGCACCAGCAACGCGTCACAGCTGCTCAACATCTCGACCGCCTTGACGACCGGCTCGGTCACGCCGAGCATCGGCAGCGGCTCCTCCATCACGCCGACGACTGCGTCCGCCGGTCGCACTTGATAGCTGAACAGCTCACCGAGAAGGCCGCGTTCGCTGACCGAACCCACCACCTCCGCGGCCATCACGGGCGGCTCGGCACGCACCACCGGCATCTGGCTGACGCCGTACTCCCGCATGATCGCCACCGCCTCGGCGATCGTCTCATTGGGATGAGTGTGAACCAGCGACGGCAAATCGCCAGACTTCTCCCGTAGCACATCGCCCACCACTCGGACCACCTGATCGAGTCTGGCGGCGAAGCCGTAACGCGTCAGCCAAGCGTCGCTGAAGACCTTGGTCAGATAACCGCGCCCGGAATCGGGCAGCAGCACCACGATCACCGCCTCGGGATCGTCAAGCTCGTGTGCCAGCCGGATTGCGGCCGCGGCCGCCATTCCGGAGGATCCACCCACCAGCAGCGCCTCCTCGCGCGCTAGCCGTCGAGCCATGGCAAAGGAGTCGGCATCGGAGACCTCGATCACCCCGTCGGCGACAGTGCGGTCGTATGTGGCCGGCCAGAAGTCTTCACCGACCCCCTCAACCAGATAGGGCCGTCCAGAGCCGCCCGAGTAGACCGAACCGGTTGGATCGGCACCGATGATCTTGACGCGGCCGTCGGAGATCTCCTTCAGATAGCGGCCGGCACCGCTGATCGTGCCTCCGGTGCCGATGCCGGCAACGAAGTGGGTGATCTTGCTATCGGTTTGCTGCCAGATCTCTGGACCGGTCGTCTCGTAATGGCTGACCGGATTGTTCGGGTTGCTGTATTGGTCCGGTTTCCAAGCCCCCTCGATTTCACGGACCAACCGATCGGACGTCGAGTAGTAGGAATCGGGGTGTTCGGGTTCGACTGCCGTCGGGCAGACGACCACTCGTGCGCCGTACGCGGTCAGCACGTTCCGCTTGTCCTCGCTCACCTTGTCGGGGCAGACAAACACGCAGGCATAACCCTTGGTCTGCGCAACCATTGCCAACCCAACTCCGGTGTTGCCACTAGTCGGCTCGACGATCGTGCCGCCTGGCTTGAGCTTGCCCTCTCGCTCGGCTGCCTCGATCATCTTGCGCGCAATCCGATCTTTGACTGAACCGCCGGGATTGAGGTACTCGATCTTGGCCAAGATCAGAGGCTTGGCTCCGGCGGTGACCCGGGACAACCTAAGCAAAGGTGTGTGACCGACGAGATCGATCAGCGAGTTGACGTACTCCACGCCTCCGACTCTACGGCTCAGGAAAGCTGTGAGGGCCGCGACTTCCTGTCGGAAGCGCGGCCCTCGTTGATCGGACGGATCGCAGCCGATCCGCGGGTCGACTACCTACGGATGTAGGACAGCAGGCGCAGAATTTCGATGTACAGCCAGACCATCGTGACGGTCAGACCGAACGCACCACGCCATGACTCGCTCTCTGGGGCACCCATTGCGACACCCTGCTCGATGTAGTCGAAATCCAACACCAAGTTCAGCACGGCGAGCACCGCACCCAGCAGTGAGAATGCGATGGCGAGCAGGCTGAGCGCACCGGTACCGGAGTCACGCAACCCAAGGTTGACGCCCGCCAGCGATAATAAGAAGTTGATCAGCAAGGCCACCGCGAATGCGATGGTCGCGATAATCACGACCTTCCTGAACTTCGGCGTGACCCGGATGTTGAAGAACTTGTACGCCGCCAAGGTCACAGCGGCGGCGGCGAAAGTTCCGATCACTGCCTGAACGACGATGCCGTTGTACATCGACTCGAAAAGCTTGCTGATCATGCCGATGAAGACGCCTTCGATCGCGGCGTAGAGCAGCACGAGACCCGGCGACACCTTGCGCCGGAAGGCGACGAACATCACGACAACGAAGCCGATCAGCCCGGAGGCGATGAGCGCCGGGAAGTAGAGCGCGGCGGGTACAAACCTCCACGCCAGCGCGGCTGCGATGATCAGCACGCCGATCGTGAGGGCGGTCTTGGTGACAACATCGTCAAGGGTCATCCGACCTTCGAGGGGCTGCACCGGAGCCTGCGGGTAGCCGGGGGCCGGATACTGTGCGTAGCCGGCCGACTGGCCGTAGGGGTTCTGGTCGTACTGGGGTGCTGCGGGTGTGAACGCGTCCTTCTTGGAGAGGATCGGGTTCGAACTGCGCAACATGTATGTGTCCTCCTGGTCAGGCGCCTCGGATGGCGCTGCAAACAGTTTAGGTGAACGCGGGGCGAGGACCCTTTCTTCCAAGCTTCGAAAAAGCTGTGAGCCCTGAGTTGATCGGCCGCCGGCGACTCCCCCGTTTCACGCTTCCCGTCCTGAGACGGCCTACGCGGGTCTCTGACGGCGGAATGGGCACATTTGCCGTCTGGGGACGGGAAACGAGCGTTGCCACTGCGGACACGAGCGCGCGCGCGCGCGAGCGCGGAGCGAGCGCAGCGAGCGGAGCAATCAACAAAGTGCCCCCGATGGGATTCGAACCCATGCTGGAGCGGGTTTAAGCCGCCTGCCTCTGCCATTTGGGCTACGGGGGCTGCCGAGTGGCCGGTGAGATCCTAGCGGGCGAATCAGCGAGATGCCTCCGCAGTCGGCGTCGCCGAGGCACCACCCAACCTGATCCGAGTTTGCACCGGAAGCTTCGCTAGGTCGCCTGTCGCAATTCGGTCATCGATGACCACCTTCGCGTCTGGTTGGAAGTGCACCGGCTGCACTCCGGTGATCAAGCCGGTGGTGGTGTCGCGGAAGTAGAAGTAAACATCTGCGCTGATCAACGGGGGTGAGAACGGCGTGCTGAAGGATGTGAACGTCGGCTGCCGCACTCCGCCGGCCGTGCCTTCCTGCATGCCGACTGTCCACGACCCGTCGTCGTGCAGAACGACCTTTGGACCCGACTGGACGTGGTAGTGCCCCCAGAGCACCAGCTGAGCCGGAGGGTTACGCGTACCCATGATCACTTGGGCGGCGGCGGGCTGGTGGACGAGCAGCACATCGCTCCGTTTGTTGCGGGCGAGACCGATGAGCCGCTGCGACATCTCTTCTTCGCTCTCTGACCGGTCCCGCGTCCGCTCGACACTGAAGGGAATGTTGTGCTCAGGGTCATCGTCGCCGAGCACCCGCACGCCTGCCGCCTCGACAACTTGGCCATCGAGCACAGTCATGCCGGCACTCCGCATCTGGGCCTCGGTGACGTTGGAGTCATGGTTCCCCGTTGCGACCATGAAGGGCACGCCATCCGAAATCCTTGCCTCACGGCGGATGCATCCGCGCTCGGCTGCCGTGCCATTGACCGTGTCGTCGCCGGAGCTCAGCACTAAGGACGGGTCAGTTACCTGGGCAAGCCGACTGATCAGGTCGACCATGGCTTGATTGCAGTGCAGGTCACTGAAACCCAAGATCATCGACTCCTCGGCGCTCGGTTTCGGCAATGAATCAAGCTGCCTGGACAGGCTCAGCGCGGCGGTGTCGACGTAGGCCTTGACCGCTTGTTGCTGGCGTGAGCTGAGGAGCCTGATGCCCTTGACACCCCGGTCCAGGACATCCGCGAGCAGCACGCTGTCCACCATGACGGATGCGAAACGGCCGCCGTCGGCAATCGATATCGGATAACGGGGATCCCTAGGTTTCGGCGGAATCAGGATGGACCCGACGAGTAGTGCGACCACGGTCAGGTAGACAGCGGCAGCGCGGCGCGGCGTGACCCGTCTGATGATCCACGGCGGCAGAAGATGACGGCGCAGCCGCCACATGCCGATCCCGAGCAGCAGAACGGCTTCAGCCTGCAGCCCTTTCCCGATCGCGTCGTGAACCAGACGCTCGACTATCCCGGACACGGCCTCGCCCGGGTCGGCGTAGAGGCTGGTGTACGCGATCAACGTCTGCTCAGAAAACAGCGAGTTCAGATTCTCGGCCGCCGTGCCGACGCCGCCCACGGTGATCGTGAGCCCGATCGGGCGTACTGGGCTGGTCAGGTAGGCATTGCCGATCGGCCCAAGGTTGAGCTCAACCTCACCGTCGAAATTGCTGGCAAAGCTGACGCGGTGTGGCCCGAGGTAGTCCGCTACCTGCGCATGACTGATTGCCCAAGCCGCGGCGAGCGGCGCGGCCGCCAGGGCGGCAAGCAGTGTCAGCAACAAGGCTTTCCCGAGGCTCTTCAGCAGAGCACGGCGGGAGCGTACTCGCGCGGCGTGCCGCGCAACCACGCTCCCCAGGGTTCGGCGTTGCCCGCTCGCGGCCGGGCCGCGGGGAGATGCCGGACCGTTCATTGCTGCTCGACCTTACCTGCCCCCACCGTCAGGATCGCTGACCGCGCGCCGCCGTCAACACCCGTCAGAGGCGGCCGGGTTCAGATAAACCTTCCGGGCATGGAGGGCATGCGCGCCGGTCACTCGGTCGAGAAAGAGCATCCCGTTGCAGTGATCGATCTCGTGCTGCAGAGCCCGCGCCTCGAAGGCATCTGTGGTGATCAGGACTCGCTCGCCGCTCAGCGGGAGCTGGCCGGCCACGGTGATCCTGGTCGCTCGCTTTACGTCACCAGTGAGGTCTGGCACGGACATGCAACCCTCCCGACCCTTGTCGTTGCGGCTTGCCTCGACGATCTCAGCGTTGAGCAACACGATCAGACCGTGGCTTGTCCGTGTCTTCGGATGCCCCGACACGTCGACGCAGAAGGCTTGGGCGGCCACCCCCACCTGCGGCGCGGCGAGGCCCACACACCCTGGTGACACCCGCATCGTCGCCACGAGGTCGGCGCAGAGTTGCACGACGGCGGGGTGCGTGGGATCGACCAGTGCCGCAGACACCGACAAAATCGGGCTCGGCGCACGGATCACGTCGAGCACGCGCCCTTGAGGCAGAGTCGGCAGTGTCACGTTCACAGTTGATCGTTGTCGAGCAGTCGCATCGTGGCATCCACCCCCAGATCGGTAGACACCTCCGCAAGCCGCGCCTGCAAGGCCTCGACATCAGCAGTACGCGGGACGTCGACCTCGGCCAGCAGCACGTAGAGCGGTCCGGAGAGGCGGGTCGTGAGATCGGTGATGTTGCCGCCCGCTTCCGCGATCACACCTGCCAAGCGCGCGACAATTCCGAGCCGGTCCGCGCCGTGCACCGTTACTAAGTAGGTGGAGCCCAGCGGCAGCAGGTCGGGCTCGTCAGGCACCTCACGTACCGTGACCTCCAGCGAGCCGTTCACCATGGGCTGCAAAGCGGCCTCGACCTCGGCCGAGTCGGCCGCACCGGCACAGATCAGGGTCATGGCGAAGTGCCCCCGCAACAGCGTCATCGAGGAGTCTTCGAGGTTCATGCCGCAGTGCGACAACGCCTCGGCAGCTTCTGCGATGATGCCGGGCCGGTCATGACCGACGACCGTGATGGCGAGAGAGGTCATCGCGGCATTGTGTCACTGGTCAAGGAGTTGCAGCGCAATCCCATCGAGAATGTCCGACTCGCTGACGAGCAGATCCGCCACCTGCATCCGCGCCGCGATACGCGTTGCCACCAGCGCTCCGCCGGTGATCACATCAGCCCGTCCTGGATGCATCGACGGCAGCGCTCGGATCTCCTCGACCGTGAGCCCAGCCAGGCGGTGCAGCAACTCTGCTATGGCGGGCAGCGGGATCCTGGCGCCGTGCACTCGCTCCCGGTCGTAACGCTCGAGCTTCAGATACACCCCGGCCAACGTGGTTGAGGTTCCAGCAACCCCTATCCAGGAGCCGACGCCGCCAAAGTCCACCCCGCTCCCCGCCAACAGGTCGTCCACGTACGTCGCAGCTTGCTCAAGATCGTTCTCTGCAACCGGATTCTGCTTCAAGAACCGTTCCGTCACCCGTACCGAGCCGATGTCGAGCGAGATCGCGCTGCGCATCTCACCGGCAGCGCTTCCGGCAATCAATTCGGTCGAACCGCCTCCGATGTCCATGACGAGGACCGGCTCATTGTCCGGAGTGACGCGGCTGAGTGCTCCGACGAAGGACAGGCGCGCCTCCGCTTCGCCGCTGATCACGTCGGGTTCTACACCCAGCCGTTGCCTGATGCCGGCGAAGAAGCTCTCGCGGTTCTTCGCGTCGCGAGCGGCAGACGTCGCCACGAAATGCACCTTCTCGACAGGAACGCCGGCTTTCTTGATCAATCCTGCGTACTCGTCAACCGCTGCGAAAGTACGGCGCAAAGCGTCGGGGTGAAATTCACCGTTCGCATCGACTCCCTGGCCGAGTCGTACGATCTCCAGCCTCCGCTCGAGATCTATCAGACCGGACGAGCCATTCGGCTCGGCGATCAGCAGCCGGATCGAATTCGTCCCGCAGTCGATGGCGGCAACTTTGGTCACGATGTCTCCTCCAAGCACGGTCTGACCCAGAACGCGCCCACGGCGCGCACAGCCTCGTCACCGAGGGGATTGACGCCCTCGCCAGCAGCAAGGGAGTGGGCCACCAGGGCATGCAGGCATTTCACCCGATCGGGCATCCCACCCGCACTGACACCCGCGATCTCCGGTACTGACTCCAGCCGCTCACGATCGGTCAGGTATCGGTCGTGGCCGTGGCGGTACTGCTCAGCAAGATCATGATCACGACTCAGCCGTTGATTCATCTCAGCCATCAGGCCCTGCGACTCCAGAGCGGAACATGCCGCGATGGCGCGTGGGCAGGTGAGGTAGTACATGGTCGGGAAGGGTGTGCCATCGGGTAAGCGCGGCTGAGTGACGACGACGGCTGGCTTCCGGCAGGAACAGCGGTACGCGACGCCCACGACACCCCGTGCTGGTCGCTGCAACTGCGCACGGACGACCGCCTCATCAGCGGAAGTCACTGGTTCCAGCACGCCTCATCCTCTCAGTCGGGGGATGCCACGCGCGAAGGGCACACAGGGGGCCTTCGACAGGCTCAGCCCGCAGTACTCCGGCGCGCGAGCAGCAGACAAAATAAGACATGGACCAGACCGGTGTCGCGGTAGTAGGCAGCATCAATGCGGATGTGACGGCCTTCGGCTCGCCGCTGCCGCGGCCAGGCGAGACGGTCATCGGCGACGACTTTTCCCTCATGCTCGGCGGGAAGGGCGCAAACCAGGCAATCGCAGCAGCACGCGCAGGCGCACCCACGTACATGATCGGCGCAGTGGGCGAGGACAGATTCCGCGATCTGACGCTGACCGCGCTCGCAGCGGAAGGTGTCGACATCAGTGCTGTCCGGATCACGCCAGGCGCGACGGGAATCGCCCATATCCGCGTCGATGCTCTCTCGGGCCAGAACAACATCATGATCATCCCGAACGCCAACTACCGCCTGACCCCGGACGACGTCGAGTCATCCTTGACGGAGCTGCGTGATCGCGTATCGGTTGTGTTGGTGCAACTGGAGGTTCCCCTCTCAGTCGTGCAGCGGGTCGCTGAGGTTTGTCACACGTACGATTTGCGACTGATCTTGGACCCCGCGCCCGCCCAACCCATCGCGTCCGAGGCATGGCGGGGTGTTTCGGTCGTGAAGCCGAACGAACTAGAGGCGCAAGTGCTGACCGGCATTGCCGTCACGGATCGCAGGTCGGCTGAGCTCGCAGGGCGATGGTTCATCGATCGCGGTGCTGCCGTCGCGATGATCACTCGGGGGGAGCGCGGCGCTATCGTCATCGGGCCCGACGGCGTTGAGGAATATCCCGCTTTCCCAGTCACACCCGTGGACACGACCGCGGCCGGCGATGCCTTCTCAGGTGCCCTCGGCGCAAGTCTGGCTCGCGGCGCTTCGCTTTCGGAGGCGGCGCGGCGCGGCCTTGCTGCTGGTGCATTGGCTGTCACCGTACGAGGAGCTAGCCCAAGTCTGCCCAGAGCAGCGGCGATCGATTCCTTCCTCGCAGCGCAGTGCTGAACTTGTCGCCGCCAATTCGACAGGCTCGGGGTGAATTGCCGATTACTCCGGGCGCGTCGACAGGCTCAGGGCACATCACCTGTTCGGCTTGGTCTTAGCGGTGATCGGCTTCTCCTGACTCGGGTCCTTGGCGGGCGCTGGCCGGTCTGCAGCCTGAAGCGAGCCCCACAGCTTCGACCACCAGGAGTTCTCCGGCTGTCCTTCTGGTGCACTCTCGGCCACGATCTCAGCTCCTCCGCCGAGCGGCTTCCCGTCTGCGTCGACGACGGTATAGCCGGTCTCACCCGGCACCACCCAACCCAGCCGTTCCCGGGCTTGAGTCCGCACGTACGCCTCGTCATCCCATCGGCCCAGTTCTCCCTGGAGTTCCTGAATCCGCTGCTGCCGCCCGGCGATCTCGGCCTTCGTTGCCGAGATCTCGTGGGCCTGCGAGAAATAGATTCGCAGGGAGCTCGCGTACGAGATCGTCAAGATCACCAACACCACCGCCAGCGCGATAGCCCGGGCAGTCAGGATGTAGCGGCGACGCCGCGGTGCAACGGTGGCGTCAGGCCCGAGCCCGGTCTCTGCTCGGGACGTACGCGGGGGCGATGTACGCGCCTGGCTACGCACCCGCGGCTTACCCCGACCAGGCCCGGCGCCAGGTCGGGAGGTGGGCCGTCGACCGGATGGCACCTATCCGGCCTGGAACCGTGGAAATGCCGCGGCGCCGGCGTAGCGGGCGGCATCGTCGAGATCCTCTTCGATCCGCAACAGCTGGTTGTACTTAGCCACCCGGTCGGTACGCGCGGGAGCGCCAGACTTGATCTGACCACAGTTGGTCGCCACGGCAAGATCGGCAATCGTGGTGTCTTCTGTTTCGCCCGATCGGTGGCTCATCATGCAACGGAAGCCGGCGCGGTGCGCGAGATCGACCGCATCCAAGGTCTCGCTCAGCGATCCGATCTGGTTGACCTTGACCAGCAGGGCGCTGGCCGCATTTTCGGCAATGCCGCGTTGCAGCCGGGAGACGTTGGTCACGAACAGGTCGTCCCCGACGACTTGGATCTGATTCCCGATCCGCCCCATGAGCGCAGTCCAGCCGGCCCAGTCGTCCTCGGCCAGCGGATCCTCGATAGACACGATCGGGAAAGCGTCGATCCACTGGGTGTAGATGTCAGTCATCTCGTCACTGGTCAGTTCGCGGCCCTCGAAACGGTAGATGCCCTTGTCGAAGAACTCGGTACTGGCCACATCCAGGGCCATGGCGACATCGGTGCCGACGGTCAGCCCGGCGCTCTCGACCGCGGTCGAGATCAGCTCGAGCGCTGCGACATTTGCTGGCAGGTTCGGCGCGAACCCGCCCTCGTCACCGAGGCCGGTCGATAGTCCCTGCTTCTTGAGCACCGACTTCAAAGACTGATAGACGGTTGCTCCCATCTCCAGGGCGTCACGGAACGTCGCAGCACCGATCGGAGCGATCATGAACTCCTGCACGTCGACGTCGGAGTCCGCATGCGCCCCACCGTTGACAATGTTCATCATCGGCACCGGAAGCACGTGGGCGTTGGGACCGCCGACGTACCGATACAGCGGCAGGTCGGCAGAGTGGGCAGCCGCGTGCGCGACCGCTAGCGAGACACCGAGGATGGCGTTGGCGCCGATCTTGGACTTGTTGTCGGTGCCGTCCAGATCCAGCATGGCCTGGTCCACCAGTCGCTGTTCGCTGGCCTCGTACCCGATCAGTTCGGGACCGAGTTGATCAATGACCCCGAGCACGGCCTTGCTGACGCCTTTGCCTCCGTAGCGGGCCTCGCCGTCCCGCAGCTCGACCGCCTCGAAAGCTCCCGTCGACGCACCCGACGGAACAGCGGCTCGACCCTCGGAGCCGTCATCAAGAATGACTTCGACCTCGACGGTCGGGTTGCCACGGGAATCCAGAATTTCTCGCGCGCCGATGAATTCAATGCTCGCCACGAGTGCCGCCTTTCCGATGCTGCCCCGAATCGCCGATCCTCGCAGGCACCTGGGCAGGAGACCGATTGTGGCCTCAGCCTATCGGCGGGTACCGGATCAGGCCGTGGCGCCGCACACGGGAATGCGAGATTCGCTCGTCGCGACCGCCACTGTCAGGGACCTGCTACTTTCGCCGACGGATCGCCCGGGCATGGACCCAGTTCACCCCGACGATGCCCGCCCAGGACACGGCGACCCCAAAGATGGCTGGGTCGACATTGGTGGCGGTGATCGCCGTGATCGGGATACCCATGACCATCGAGACAATTGCCAGGGCCAACTGCCGTGCCCGACCGCTCTGCTCGACCGCCTGCGTCCGGCTGGCCTCATCGGCCTGCCGCCGGAGTTCCGCGGCACGGGCCTCGGCAAGATCCTCTACCCGCTCAGCGAGGTTGGCGGCGACAGATTCGGCATACTCCGGCCCAAGTTCCATCCGGGCTGCTAACGCCGCCTCGGCATCGCGTCGTAACTCTTCGCTTGGCCTACGCGGGACCGGCGGATATTGCGGCTGGATCGGGTACGGCGCCGTCGGATTCAGCTGGTAGGGCGGGAGATTCTGCGGCTGGGCTTGCGGCGGATAGTTCTGCGGCGGGTAATTCTGTGGCGGGTAATTCCGCGGTGGATAGTTCTGCGGTGGATAGTTTTGAGGCGGATACGTTTGCCGCGGGTAATCCTGCGGGGCCGGCCGTTCGGTCGGTGGCTCGGACATGTGCACAGGATAGTGCGCTTCGGATCTAGTGCCCTGACTCGCTTTCCGCCGCCTCAGCGGTTCGGATGCGTGACTCCAGTCCTCGTACCGCGTCACGCAGGGCCTGCTCGGGGTCGATGCCGGCCGCCTGAGCTCGGGCGGCCAGTGCCAGAATCTGATTTCCCACATACTCGGCCGTGGTGAGGTCGTCGGGCAACGCCACGGCGACGCGCCGTGATCGTGCTCTACTGATGATCTTGTTTGCTCGGGTCAGGGCAGAGAGCTGATCAGGGATACCCTGCAGCGCGGACGTACGCCCCTTCTCGGCAGCCTTGCGCTGTTCCCAGGTGTAGTGCAGGTCCGCGGGCAGATCCGCGGTTGCGAAGACATATGGATGCCTGGAGACGAGCTTGTCGGCGATGCCCTGTGCGACGTCCTCCACCGTGAAGCCCTGGGCTTGCTCACTCGCGATCTCGGCGTGAAAGATCACCTGAAGCAGCAGATCACCCAGCTCCTCGCGAAGATGATCTTGGTCTCCGACCTCAATGGCCTCGATCGTTTCCGCCGCCTCCTCCACCAGGTATTGCACCAGCGACCGATGGGTCTGCTGGGCGTCCCAGGGGCACTCGTGGCGCAACCGCGCCATTACGTCGACGAGTCGTTCGAGCTCCGGTAGCGGCACGTGGCACTACGGCGTAGGCGCGGCGACCGGCTTTGCCAAGGAGGCCGACTTGTCGTCGATGATCGTTTTCTGGGTCGGATCGAGCACACCGAAGCGCGGGTTGAGTGTCACCGACTGCTTCGCAACCGCCGCCAGGTAAGCCTCGCTGCCCAGCTTGCCTGAGACGATCTGCTGATCGGCCACGTCGTAAGCGATTGGTCGGCCCTTCGGTACGTTGAGCAGGCCGGCAAGATTGCTGTTCTTGATCAGCGCGTCGCGTTCGCCGTCGGTGATCGTGATCTTGTTGGCAGCCGCGATCTGCTCCGCGATGATGCCGTGGATCATGGCATTGACGACGGCCGGACTGGACACCGACTGGCCTTCTTGCAAAATGCTCGATACGCCTTGGAGGCCGTCATCCAACTGTTGCTGGGTGATCGTTGAGCCGTCTACGTACGCCACGACGCTAGGTGCGGCCTTGGCGCAGCCGGCCATCAACAAGGTCACCACGACGACGCCGACCAGCGCCCCGACGCGTGACATGCGAAGCCCGCGGCGAACGGAAAGCATCATCGACCGTCCCTCACGACATAACTCCTGATGCCGCATTGCGCCGCTCCAGGAAACGACTACCGCAGGAATCTTACGACAGTGCCCGAACAGTCTGGACTCTCTGAATGCCGGGCCCGGTCAGGCATTGTCCGGGGGCGGCCTCGGCGTACCCGAAGTGTGCGTTTTGACGACTGTGCTGGGAAACGCACCTACCAGCGGGCCGCCAGGGGGCCGTTTTGACGGCTGTGCTGGGAAACGACCTCACTTGTCAATCAGCGAAGATCTGATTGATCAGCGCCGAGCTCCAGTGCAGCAAGTCGGTGTCTTTCACGGGCTGACTGCCGATGCCGTTCACCGGTCGCGGCACCAGCACAGATTTAGCGCTGTCCTTGACCACGCTGCCTGGATAGAGCCGCTGCAGCCGCAACACCCGTGACTCCGGCAGCTGGGCGCGCGCGAAGCGCAGGAATCGGCCCTGCCCGACGATCTCGGTCAGTCCGGCGGAGCGTGCGAGCAGTCGGAACCTCGCTACCTCGATCAGGTTCAGAACCTCCGGAGGTGGCGTGCCGTAACGGTCGTGCAGCTCGGCCTCCACTGCCTTGACGTCTGCCTCCGCGCGGACCTCGGCGAGTCGCTTGTACATCTCCAGCCGGAGCCGCTCCGACTCGATGTAGTCGACAGGGAGATGCGCATCGACTGGCAGCTCGATCCGGACCTCGGGTTCCGGCTCCACGTCCTGGCCGCGGAACTCGGCGACCGCCTCGCCGACCAGCTGGATATAGAGATCGAACCCGACCTCGGCGATGTGACCCGACTGCTCGCCGCCGAGCAGGTTGCCTGAGCCTCGAATCTCCAGATCCTTCATGGCGATGGCCATGCCGGAACCCAGATCGCTGTGAGCGGCGATGGTACTGATTCGGTCGTAGGCAGTCTCGGTCAGGGGCTTCTCAGGTGGATAAAGGAAGTAGGCGTAGCCACGGTCTCGGCCGCGGCCGACCCGGCCGCGCAACTGGTGCAGCTGGGAAAGGCCGAGGAGGTCGGAGCGTTCGATCAGCAGAGTGTTGGCGGTCGAGATGTCCAGACCCGCCTCGACGATCGTTGTACACACCAGTACGTCGGCTCGGCGTTCCCAGAAGTCGATCATGACCTGTTCCAGCCGGTGCTCGCTCATCTGGCCGTGTGCAGTAACCACTCGCGCCTCGGGTACGAGGTCGGCAATGCGCCGGGCGGCCTTGTCGATGCTTTGCACTCTGTTGTGCACGTAGAACACCTGACCTTCGCGCAGTAGCTCGCGACGGATCGCCGCGGTGACCTGGGCGTCGTCGTAGGGTCCAGCAAAGGTCAGCACAGGATGCCGTTCTTCCGGCGGTGTCATGATCGTGCTCATCTCACGGATGCCTGTAACCGCCATCTCCAGGGTCCGTGGTATCGGCGTCGCCGACATGGCCAATACATCCACGGCAGTACGCAGCCGTTTGAGCCGCTCCTTGTGCTCGACGCCGAAACGCTGCTCCTCGTCGATCACGACAAGGCCCAGGTCCTTGAACCTGACTTCATCGGACAGCAGTCGGTGGGTACCTACGACGACATCGACCTTGCCGTCGGCGAGCCCTTCGATCGTTGTTTTCGCCTCGCCCTCGGAGGAGAACCGGCTGAGCGGTGCAACGTTGACCGGGAAGCTGGCATAGCGATCGGCGAAGGTGGCGTAGTGCTGCTGCACTAGCAAGGTGGTCGGAACCAAGATTGCGACCTGCTTGCCGTCCTGCACCGCCTTGAAGGCTGCGCGTACGGCGATCTCGGTTTTGCCGTAGCCGACGTCACCACAGATCAGCCGATCCATGGGCACGATCTGCTCCATATCGCGCTTGACGTCCTCGATCGCACCGAGCTGGTCCGGTGTCTCGACAAAGGCGAATGCGTCCTCCAGTTCTCGCTGCCAGGTCGTGTCGGGTGAGAACGCATGGCCGCGAGTAGCCTGCCGCGCAGCGTAGAGCTTGATCAATTCGGCCGCGATCTCGCGAACCGCCCGGCGCGCCCGACCTTTGCGCTTGGCCCAATCTGCACCGCCCAGCCGGTCCAGCGTCGGGCTCTCGCCGCCGACGTACCGGGTTACTTGATCAAGAGAATCCATCGGGACATAGAGCCGGTCCCCCGGCTGGCCGCGCCTGGAGGGCGCGTACTCGATCACCAGGTACTCCCGCGTCGCCCCGGCGACCGTGCGCTGCACCATCTCGACATAGCGACCTACGCCGTGCTGGCTGTGTACGACCGGGTCGCCAGAAACAAGCTCAAGTGGGTCGATCTGGTTCTTGCGCCGCGCCGGCATCTTCCGACTGGCTCTATCGGTGACTCGCTGCCCGGAGAGATCGGCCGCAGTGAAGACCGCGAGCCGGATTCGGTCGGCCACAAAACCATGGCTGAGCTGGCCGGTGACGATTGTGCCGAGACCTATGGGAGGTGGCTCATCGAGTGTCGGCAGGCTGCGCAACGGCAGGGCATGCTCACCCAATACCTCGGCAATCCGGTCGGCAGTACCGCGACCTTCGGCCATCACGACCACCCGCCAACCGTCACGAATCCGCTTGGTGATCTCGTTGACCGCAGCCTCGGTGTCGCCGCGATAGGTCTCCCCGACCTGTCCGATCACGGTTCGCGACTCCACGCCAGGTCCACTGACCCGATCCGACAGATCGATGATCTCTCCGTCGTCGGTCCGGATGGGCAGGAACCCGTCGCCGTTGACAGCAGAGTCGTCCAGTGGACCGGCACTGAACGGCGACAGCGTCCACCAGGCCATCCCTCGGGCAAGGGCGGCAGCACGAACCTCGGCGAGCGGCTGATAGGCCGAGGAACCCAGGTCTATCGGCGCCTTGCCACCACCCGCCGCGGCGGCCCACGACGCATGCAGGAATTCCTCGCTGGTCTTGACCAGCTCAATCGCCCGGCCACGCACCAGCTCCGGGTCACAGATGAGCACGTGCGTATCGGTAGGCAGCAGATCGACGAGCAGCTCCATGCCGTCAACCAGGGCTGGCGAGAGCGCTTCCATGCCGTCAACCTGATGTCCTTGAGCAATCTTGTCGAGCATTTCGATCAGCTCGGGATGTTGATCGGCCAGCGCGGCTGCCCGAGCCCGCACCTCATCGGTCAGCAACAGCTCTCGGCAAGGCGATGCCGTGATCTCGGTCAACGTGAGGTCGCTGGATCGCTGGTCGGCAACAGAGAAATAGCGAATCTCCTCCACGGTGTCGCCGAAGAAATCCACGCGTACGGGGTGCTCTTCGGTCGGCGGAAAGACATCGACGATGCCGCCGCGTACGGCGAACTCGCCACGCCGCTCAACCAGATCGACCCGCGTGTACGCGGCGCCGACCAGGGCCACCGCCAAATCGGTGATGTCGAAGTCATCGCCCACCGTGAGGCGGATCGGCTTCAGCTGGGCAAGCCCCTTCACCTGCGGCTGGAGGACGCTGCGTACCGGAGCAACAACGATCCGCGGCGCCGGAAGATGACTGTTGCCGGCCAGCCGCCGGAGCAATTCGAGGCGGCGGCCGACGGTGTCAGAGCGTGGGCTCAGCCGCTCGTGCGGCAACGTCTCCCACGCCGGGTAGTAGGCAACCGCTTCCTCGCCGACCAGGGACTGCATCGCGGCGGTCAGCTCCTCTGCCTCGCGGTACGTCGAGCTGACCAGCAGCACCGGACGACCAGCGCCGCCACGCCCGGCCGATGCGCTCAAGGCGGCAGCGACCAGCGGCCGCATCGGGGCCGGTGCGGTGATGTCGAGCACGGAAAGTCGCTGCACCCGTGCGTCACCGATGGTCTCGACGATGGTGGGTTCAGTGCAGAAAAGATCAACGAGTCCCGCGAGGGTCACCCAGAGAGGCTACCGGCTGACTTCGAGAAAGCTCAGGGCAGCCGTGCGAATGCGCGTACCGGAAACGTTCCGAGCCCGCGAACCTTCGGCGGCACCGCGGTGAAGCGTGCGTCGCTGGGTGGCAGAGCGGCCAAGTTGGTGAGGTGCTCGACGACGTGTACGCCGGCTGCGAGGAGCTGCGAGTGCGCCGGACGTTCCAAGCTGGTCTCTGCGTCATCGATGTTGATCGAGTCAATACCAACGAGCACGGCGCCTGCCTCGATCAGGTACGCGGCGGCTTCGCCGGTCAGATACGGCGCACCTGTCGCGTACTCGGGGGTAGCGAAGTATCGATCCCAACCGGTATGCAGGAGCACGGCCGAGCCACGGACGACGCGATCGTAGAAGGTGGCAGCCGTGATTCCGCGCTCGGTTGCATCCGTCAGCCGGAACAGCTCGACCGGCAGGTCCACCAGCGTCTCAAGGTCGAGATCGGCAAGATCAGGCTCACCGGCGTAGCGGTGATACGGGGTGTCCAGGTAGGTGCCGGTGTTGCCGGCGAGGGTGATCACGTCGATGGCAAACTCGGTGCCTTCGGCGTAATGGGATCGCGATTCTTCTCTGGTCAGATGCGGGTGAATCGTGGGCCCCGGAATGCCGGGGTAGGTCACCAGGTCGGTGGTGATGGTGTGGCTCAGATCCACCATCTGACCGGGTCGCTCGTTCGCCGGCACCGAAGCAATGCCACGCGACCCGCGATGGGGTTCTGGTACGAGCTGGACTGACCTGAGCTCCACGTTGCGTACCAGAGCGAGACCTAGATGCCGTACGAAGAGCTGGGCGATTTGGTCGTCTGTGAGCTCCGAGCTCGGTAGATCGAGACGGAATCCCTCAGCGGTGAGCCTGCCGCCGTTGGCGAATTCGACGTCGGCGTCGAAGTGGGCGCGATACTCGGTCATGGTCGAGGAGTCTAGGAGCTGCGGTCCTCGGCAAACCGGGGTCAGCTGTTGAAGACGTTCTGGGTCTTGTCGAGCCCGAACAAGGCCATCGACTCGACCGCATCTGCGGCGCGACCAACTTCGATCTCGACGTCCTCGCGGGTACTCGGCGGGAAGTCGCCGAGCAAGAAATCGGCTGGGTCTTGGCGCCCGGGTGGACGGCCCACACCAATGCGTACCCGGTAGAAGTCGCCGGTTGCCAAGGAGGCGCGGATGGACCTCAGGCCATTGTGGCCGTTGTCGCCGCCGCCGAACTTCACCCGCAGCTGACCAGGATCGATGTCCAGCTCATCATGCACCGCAATCATCTGGGACGGCTGCAGCTTGTAGTAGCTGAGCAACCGGCTAACTGCCCAGCCGGTCTCGTTCATGAACGTCCGCGACTTCGCCACGATCAGCCGCGGGCCGTCGGCCCCCGGCGGTCCGATCCGGCCCTCCGCAACCTCGGCCCGTATCCCGCGCGCCACGCGAAATCGCACGTCCATACGGCGAGCCAGCTCGTCAGCCACCCGGTAGCCGACGTTATGACGCTGTGATGCGAAGGCCCGACCGGGATTGCCGAGGCCGACAACCAGCCATGAGGTCATGGCGTACGCAGCTGGCGGACTAGGCGCTCTCGGACTCGGCCAGCGCCTCGTCCGGGGTCGGCTCGGCCGTCGCAGCCATCGTGGGCTCGATGCCAGCCTCCGCCTCCGCCTCGGCGAGCTCGGCCTCCAAGGCCTCGGCCGTCGGCGCGTTCGTGATGTTGACGATCAAGGTCTCGGGATCAAGATCGACCAACGAACCCGCAGGAAGCTGGAGGTCACGCGCCAGGATCTGGGTGCCAGGCGGCAGTCCCTCAACGGAAACAACGATCTGCTGGGGAATGTTTGTGGCTTCGGCCTCCACCGGGATGCTGCTGTGATCAACAACGACCAGTGTCTCGGGACCGGCCTCACCCTCGACCTGCACACGCACGTCGACGGTGACCTTCTCACCACGCCGCACGATGACCAAATCGACGTGCTCGATGGTGTGCCTCAGCGGGTCACGCTGGACCTGTTTGGGCAGTGCGAGCTGAGAGCTGCCGTTGACCTCGATGGAGAGCAGTGCGTTTGCGGTACGGAGTGCGAGCAGGGTCTCGTGACCGGGCAACGCAATGTGTATCGGGTCGGTGCCATGGCCGTACAGCACGGCCGGCACCTTATGTGCGCGACGGATCCGGCGGGCAGCACCCTTGCCGAACTCCGTACGCAGTTCGGCTGTGAGCTTTACCTCGGGCACGAACGAACTCCTCGGAACTAACGTCGGTGATCAGATCAAGACCCGGCGGGCGACGCAGCTCGTTCGACCTAGTCGATCACGGTCCGCGACCCTCGCCGAGGCAACCGCTCAACCTTAGCCGACAAGCCCCAATAGTCGCCAACTGGCGCTGAA
>DATLQP010000215.1:0-22828 GCA_035535155.1 Propionibacteriaceae bacterium
CAGAAGTGGCATTCAGGATTCCGCACCAAAAGGGACGCGGAGCGGGCACTCAGCGAGATCGTCGCATCGCTTCACAGCGGCACCTATGTCGAGCCCACGAAACAAACGCTCGCGGAATTCGCCAGGGAATGGCTCTTCGCGGTTCAGCCGACAATCCGGCCATCCACGCACCACTCCTACGATCGGAATCTGCGACTGCACGTATTGCCGCAGCTGGGGTCGGTGGAATTGCGTCGCATTGACGCAGGAATGCTGAATGCCTTGTACGCCGCGCTACTGGCCGATGGGAAGCGGACGACCGCGAACGGCGGCGCCGGCGGCCTGTCATCGCGCAGTGTTCGCTATATCCACACCATCGTCCACAGGGCGTTTCGTGACGCCGTCCGTTGGGGCCGTATCGCGCGCAACCCTGCCGACGCCGCGGATCCGCCGCGGGCCTCTGCGACCGCTCGGCCGACGATGAAGACGTGGACCGCCGATCAGGTTCGGGCCTTCCTGGATCACACCGCAGAGCACCGGCTGCACGCCGCATTCGTCCTTTTGGCGACTACCGGGATGCGCCGCGGCGAGGCCCTGGGATTGCGTTGGTCTGACGTGGATCTGACGGCGGGCCGCGCGTCGATCTCGCAAACGGTGATCATGGTGCATCACGACATTGAGGTCGGGTCACCCAAGACAGCGCGCGGCCGCCGTACCGTCGCACTCGACCCCGGAACCGTCGCCGCGCTGCGGGAGCACCGCAAGCGGCAGGCCGCTGAGAGACTGCTGATGGGCGTCGGCTTCACTGATCACGGTCTCGCGTTCTGCCTGCCGGACGGCAGGCCACTGCATCCCGAACGGTTCTCCCGTACGTTCTCGCGCCAGACAGCGCACGCGGGGTTGCCAGCGATCCGACTTCATGATCTTCGGCATACCTGGGCGACGTTGGCACTGTCGGCCGGTGAGCATCCCAAGGTGGTGCAGGAGCGGCTAGGGCACGCCAATGTGTCGATCACGCTGGATGTCTACAGCCATGTCAGCGAGGGTCTGCACAGCGATGCCGCCTCGCGTATCGCCAAGATCATTTTCGGGCCCGTTAGCAGTGCGTTAGCAAACACGGCTGGGAGCAGCGATGAATAGCCGTCTGACGTGGGAGAACGTTGTGCCGGAGAGGGGAGTCGAACCCCTATGTCCTTTCGGACAGACGGGTTTGAGCCGTCCGCGTATACCATTCCGCCACCCCGGCCTGGGGCTCATGATCAACCGGCCGGCGGCGCCGGCCACCGAGCGCGATTATTCTGCCACAGCCTGACCTTGCCAAGTCGATCCAATGCACTCCGCCCGTAACAGGCATCTGGTTAAGTGTTCCCCGTGACTGCAGAGAAGAGCCAGATCGGGGACGCGACCAAGACGCGGGTCGTCGTCGCTGAGGATGAAGTGCTCATCCGCCTCGACCTGGTGGAGATGCTCACCGAGGAGGGTTATGACGTAGTCGGCCAGGCAGGTGACGGGGAAGTGGCCGTCGCGCTGACCACCGATCTCAAACCGGACTTGGTGGTCATGGACGTCAAGATGCCCAAGCTGGATGGGATTAGTGCTGCCGAGCAGATCGCGAGCGAGCGCGTTGCACCTGTGGTGATGCTCACCGCCTTCAGCCAGCGCGAGCTGGTCGAACGAGCAAGCCAGGCAGGTGCCATGGCGTACGTGGTGAAGCCATTCAGCAAGGCAGACCTCATCCCCGCCATCGAAATCGCCCGTGCGCGGTTTGCCGAGATCCAGGCCGTCGAGGCCGAGGTCAGCGACCTCACCGAGCGGCTCGAGTCACGCAAAGCTGTGGAACGCGCCAAGGGTTTGCTGCAGAGCGGTCTCGGGTTGAGCGAACCGGAGGCTTTTCGATGGATTCAGAAAACGGCCATGGATCTGCGTAAATCCATGCGCGAGGTCGCAGAGGGGGTTATCGAGCACGGCTCAGTTGCGAAGAAAAAATAGAGTATTCGCATCTATGTGCTCTCAATCATGTAACGAAGGTGCTACGTGCCGCAAAGTTGACGCTATTACACAGCTTCGGTCGTAGGTTCGACAGTGCTCGCGAGGTTTGGCGCTCGGCGCGGCCTCGCAAACCGAAACAACAGGAGGAAATGTGCGAAAGCATAAGCTCGCTCTCGCAGGGGTAACCCTGCTAGCCGCGTCGCTCGCGATGACGGCATGTGGCAGTCGGGCTGAACAGGCCCCAGGCGGGGAGGCCGGAGCGGCAAAGGTTGCCAAGATCGGGGTGATCGCGCCTCTGTCTGGTGACCTGTCGGCTCTGGGCGCCGGCATCAAGAACTCGGTCGATCTGGCCATCAAGCAAGCCAACGAGAAGAAGACCATACCGGGATGGACGCTGGAGCTGGACGCGCAGGATGACGAGGCTAAGCCCGACAGCGGCAAGAACGCAGCGACCAAGCTGGCCGGTGAGGACGAGGTGATTGCGGTCGTCGGTACCCTCAACTCCTCGGTCTCGCAGTCGGTACAGCCAGTTCTCTCCGGGTCGCAGATCACGCAGGTGTCGCCAGCGAACACGAACCCGACCCTGACCCAGGGCGCCGATCTGGCCGCCCCGAAGCGGCCGTACCCAGGCTACTTCCGCACCTGCACCAACGACACCGTCCAGGGCTCGTTCGCGGCGAAGTACCTGCTGGACCAGGGCATCAAGAAGGTCGCCACAATCCACGACAAAAAGGCCTACGGCCAGGGCTTGGTCGCCTCTTTCACCGACGCTTTCAAGAGCGGCGGGGGTGAGATCGTCGACGCGGAGACCATCAACCCCGAGGACAAGGACTTCTCGGCGGTGATCGGCAAAGTCAAGGGCGCCAATCCCGACGCGGTCTACTACGGCGGCGAGTATCCGCAGGCAGGTCCGCTGAGCCAGCAGGCCAAGTCGGCCGGCCTCACAGTCCCGCTCATGGGTGGCGACGGCATCTTCGATCCCGCCTACATCGAGCTGGCGGGCAAGACCTCCGAGGGTGACCTCGCGACCTCCGTCGGGGCTCCAGCCGAGTCTCTCGACACGGCCAAGCAGTTCATCAGCGACTACAAAGCTGCAGGCTATAAGGAGCCCTACGCAGCGTACGGGGCATATTCCTACGATGCCGCGAACGCGATCATCAATGCGCTGAAGACCTCGCTGGCGAGTGCTAGCGACGCCAAGTCGGCTCGTCAAGCGACGATCGATGCGATGAGCAAGGTCAGCTTCGACGGCGCAACCGGCAAGGTGGCTTTCGACCAGTACGGTGACACCACGACCAAGGTGTTGACCGCCTACAAGGTCGATGGCGGCAAGTGGGTCGCCGACAAGACCGGCAGCTAACGGAGTAGTGGCGGAGCCTGCGCATTGCGGTCTCCGCCACTAGTCTTCTCCGCAGATACGCAGCGGGCGTGGGCCACCACATCTGCTCCCGCTGCGTTGGCACCCGCCTTACATGCATCACCGAAGGGAGGCGTGAGTGGACATCCTGCAGCAGCTCATCAACGGTCTGTCGCTCGGGGCTTTGTACGCACTGATCGCCGTCGGCTACACCGTCGTCTATGGCATCATCCAGCTGATCAACTTTGCCCATGGCGAGATCTTCATGATCGGTGCTTTCGGGGCGCTTACCGCCTGGATACTGATACCTGGAGAGTCGCTGGGCATTTGGCAGCTGCCCATCATGCTCGTTGTCGGCATGGTCGCTGCGGTCGGCACTTCCTTGCTGACTGAACGATTCGCCTACCGGCCACTCCGCAACGCACCGCGACTTGCACCCCTGATCACCGCGATCGGCGTGTCCGTCTTTCTTCAGGAATTCGTCCGCCTGTTCTACGGACGTATACCTGGCTTCCCCGATGCCAAACGGGCGATCACTTTTCCACAGATTGACTATGTGACCGGACCCGCGATCCAGCTAGGTCCCATCACGATCCAGCGAGCTGCGCTGTTCACGATGATTGCGCTCGTCGTCTGCTGGGTCTTCCTGTATGTATTCGTCAACCGCACACGAATGGGTCGGGCAATGCAGGCGACATCCCAGGACCCCGACACCGCGAGGCTGATGGGCATCAACGTCGACCGCATCATCATGGTGGCGTTCGCGCTCGGTGCAGCATTGGCCGCTGTAGCCGGCCTGGCCTGGGGCCTGCGTTACACCAACATCGACTTCAGGATGGGCTTCCTGGCCGGCCTCAAGGCCTTCACCGCAGCGGTGCTCGGCGGCATCGGCAATATCAATGGTGCTGTAGTCGGCGGGCTGGTCCTCGGCCTGGTGGAGGGCATGGCAACCCTCATCCCCGGCACTTTTGGCGGCTCGGCATGGAAGGACGTCTGGGCGTTCGTGTTGCTGATCTTGGTGTTGGTCTTCCGACCACAAGGCCTACTCGGCTCACGGGTGGTGGATCGAGCATGATCACGGTCCCACGGTTGGTCACACCCGAGCGACAGCAGCGATCCGACCCGGCCGGCGGCTGGGTCGCTATAGCCGGCGGGGTGATCCTGGCCGCCTCGGCCTTCCTGCCATGGGCGTACTCATTCAAGGCGCTCGACGGCATGACTCTGCTCGGATTTCCCTCGCCGCTGCAGTACTTAGGTCTGGTGCTCGGCCTGCTCGTTGCCGGCCTGGTCGTCTGTTCACGGCGGATCAAGCCCAAGGGCAAGATCCGGGTCGGCTGGGTGCGTGGCGCCAAGGCCGCGGCCACCGGAGCGCTGGTCTACATCGCGATCATCATCCTGAGCATCGCCGTTGAGCTCGGCGGTCTCATCAACGTGGTCTACGGCGGCTGGGTCGCACTGCTCGGTGCGGCAATCGCCTTCGCCGGAACGCGGCTCATGATCATGGACAAGCCGGCCACGCTCGCTCAGGCGCAGCTCAGGCCGACGCTGGAGATCCTCCTCGTCGCCGTGGTTATGGGC
This sequence comes from Propionibacteriaceae bacterium, assembly GCA_035535155.1. Classification (GTDB taxonomy): domain Bacteria; phylum Actinomycetota; class Actinomycetes; order Propionibacteriales; family Propionibacteriaceae; genus Microlunatus. The sequence continues at coordinate 4,904 of DATLQP010000215.1, forward strand.
GCAGCACTGTTTGCGACAGCGTTCGCACTGAACATTGACGACGGCGGGGCGTTCGTTAGCTTCATCGCCTTCCTCGGCGCTTTCGTTGCGGTGCTCTTCCGGGTCGGCGCCATGGGCTTTCTCTCTGGAGTTTCCCAGCGTCACAGGAAAGTACTGATCCTTGCCGCATTCGTAGTGGCTTTCTTGTTTCCGTTCACCCAGGGCGGCTCAGACGCGAACATGTCCATCGCCACGCAGGTGATCATCTTCGCGGCAGCCGCGATGGGCCTCAACATTACGGTCGGCCTCGCCGGTCTACTTGACCTTGGCTATATCGCGTTCCTCGGTGCGGGCGCCTTCACGGCGGCCGTCTTGTCGCGCTCAGCCTTCGCTACCGCCGACATCCATCCGCCCTTCATTGTGGTCGTTCTCATCGCTGGCGCGGTGTCCGCTACTCTCGGCCTGATCATCGGCTCCCCGACATTGCGGGTGTCCGGTGACTATCTGGCCATTGTGACGCTAGCGTTCGGTGAGATCTTCCGCATTACGATGATCAACTTGGACGGCGAGGCCGGCCCGAATATTACGCACGGATCCAACGGCATTCCCGCGATTCCCGACCTCACCCTTTTCGGCTTCGACTTCGGCAGGCCGCATATTGTGCTGGGTATCCCGCTCGGGCGCTTCTCCAACTACTACTTCCTGCTGCTGGTATTGATCGCGTTTGTCATTCTGGTGTTCGTCCGGCTCAACAATTCCCGCATTGGCCGTGGCTGGGTGGCCATCCGAGAGGACGAGAAGGCGGCTGAGGCCATGGGCGTCAACGTCTTCGGCCTGAAGCTCTTCGCGTTCGCTAGCGGTGCGTTCCTGGCTGGCATCGCAGGCGCGGTCAAGGCCCATCAGGACATCTCGGTGACACCGGACCAGTTCATCTTCTTGGAGTCCGCGTTCTTGCTAGCGGCGATCGTGCTCGGAGGTATGGGCACCGTGCTCGGCGTGCTGGTTGGTGCCACGCTGCTGAAACTGCTGCCCGAGAAGCTGCGCTTCGTCAGCGATTATCGGCTGATGATCTTCGCCCTGCTTTTGATCCTCATGATGCGCTTCCGGCCAGAGGGACTGATCCCGAGTCAACGCAGGCAGCTGGAGTTCCACGAGGAAGATGAGGAACTGGCAGAGCGGATCGATGAGGAAGTCGAACAGACTGGCGCATTGAAGGGAGCGGGGCTTTGACGACGACAGTCGATGTTCCCGGTGTGAGCGCGCCGGACGATGGCTCGGCCATCCTGGTCGCTGAGGATGTGACGATGCGGTTTGGCGGCCTGGTCGCTGTCGATTCGGTGGATTTGCGGGTCAACGAGGGCGAGATCATGGGGCTGATCGGGCCCAACGGGGCTGGCAAGACCACGTTCTTCAACTGCCTGACGGGCCTCTATCTGCCCACGAGTGGTCGCGTGGTGTTCAACGGTGCTGTGTTGCCACCGAAGCCTCGCAAGGTCGTGATAGCAGGCATGGCCCGGACGTTCCAGAACATTCGGCTGTTTGCCAATATGACCGCCGTCGAGAACGTGATGGTTGGCCGCTATTGCCGTACGAACACCGGGCCGCTCACATCGATTCTGCGCGGCCCCAAGTTCCATCGCGATGAGAAGGCAACCGCAGCACGTGCCCATGAGCTGCTCGATTTCGTCGGGCTAGGCAGCACCGCGGACAGCCTGGCACGGCACCTGGCCTATGGTGACCAGCGGCGGCTCGAGATCGCCCGCGCACTTGCCACTAATCCCAAGCTGTTGCTGCTGGATGAACCGACGGCAGGCATGAACCCTCAGGAGACCCGGCAGGCCGAGGAATTGATCTTCAAAATCCGCGATGAGGGCCTGGCGGTCGTCGTCATCGAGCACGACATGCGGTTCATTTTCAACCTCTGCGACCGCGTGCTGTGCCTGGTGCAAGGCAGGGCCCTGATCGAAGGCACGCCCGGCGAGGTCCAGTCTGACCCGCGGGTGATCGAGGCCTACATCGGAACCGGACCGGAGGACGCCGCCGAGCTCGAGCAGTTCGAGGAGGAGGGTCAAGACAATGCTTGAGGTCAAGGACCTGAAGGTGGCGTATGGCCGGGTCCAGGCAGTGAAAGGGATCAGCTTCAAGGTCGACCAGGGCCAGGTCGTGACGCTGCTCGGCACCAACGGTGCGGGCAAGACCACCACGCTCCGCACGATCTCGGGCTTGATCAGGCCCGACTCTGGCGAGATCTGGTTCGAGGGGGAACGGATTGACCGGACACCGGCACATGAGGTCCTCACCCGCGGTCTGGCGCATTCCCCGGAGGGCCGCAAGATCTTCCCGAGGCTCACCGTTGAAGAGAATCTGATGCTCGGCGCGTTCGCGCGTAAGGATCGAGCTGGCGTCAGTCAGGATCTCGAACGAGTCTTCAATCTCTTTGACATCTTGCGGGAGCGACGTTCTCAACCGGCCGGCACGTTCTCCGGTGGTGAGCAGCAAATGCTGGCGATCGGTCGAGCCATGATGAGCCGACCCAAGCTGTTGATGATGGACGAGCCATCAATGGGGCTCTCGCCGCTGATGATGCAGCGCATCATGTCGACCATCGTCGAACTGCAGTCAGAAGGTGTGACCATCCTGCTCGTCGAGCAGAATGCTCCCGCGGCGCTCTCGCTCGCCAACTACGGCTATGTACTGGAAGTCGGCAAGATCGTGCTGGAGAACACCGGCGAACAGCTGTTGGTCGATGAGAACGTGCGAAAGGTGTATCTGGGCGAGGACTGAGCGGGCACGTGGGCACATTTCCGCGGCAGGAGCAAGCTGTGTCCATGTCCTCCGCAACCGATTCCGATACCGCTGCGCCACGCGCTGTCGGAGCTCCGGCAGCCAGCGTCTGGGGAGATGAAACTGAGCTAGCTGCGGCGGCCGTGGCTTTGGCCAGCCGCCGCATTAGCAAGTCTTCCGACCCGAAGACGACAGCCCGACCAACGTCAGAACTGCTGGCGGACGCCGGGCAGACTGTTACGCCGCGTGGTCTGGGCGCCGCTGAGGCATTACGAGTCTTTGAGGACGTGATCGCTCCCGCGACGCGGGCCCAGGACGACCCGATGAACCTCGCCTACATTCCAGCATCGCCCACCAGGGCTGCGCTCGCCTTCGACGCTGTGGTCAGCAGCTACAACATCTTCGCCGGAACCTGGGAGTCCGGTGCCGGCGCCATCTTCGCGGAGAACCAGGCGCTGGCATGGCTCGTCCAACTACTCGGCTGGCCAGAGACTGCAGGCGGTTGTTTTGTTTCCGGCGGCACCATCGGGAACCTGTCCGCCTTGGTCGCCGCACGGCAGTTTGCGCGCAACCAGTTGGGCCGGCATCCGGTGGGGCAATGGCGGTTGGCCTGCACGACTCAGGCGCATTCGTCGGTTCAGGCGGCTGCCGCGGTGTTGGACGCCGAGGTCGTCATCGTGCCGGAAAATGATCAAGGTCAGCTGACTGGTGAGGCCCTTCGATCAGCACTGATCAACTCGCATGACGTCTTCGCCGTGGTGGTTTCGGCCGGCACCACGAATGCCGGAATCATCGATGATCTGGCTGGCATTGCGGACGTCTGCGAGCGATTCGGGGTCTGGATGCACGTCGACGGGGCGTACGGGGGCGCGGCGCTCGCAGCCCCCAGCGTGCGTCCACTCTTCGACGGCATCGAGCGTGCCGACAGCTTCATCGTCGACCCGCACAAATGGCTGTTTGCCACCTACGACTGCTGTGCCCTGCTCTACCGGCAACCGGAGCTCGCCCGCGCTGCCCACTCTCAGCGGGCGGGATATCTCGACGCCATTGACCGTGAGGTCTGGAATCCATGGGATTACGGGGTGCATCTGACCCGCCGGGCCCGCGGCTTGCCGTTCTGGTTCAGCTTGGCGGTACACGGCACCGACCGGTATACCGCCGCGATCGAGCAGACCTTGGCAACTACTCGCGACGTGGCGGATGGAATCCGGAGCATCCCTCAGCTCCGCGTCCTCGTGGAACCCACGCTGTCGGTCGTGCTGTTCGAGAGGCCGGGATGGGACGACGCCGCGTACCGTCGCTGGTCACGGCGACTGGCGCTCGAGGGCCAAATCCTGTGCATCCCAACGCTGTGGCGAGGTCGGACAGTGCTGCGGCTCGCGTTCGTGAATCCCGCGACCGAAGCTGATCACGTGCTGCACGTGCTGGCCGAGACGACAGTCGACCCCACCGGCAGCGCTTAGCTTTGCGTCTGCGGGCTGACCAGTTGGCAGGTGACACGAGCCGTACACACTCGGCGGTCGGCATCGTCGGTGATCATGATGTCGTAGCTGGCGACCGAGCGGCCGAGGTGTAAAGCCGTTGCGGTGCCCGTTACCCAGCCGGCTGTCACCGAACGGTGATGCGTCGCATTGATGTCCACGCCAACCGCGATCCTGTTGGGTTGGGCATGCATGTGCGAGCCCATTGAGGCGAGAGTCTCGGCCAGCACACAGGACGCGCCGCCATGCCACAGCCCGTACGGCTGCGTATTGCCTGCCACAGGCATCCGTCCGACCACTCGCTCTGGCGCAATGGCCAGCAGCTCAAAGCCCATCTTGCTGTTGAGCGCACCGCTCATCTCGGCATATTCGGCAGGGATATCGTGCCGGTCGTCGATCGGTGTCACAGGCTCACAGTAGAGGGGCCTATGCGTCAGTGCACACAGCTAGAGTCGGCATGTGCCGACCACGACTCAGCCGACCAGGACTCAGCTAGCCGCGGCCACCAGCGAGCTCGCCGCGCGGCCGAGGCTGATGCTGATCGACGGTCACTCGATCGCGTACCGGGCCTTCTTCGCCCTTCCCGTGGAGAACTTCTCGACCCAGACAGGCCAGCACACCAACGGGGTGTTCGGCTTCACCTCCATGCTGATCAATGTGCTGCGCGACGAGAAACCGACCCATCTTGGTGTGGCCTTCGACGTTTCGCGGCAGACCTTCCGCTCCGAGATCTATACCGAGTACAAAGCCAACCGTTCCAAGACCCCCGATGAGTTCAAGGGCCAGCTCGATCTCGTCAAGGAGGTGCTCAAAGCCCTCAACATTCCCTACGTGGAGAAGGAGGGCTTCGAGGCCGACGATGTGATCGGTACGCTCGCAACCCGCGCTGAAGCGGCCGGCTACGAGGTGTTGATCTGTACCGGCGACCGTGACGCGTTCCAGCTGGTCAGTGACAGTGTGACCGTGCTCTATCCACGCAAGGGCGTCTCCGATCTGGCCCGCATGACGCCTCAGGCTGTGGAGGAGAGGTACTTCGCGAGCCCTGCCCGATATCCCGATCTGGCGGCGCTAGTGGGGGAGTCCAGCGACAATCTCCCCGGCGTCCCCGGCGTTGGACCCAAGACCGCCGCCAAGTGGCTGGATATGTACGACGGGCTGGAGAATCTTGCAAGCCATGCCGCAGAGCTGAAAGGCAAGGCCGCAGAGGCCTTCCAGGAGCGGATCAACGACGTCCTGCGCAACCGACAGGTGAATGCGTTGGTGCTCGATCTCGACCTTCCGATCAGCCTTGACGATATGGAACGGCGCCCCTGGAATCGCGAGGCGACTCACCAGCTGTTCGACGGCTTGGAATTCCGGGTGTTGCGTGACCGGCTGCTCGAGGCACTACCGAATGAGGATGAGGTCGTGCCGGAGGGTGGCTTCGACCTCGAGGCGGCGCGACTCGAGCCTGGTGAACTCGTTGGCTGGCTCGCCGAGCACGCGGCCGGTGAGCGTACGGGGGTCGACATCATCGGGCATTGGGGTTCGGGGACCGGCGACATCACAGCGCTCTCGCTGGCCGCGGCTGATGGGGCAGCGGCGTATGTGGTGGTGTCCGAGCTCGGTACCGCGGATGAGAATGCGCTCGCAACCTGGCTCCCCGATTCCGAACGCCACAAGGCGATGCACGACGCCAAAGGCTCCCTATTGGCGATCTGGGCTCGTGGCTGGGACCTCGCCGGTCTGACCTCTGATACTCAGTTGGCCGCCTATCTCACCCGCCCTGACCAGCGCACCTTCGACCTCGCTGATCTGACTATCCGCTATCTCAAACGGGAGCTCAGGGTCGAGGGCGCGCCTGAACTCGATGACCCCAACCAGCTCGCGCTGGATTTCGGCGATGACGACTCCGGCGCCAAGGTGGCTGCCGAGGCGTCGATGGTGCGCGCTAGGGCGGTCATCGATCTGGCCGACGCCCTGGACGTCGAGATCGAGCAGCGCAATGGCACCAGCCTCCTCTACGGGGTAGAGCTTCCACTGCTGCGCACCTTGGCACGGATGGAGCAGACCGGAGTAGCCGTCGACGTCGACCATCTGGAAACGCTGGAGGCGGGATTTGCCGCCACCGTCAGTCGGGCCGCGAGCGACGCATACGAGGTGCTGGGCAAGCAGATCAACCTCGGATCACCCAAGCAGCTCCAAGTGGTGCTGTTCGATGAGCTCGGGATGCCCAAGACCCGACGAACCCGCACCGGTTACACCACCGACGCAGACGCGCTTCAGCAGTTGTATGTCAAGACCGAGCACCCGTTCCTGGCTCATCTGCTGGTGCATCGGGATGCCATCCGGCTCAAGCAGACGGTCGAGGGCTTGCTCAAGGCAGTGGCCGACGACGGCCGGATCCATACGACATACGTCCAGACCATCGCTGCCACCGGGCGACTCTCCAGCACCGACCCCAACCTGCAGAACATCCCGATTCGCACCGAGGAGGGACGTCGGATCAGACAGGCGTTCGTGGTCGGTGAGGGCTACGACGCGCTGATGTCAGCGGACTACTCGCAGATCGAGATGCGCATCATGGCGCACGCCAGCGAGGACGACAGTCTGATCGAGGCTTTCAAGTCGGGCATGGATTTCCATACCGTCACCGCATCGCGCGTCTTCGGCGTCGAGCCTGGACAGGTCACGCCGGCGGAGCGGGCGAAGATCAAGGCGATGAACTACGGGCTGGCGTACGGGCTGAGTGCCTATGGACTCAGTCAGCAGCTGAACATCGAGGTTTCCGAAGCGAAGGCGCTGATGGATGAGTACTTCGAGCGGTTCGGTGACGTGCGTACCTATTTGCATTCATTGGTGGCCGATGCGCGGCGTACCGAATACACCGAGACCATCCTCGGTCGCCGGCGCTACCTGCCTGATCTGATGAGCGACAATCGGCAGCGTCGCGAGATGGCCGAGCGGATGGCGTTGAACGCACCCATCCAGGGCTCGGCCGCGGACATCATCAAAGTGGCCATGTTGGATGTGGAGAAAGCTCTGGACGACGCCGGCATGCGCAGCCGGATGTTGCTCCAGGTGCATGACGAACTGGTGTTCGAGATCGGGCCCGGGGAGCGCGACGCGTTGGAGGAGGTCGTGCGTAGCAGGATGGGCTTGGCCGTAGCCCTGAATGTGCCTCTGGATGTGTCGGTCGGCGTGGGACGTTCCTGGCACGAGGCCGCACACTGAATCGGCCGCCGCCAGGTTTGACCCTGTTTGGTGGGCGGCGCTAACCTGAACCGTCGCTGTGGCCTGCGCGACTTCGGACGGAGTAGGTCACGCTCGTACCGGTCGGATTGTCGTCAGCTGCTGGTTGAACCTTTTCGTGTGTACGGATCGGGTCACAGCCACGCCCGCAATCACGTCAACCATTTCCGGAGCCCAACTACATGACGTCCTCCCTTGAGGCACCACCACAGGTAGCAGTCGACGACCTGGGTTCGCCCGAAGCCTTTCTCGAGGCAATCGACAAAACCATCAAGTACTTCAATGACGGCGACATCGTCACCGGCACCGTAGTCAAGGTGGACCGTGACGAGGTGCTACTCGATATCGGTTACAAGACAGAAGGGGTCATCCCCTCCAAGGAACTCTCCATCAAACACGACGTCGACCCGTTCGACGTGGTCAGCGTCGGCGATCAGATCGAGGCCCTCGTCCAGCAGAAAGAGGACAAAGAGGGCCGCCTTATCCTGTCCAAGAAGCGTGCCCAGTACGAGCGCGCCTGGGGCACGATCGAAAAGATCAAGGAAGAGGACGGCGTGGTCACCGGCCACGTCATCGAGGTCGTCAAGGGCGGACTGATCATCGACATCGGTCTGCGCGGCTTCCTACCGGCGTCGCTGGTCGAGATGCGGCGGGTCCGTGATCTTCAGCCCTACGTCGGCATGGAGCTCGAGGCCAAGATCATCGAGCTCGACAAGAACCGGAACAACGTGGTGCTGTCCCGCCGCGCCTGGTTGGAACAGACCCAGTCTGAGGTCCGCCAGAACTTCCTGACTCAATTGCAGAAGGGCCAGATCCGGCGCGGCGTGGTGTCCTCGATCGTCAACTTCGGCGCGTTCGTCGACCTTGGCGGCGTCGACGGCCTGGTGCACGTCTCCGAGCTGTCCTGGAAGCACATCGACCATCCCTCCGAGGTAGTCGAGGTCGGTCAAGAGGTCACCGTCGAGGTGCTCGACGTCGACATGGACCGCGAACGTGTCTCCTTGTCGCTCAAGGCGACGCAGGAAGACCCGTGGCAGGCCTTCGCACGGACCCACCAGATCGGCCAGATCGTGCCCGGTCGGGTCACCAAGCTTGTCCCGTTCGGTGCGTTCGTCCGGGTGGAGGAGGGCATCGAGGGTTTGGTGCACGTCTCCGAGCTGGCTGAGCGCCATGTGGAGATTCCCGAGCAGGTCGTCCAGGTCAACGACGATGTGATGGTCAAGATCATCGATATCGATCTAGACCGCCGACGGATCTCGCTCTCGCTCAAGCAGGCGAACGAGGGCGTCGACGCGACTGCGGATGACTTTGATCCGACGCTGTACGGCATGGCTGCCTCGTACGACGATCAGGGCAACTACCTCTATCCGGACGGGTTCGACCCGGAGACAGGCGAGTGGCTCGAAGGCTACGAGCAGCAGCGGGCCGCGTGGGAGCACCAGTATGCCGAGGCGCATGCTCGCTGGGAGGCGCACAAGAAGCAGGTCGAGGATGCCGATGGGGCGGCTGCGCCCTCCTCGTCGAGCTACTCCTCCGACGCCGGGTCGTCGCCGACTCCAGCAGCCGCCTCCGAGGGCTCATTGGCCTCGGATGAGGCGCTCCAGGCGCTCCGTCAGAAGCTTACTGGCGGCAGCTGATCCGATGCCCACCCGAGCCTGACGACGGCCGGGGCATGGTGCGGGTTGGCCTGACCGGTGGTATCGCGTCCGGAAAGAGCCTGGTGGCCGCGGAGTTGGCGGCACGCGGCGCGATCATCATCGACGCCGATGTGCTGGCGCGTGAGGTGGTCGAGCCGGGCACCCCAGCGCTAGCCGCGATCGTCGAGCGGTTCGGTCCGCAGATACTGAGTGACGGGCAGCTCGACCGATCGCGGCTTGCTGAGATGGTCTTTGCTGATCCGGTTGCCCGCCGAGACCTCGAGCGGATCGTGCACCCAGCCGTACGTGCTCGGGCAGCAGAGTTGGAGCGGGCCGCCGATCCTGCCGCCGTTGTGGTCCACGTCATCCCGTTGCTGGTCGAGACGGGTCAGCAGGAGGATTTCGATGTCGTGGTCACGGTTGATGTCGATCATGAAACTCAGATCCGGCGGCTGATGGCACGCAACGGGTTCAGCCTGGCAGAGGCCGAGTCGAGGATCGCCGCTCAGGCCAGCCGTGAAGCTCGCCTGGCAGCGTCCGACGTGGTCGTGGACAACACCGCAGATGTGGACCTACTACGGGCACAGATCACTGCCGTCTGGGGCGTACTGACTTCCGCCGGGACCTGAGAATGACATACTCGCAATGCTTGGGGGCGTGAGGTCCTTGAGCCGGGTCAAGGAGGGTCAAGGTTGGAATGCCCACGGTGTCGGGCTGAGCTCCCCGAAGTCGCGCACTTCTGCCACGTGTGTGGTCTAGATCAGCGCTCGGCGGACGTCGCTCGAAGGAAGTCCTTTGCCGCAAGGCCTGATGAACCGGTCGCCTCGTTCGCGTTGATCTCCTCGATCATGCCGCGCGGCGCCGGCCAGCGGCCGCAGACATATCGGATTGGCTTGACCATCGCGCTCGTTGTCGCCTTGATCGCGGCAATCTTCGGGGCGATGCCGATCGCTGTGCTGGTGGCTGCCTTTGCCGTTCCCGTCGTCTACATCGTCTACATCTACGACGTGAACTTGTGGGAAGACGAGCCGGTCATCGTGACCGGGCTCGCTTTCTTGTTGACTGGCGCGCTCACCGTCGGCTTCACCATCTTGTGGACCTATCTGCGCGGACCCGTGCCCTATGGCACCACCACGTACGAGGGCTCGCTGAGCGCCGCACCAACAGTCGGTGTTTTCTTGCTGGTCGCGCTGGTCGTGCCGATCGTCGGCGAGCTCATTCGCCAGATCGGACCGGTGCTGCTGGCGAGTCGGCCCGAGTTCGACGACCTGATGGACGGTCTCACGTTTGGGGTCGTCAGTGGGCTTGCGTACTCCTGCTTCGACACGCTGACTCGGCACTGGGACCTGCTGACCGGAGGCCTGCAGGGCTCGGATCCGGGTCTATGGGTATCGCTGATCTTCCTGGAAGGCTTCGTCAAGCCGATGATCATCGGTACGGCAAGCGGTATCGCGGTTGCTGAATTCTCCGGCCTGGGCCGTGGCTACGACGGTTTCACGCCGCGTTACTTCCGTGGGGTCGGCGAGGCGATCCTGGCCAACGCCGCGTACCAGGCCGGCACGTACCTGTTCTCCTTTGTCGGTAACGCGACGTTGGGCGTCGTGTTGAGCATTCTCTGGGGCTTGATCATCCTGGCGATCTTGATCTTGCGCGTCCGCAACGTGTTGCATGCCGGGTTGATGGAGGCCGCGTTGGAGCGATCCGCGCGAGCAGGTGGCGGCGGTTCGACAGGTGAGCTTCAGTTCTGTGCGCAGTGCGAGATGCCGCTGCCGGAGCATGCCGCCTTCTGCAACACCTGCGGCACCGCGGTCCGGGTGCAACCCAAGGCCGCACAGCCGAAGGTAGGGGCGGTCCTGATGACTGCCAGGCCGGACGAGTCAATCGTTCCCGGTTTTGACACGCCGATAGCCGGCGAGCAAGCCGCGCAACCCCCAGGTCGCGCGAATCCGGAGGCTGCAGATGAGACCACACTCCGCGGCGACAGCAACCAGGCGGATGAAGCTCGTGACCGGTTCTATGACGAAGAGGAGGGCCGGCCGTGACACAAAATCCCCCAGACTGGGGTCAGCAGGGCGGCTACCCGCCTCAGGGTCCCGGTGGTTACCCACCGCAACAGCCTGCCGGCTATCCACCTCAGCAGCCGGGCCAGGGAAGCTATCCGCCTCAGCAGCCTGCTGGCTATCCACAACAGCCACCTCAGCAACCGGGTTATCCACCTCCTGGTGGCTACAGCCCGCAGCGGGCGGCGTCCGGCCAGCCGCCCGGTGGATATCCGCCTCAGCCAGGAGGTTATGGGCCTCAGGGCTCAGGGCCAGGTGGGCCCGGTACGCCGGGTGTGCCGGCCAAGAAGAGCTCAGTGATGATCATCGCGATCGTGGCCGCGGCAGTCGTACTGCTGGCAGCCATTGGCGGCATCATCATGGTGCTGAACCGGGGGGGCGCCGATCAGCCGGATGTCTCGATCACTCCGAGCCAGCCCGCGCCACCGACGGAGGAGCCGACGCCACAACCGAGCGGGGAACCCACCGCAGCGCCGGAGCCCACGCCGACCGAGTCCTCGCAGTCGCCGACCGGAGGCAGCATTGATCTTGGTAACGGCGTCGAACTCGCACCGGCCGCCGGCTGGGAGGTCAAGAAGACCGGCAAGAACGTGGCTCAGCTGTCAAATGGCAAGAGTCTCTTCCTCGGACAATCGCTGCAGATCTCGCCGTCCACCAACCCGGGACAGTTGTGCGACGCATGGCATCGGGATGTCGCCGAGGGCACGTCGAACGGGAAGTTCCAAGATGCCAAGGATGCTGATGTCGGTACGACGAGGCTCAAGGCAGCGACCTGCGTTGCGCAGGTAACCGTCAGCGGTGGGCAGGGTACGACGAAGCTGTACCTGTTCTCGCTGGTTTCGGTGCGGCAGAGCGATGGCGTGACGGTCATCGGTACGGCGTACTTCACGCCTAATACCGACACTGCTCAGCTGAACAAGGAGGTCTCGACGATGATCAACTCGATGTTGAAGAGTCAGGCCGCCGGGGGTTGAGCGCTGGTGTGTGATTGCGCGAGCAATCGGCTGTCAGACTGCCCACGTAGGCTCGCGCCATGCGGCCGATTGAAGACCTTCAACGCGCAGTCGCTCCGTTCAAAGTGGAGAGTGACTTCGCGCCTTCCGGGGATCAGCCCCGGGCCATCGATGACCTAGAGGAGCGGGTCACCAAGGGTGAGCAGGACGTGGTCTTGCTAGGCGCTACTGGCACCGGCAAGACGGCCACTGTCGCCTGGCTGGCCGAGCGGCTGCAGCGGCCGGTCTTGGTCATGCAGCCGAACAAGACCCTGGCCGCCCAATTCGCGAACGAGCTCCGGCAATTCTTTCCTCGCAACGCCGTGGAGTACTTCGTCTCCTACTACGACTACTACCAGCCTGAGGCGTACGTGCCCCAGACCGATACCTACATCGAGAAGGACTCCTCGCTCAACGAGGAAGTCGAGCGGCTCCGCCATTCGGCGACGAACTCCCTGCTCACTCGACGCGACGTCGTTGTCGTTGCAACGGTGTCGGCAATCTACGGCCTGGGTACGCCCCAGGAATACGTCGGTCGGATGATCACGCTTCACGTCGGGCAGGAGATCGAGCGGGACTCGCTGCTCCGCCGGCTGGTCGGTGTGCAGTATGCGCGTAACGATCTGTCCGGAAGCCGCGGCACCTTTCGGGTGCGCGGGGACACCCTCGAAGTGTTCCCCATGTATGAAGAGCTCGCGGTACGGGTCGAGTTCTTCGGAGACGAGATCGAGAGGCTGAGCACCCTACATCCGGTGACCGGCGAGGTGGTCACCGAGGACCGTGAGATCTATCTGTTCCCCGCCAGCCATTACGTCGCCGGCCCGGAGCGGATGGAGCGTGCCATGGCCGGCATCGAGGTCGAGCTTGCCGATCGGCTCGCGGAGCTGGAGCGGGAGCAGCGCCTGCTCGAGGCGCAGCGGCTGCGGATGCGCACCAGCTACGACATCGAGATGATGCGACAGATCGGCACCTGTTCCGGCATTGAGAACTATTCACGGCACATTGACGGCCGGGCGCCTGGGAGTCCACCGAACTGCCTGCTCGACTACTTCCCGTCGGACTTCCTGCTGGTCATCGATGAGTCGCATGTCACGGTGCCTCAGATCGGTGGCATGTATGAGGGTGACATGTCGCGTAAGCGGACGCTGGTCGAGCACGGTTTCCGGCTGCCGAGTGCGATGGACAACCGCCCGCTGCGTTTCGAGGAGTTCGTGGAGCGCATCGGTCAGACCATCTATCTGTCTGCCACACCGGGCAACTACGAGCTGGCCAGATCGAGGGGCTTCGTCGAACAGCTCATTCGACCTACGGGCTTGGTCGACCCTCAGGTGATCGTGAAGCCAACGCATGGCCAGATCGACGATCTGATGGGCGAGATCAGGTTGCGCAGCGAGCGACGCGAGCGTGTTCTGGTGACCACGCTGACCAAGAAAATGGCCGAGGATCTCACCGACTACCTCCTCGAGAACGGCATCCGTACGCGGTACCTGCATTCGGAGGTGGACACGCTACAGCGCATCCATTTGCTACGCGAGCTGAGGATCGGGGAGTTCGATGTCCTGGTCGGCATCAACTTGCTCCGTGAAGGACTCGATCTTCCGGAGGTCTCCCTGGTTGCCATCCTCGATGCCGACAAGGAAGGCTTCCTGCGAAGCGAGAAGAGCCTGATTCAAACGATTGGACGAGCAGCCCGCAACGTATCCGGTGAGGTGCACATGTACGCCGACTCCGTCACCGACTCGATGACGGCCGCGATTGATGAAACCAACCGCCGCCGAGAAAAGCAGGTGGCCTACAACCTCGCCAACGGCATCGATCCGCAGCCCATTCGCAAGAAAATTGCCGACATCACCGACATGCTGGCGCGAGAGGATGCCGACACCGACGACCTCTTTGGCGGGCGGCCGCGTGGGCGTGGCCGGTCGCCTGTTCCTTCGCTCGGTGCACGAGAGACGACGGCGCAGGCACGCAGGTTGGCTGGGCTTCCCGCGGGCGACCTCGCTGACCTTGTCCAAGAGCTGACCAGCCAGATGCACGCCGCTGCGGCGGATCTGCAGTTCGAGCTGGCGGCGCGGCTGCGCGATGAAATCGCAGACCTCAAGAAGGAGCTCCGGCAGATGGTGGAGGCCAACCGCTGACCGCTGATGTGAGGCGATTGGGCTTCCACTGACATACTGAACGGCGGAGGGGAGTATTCCTTCGCGGAGGCATCGTCATCACGGATCGTTTCCAAAATAGGATCTATTCCTTTTGGGACGCACCCGGTGCCTTCGGCCGGTGACCCTGGCGGAAGAGACCTCCGAGACTGAATCGTTCGCCGACTCCCGTCTCGGAAGGGACCCCATATGGAGGTTCACCTCTACGCGTGGATCATCACCGTCGTCGTGATGGTGACGATCCTGGCCATCGACGTGCTGATTCTCGGGCGCCGCCCGCACGAGCCGTCGATGAAGGAGGCAGGCCTCTTCATCGGTATCTTCGTGGCCTTGGCCGTAATCTTCGGCTTCGGTGTGTGGGCGGTATCGGGGCCGCAGTACGCCGGAGAATTCTTTGCCGGCTGGATAACCGAATACAGCCTCTCGATCGACAACCTGTTCATTTTCTTGGTCATCATGACCAAGCTGAAGGTGCCACGCCAGCTGCAGCAGTTCGCACTGCTGGTCGGAATCATCTTGGCTCTGATTTTCCGGGGCATCTTCATTGCGTTGGGTGCGGCCGTCATCAACGCTTTCAGTTGGGTGTTCTTCATCTTCGGGGCATTTTTGGTGTGGACCGCGGTGAAGCTCTATCTCGACTATCGCAAGCACGACGAGGACACAGAAGCGCCGCCCGACAATCCGGCCTTGCGGTTTGTCAAGCGGCGCTTCAATGCGACTGAGGACTACCGGGGCACAAGTTTGACCGTGGTTGAGGACGGCAAGCGGCTGATCACTCCGATGTTCGTGGTGATCGTTGCGCTGGGGAGCACCGACCTGCTCTTCGCACTCGACTCCATTCCGGCGATCTACGGGCTGACCCAGGAGCCGTATCTGGTCTTCACTGCGAATGTGTTCGCGTTGATGGGACTACGGCAGCTCTACTTCTTGATCGGCGGGCTGCTCAAGAGGCTTGTCTACCTCTCGGTTGGCCTGTCGATCATCCTGGGCTTCATCGGCATCAAGTTGATCTTGCACGCGCTGCACTCTTACCACCTGGCGGACTGGGCGCCGTTCGATGGCGAGATCCCGATCTGGGTCTCCTTGACGGTGATCGTGGTCACGCTCACCATCACGACCGTGGCGAGCCTGATCAAGTCGAAATACGACGAAGATCAACTCGCGATGCGCTCAGATCCCCACTAGATCAGGCTGCGACTCGGTTCCCGGTCTCCGCACTGGCAGGCTCGATGGCCTGAGCGACCAACTCCGCCACATCGGTGGACGGAACAACGTTGATCGTCTCCAGTACGTCTTCTGGGACATCGTCCAAATCCGGCTCATTCCGCTTCGGCACGAACACCGTGGTCAGGCCGGCGCGCTGAGCTGCGAGCAGTTTCTGCTTGACACCACCGATCGGCAGCACCCGACCGTTCAGGGTGACCTCGCCGGTCATCCCGACGTCGGACCGTACCGGCCTGCCGACTGCCATCGATGTCAGCGCCGTCACCATGGTGACGCCTGCCGAAGGACCGTCCTTCGGGACAGCGCCCGCCGGAACGTGGATGTGGATATGCCGGTCCAGGATCGACCGGTCAGTGATCCCAAGCAGCTCGGCGTGGGCGCGCACGTAGGAGAGAGCAATCTGCGCAGACTCCTTCATCACATCGCCCAGTTGCCCGGTCAGTGTCAGGCTGCCCGGTCCGGAACCATCTGACGTCGCGTCCACAGCAGACGCCTCGACGAACAGCACGTCTCCGCCGAGACCCGTCACAGCCAGGCCAGTCGCAACGCCGGGGACCGAGGTCCGCTCGTGAGAATCGGGTGTGAACCGAGGTCGGCCGAGGTACTCACGCAAGTTGGTCGATCCGATCACCACACCCGGCTGAACGGCCGCGCTGGCGAGCTTGGTGGCTGCCTTACGCAGCAGCTTCGCCAGTAACCGTTCAAGCTGGCGTACGCCCGGCTCACGGGTGTAGTTCGCGGCGATCTCCCGCAACGCATCATCTGAGACCGTGATCTCATCAGTGGTCAGCGCGGCCCGCTCGAGCTGCCTGGGCAGCAGGAACTGCCGGGCAATGGCGATCTTGTCGTCTTCGGTGTAACCGTCGAGGCTGACCAATTCCATCCGGTCAAGCAGCGCCTGCGGAATGGTCTCGACCACGTTTGCCGTCGCCAGAAATACCACGTCGGAGAGGTCGAGGTCGACCTCGAGGTAGTGATCCCGGAAGGTGTGGTTCTGCGCGGGGTCGAGGACCTCCAGCAAGGCAGCGGCAGGGTCGCCGCGATAGTCGGAGCCGACCTTGTCGATCTCGTCGAGCAGCACGACCGGGTTCATCGATCCCGCCTCGGTGATCGCGCGTACGATCCGGCCGGGAAGAGCGCCGACATAGGTACGCCGGTGCCCGCGGATCTCGGCCTCGTCGCGTACGCCACCAAGAGCGACACGGACGAAATTACGTCCCAACGCCCGAGCGACTGATTCACCCAGCGAGGTCTTGCCCACACCAGGCGGCCCGACGAGCGCCATCACCGCACCGGAGCCGCGTCCACCGATAACTTCGAGGCCGCGCTCCGCACGACGGGCGCGGATCGCGAGGTACTCCACAATGCGATCCTTGACGTCGTCCAGGCCATGGTGATCGGCGTCCAGAACTTCACGCGCCGCCGTGATGTCAGTCGAGTCCGTGGTCTTGGTGTTCCAGGGCAGGTCGAGGACGGTATCCAGCCAGGTACGAATCCAGCCCGACTCGGGGCTTTGGTCGCTCGCTCGCTCGAGCTTTCCTACCTCTCGGAGCGCCGCCTTGCGAACCTCATCTGGCAGATCCGCTGATTCGACGCGAGCTCGATAGTCCTGAGCGCCATCGGGCTCGTCCTCGCCTAGCTCCTTGCGGATCGCATTCAGCTGCTGGCGCAGCAGGAACTCACGCTGGCTCTTCTCCATGCCCTCGCGCACATCATCGGCGATCTTGTCGTTAACCTCGGTCTCGGCGATGTAGGCCTTGGTCCACTCGATCAGCGTGGTCAGCCGTGTCTCGACATCGGGAGTCTCCAGCAGCTGACGCTTCCGCTCGTCGCTCAGCCATGGCGCATATCCAGCCAAATCGGCCAGCGTGGAAGGGTCGGTGAGCCGATTGACCGTGTCGATGACCTGCCAGGCGTCGCGACGCTGCAACGTCGCAATCACCAGACTCTTATACTCCGCGGCGAGCTTTCGGATTTCCTCGGTCACCTCTGCGGCCTCGGGGAGTTCCTCGGCCTCCACCCACAGCGCGGTGCCCGGTCCCGAGACGCCAGAGCCGATCTTGACGCGCCGCTCGGCCTTGATCACAGCCGCCGATTCACCCGTAGCGAGACGGCCGAGCTGCACGATTTCGGCCAGCACACCGTACGAGGCATAGCGGTCCTCAAGCCGAGGAGCCACCAGCAGCGTGCTGTCACTATGGGCCTTCGCGGCGTCAACCGCTGCGCGGGCAGCGTCGTCGAGCTCGATCGGTACCACCATGCCGGGCAGTACGACCAGGTCGGTGAGGAACAAAACAGGTAGTCGGGTTGTCGACATCAAATCTCGCCTTCCAGAAGGATCGCTCCGACATTGAGCGTCATAGGCTCAAGGCTTTTCAGAG
>DATLQP010000216.1:0-3187 GCA_035535155.1 Propionibacteriaceae bacterium
TCCTCTCCGTAATCGCCGCGCATGGCTTCGGGATCGGCGTCACGCATCAGGCCGATCAGACGCCGCACCCACGGGACGGTGTCGTCTCGGGTGTTGTACGCGATCGCGAGGTGACCGCCGGGTTTGAGCACCCGTGCGATCTCGCTCAGCGCGAGCCCTGGTGCAAAGCGGTGCAATGTCTGGGCCGCGGTGACGACATCGAAGTGGCAGGAGAGAAAAGGCAATGACTCGACTTGTCCGACGACGTGCAACCGAGTGCCCAGGCGATCCGGCAGCCCCGCGACATGATCGACAGTGCGATCGATGCAGAACACTTCGTGACCGGCGTCGCAGAGCATTGCGGCGAATCCGCCGCGACCCGCCCCGAGGTCGAGCACCCGCATGCGTTCGGATCCGGCCATCCAGGCGGCCGCAGCTTCCGGATAAGGGGTCCGCACCGTCGCCATGGTGGAAACTTTAATGGTGCTCGACCCGCTGGCTGATCTTGCGCGCTTTGAGGGCGTGGCGTCCGCGGTAGCGTCGGCGAGCGATGCGGTTGATGCGGTGTTGCGCGATCGCGGCCTTCGGAGGATCACCGAAGAGCAGCTCAGCCAGGCACTCCTGGCCGGGGCCCTTGCGAATGCTGCGCTGACGCGAAGTCCCGACCAGTGGCAGATCGGCGCGCTGCGGCTCTCGGGCGAGCTTGCCTCACTCGCGATGCTGATCAGGGTCGCGCCCGCCCAGGCGTTCGCCAGGGCCCATGCATTGGTGGCTCGCGGCGTGGTGCCCGACCAGGAGCTGGGCAAGATCAGCTCGGAGCCGGGAGTTGCGGCCCGGATGAACAGCCTCGGGGACTTGCTGACGCGCGATACGTCGGCGCCCGCGATCGTGGTCGGGGCCGTTACCCACGCGGAGATTGCTGTCCTCGCGCCCTTCGCCGAGGCCAGTGGCCTGATCGCCCGGGCCGCGGAACATCTGGTGCTGATCGCGGCCGGGCTGGATCCGTACGGGGTGATCGTCGTGGAGGCCGGTCACGCCGAGAACGCCGCCAGCTACTCGGCCGGGCTTGACGGGTACGCGGACGGCAGCGTACGCGGCGTCACAAGCTGGCTGCTGCGTTGTGCTGCGGCGGTAGCCCTCGGCGCCGAGCTCTCGCCGATCGGTCACGCATGAGGGTGATGCGGAGCCCAGCCTCCTCGAAGCCTACTCATCTGGGCCTTCGGCCAGCTCCAGGGCACATGACGCGGCGCCCACCGAGGCGGGCGCCGTGCCTTCCACGTCACTACCAAGTGACCATGCGTGCATTCTTCTACGTGTTGGCCCAGGCAAGCCTGGGTCGCAACTTCCCGTCTGGGATGGGTGATCGCCGCGTGGGTGCTTGAGTGCCGTGCAGGTCTGCCGACTCGTCGATCTGGACTGCCCTGACAGTCATCGCTGACCGTCACCAGGAAGGCTCCTTGGAGTTGCACTCCATCTCGACGACTCGGGTTCCCTTGGACTCCTTTCTACCCCCATCGGGACGCGATGGAAAGGCCTGCTAGCTAGGAGAAAGCTGTATATCTACCGTCAGTGGCGGGTGTATCAGCAATGCCAACCGGTTGCGTCGAACAAGATCAAATTCGGCGGCCCTTGAGCATTGATCAGAGAAGCCGTGGCAGCTGGCCGCACCGGCTTTGTCCACAGCCAGAAGGTCGCTCGAAGCGTCATCCACAGTTCTCCTATCGAGCTGCACGTTCGGGCGGAACATCCACACACTCCCCACATGGACCCGCGTACGCCCGGCCGGCCCACCGTTGCGGTGGCAATTGCCGACTCCGAGCTGCTCGACCAGGTGCTCTCTCTGACGGCGGTCGTCGGGGTTGAGCCGCTGGTGCTGAGCGACGCGAGTCTGGTGCGGCCACATTGGGCCTCGGCTGCGATGGTGCTGGTCGGCATCAAAGAGGCGGATCGCATCGCGGCCATGGACTTGCCGCGCCGCGCCGGTGTCTACGTGGTCGCCGAGGACCGGACGGCGCCGCAAGCGCAGCCGAGCTCCCTGCGGGTGGGTGCAGCGGTCGTGCTGCTGCCGACGAGTGCCAGCTGGTTGTCCGACGCTTTCGCCGACGTTGCCAGGACGGGCCGCGGCAACGGTCGGGTGATCTGCGTCGTGGGTGGCTCCGGCGGGGTGGGCGCTACCACCCTGGCTGCTGGGTTGGCGTTCGTCTCGGCGCGTACGCAGCGGACCATGCTGATCGATGCCGATCCCCGCTCGGGTGGGCTCGATCTGCTGCTGGGTGTCGAGCGAACGCCAGGTTGGCGGTGGCCCCGGCTGGCGACTGCGCGTGGGCACCTCGGCGACTTGACCGGGCAGCTGCCGTGCGTGGAGGACTTGGATCTGTTGTCCATGGCACGCGACGAGTCGCCTCCCGGCTGGGAGCTGCAGGCGGAGCAGCTGAGCGCGGTCCTGATGTCGGCGATGCGCAGCCACGAGATCACCGTTGTCGATGTGTCTCGGAATCTCGGCGGCGCTGGATGGGAGGCATTGCGGCGAGCCGAGCTTGCGGTGCTGGTGGTTCGAGACGATGTTCGCGGGGTTGCCTCCGGACGTGAGGTCGCTCGGGCGCTTGCCGGAGAGTGCGTCCGCTATGGACTCGTCGTCAGGCAGGGCCGGTCCCGGCTTCTGGAGCCAAGCCTGGTAGCCAGCGGCGTCGGTTGGCCGCTCCTTGGGTCCTTCACCGATGACCCGGCGCTACTCCTGGCAGCGGAGCGAGGTGATCCGCCCGCTCGCTCTGCGCGCAGTTCACTCGCTCGGCTGTGCCACAAGGTCTTGAGCGGTCTTTCGGAGCCATATCGGGCCCAGGAGACAGCGTGGACCAAAACATGACTCCTGCCCTGCCCTCCGCTGCACTTTCGTCCACGGCACCGTCCTCCGCCTCCGGCGGCCTGGACATCGACGCATCGACTCTGGACCTGGTACGTGATCGCTTAGCTGGCCTCGGTCGCGCGCACACGCCTGCCGACGTCGCTGCGGCGATGCGGGCCGAGGGCCTTGCCATCAGCGACTCGGCGGTGCTTGACGCGGTGGAGTCGTTGCGGCGGCACAGCGTGGGTGCCGGTCCGCTGGAGCCGCTGCTTCGTGAGCCGGGAGTCACCGATGTGTTGGTCAACGGCCCCGATGAGGTGTTCGTTGATCGTGGTTCCGGACTGGAGCTCACCGCGCTCCGATTTC
>DATLQP010000217.1:0-9423 GCA_035535155.1 Propionibacteriaceae bacterium
CCTCGCCGCAATTCTGGCTGCTTGGCATCCCGGACGCTCCGTCGAGGTTAGGGTGCCGCCGTACGCAGCAGTGCAGTGCGCGATCGGCGATCCTGGTCCCACTCATACCCGCGGCACCCCGCCAAACGTGGTGGAAACCGACCCACTGACTTTCCTGCGGCTGGCGACCGGCCGCATCTCGTGGACCGAGGCGGTTGCCGCAGGCGCAGTGCACGCCTCCGGCTTACGCGCCAACCTCGCTCCGCTGTTGCCCCTCCTGTCCTGACGGCATATTTGCCACAATCGGGGCTAACAAGTGTCAGCGTGGCCGGTTGGTCAGTGTGGTCAGAGGACCGGTAATAGCCGGGTGAGCTCTAGCGGCGTCACCTGCCTGCGGTACTCCTCGAACTCCGCACGCTTGTTACGAAGGAAGAAATCGAAGACGTGCTCACCGAGTGTCTCGGCGACAAGATCAGAACGCTCCATGGTGTGGATGGCCTCGTCCAGATTGCGCGGCAGCGGTGAAATCCCCAGCGCCTGTCGTTCCCGTTCGGTGAGGGACCAGACGTCGTCTTCGGCGCCTTCGGGCAGCTCGTACGCCCCCTCGATTCCAGCCAGGCCAGCCGCCAGCATGAGCGCAAACGCCAGATAGGGATTGGCAGCCGAGTCGATCGAGCGCAGCTCGATCCGAGCCGAGGATCCCTTGTTGGGCTTGTACATCGGCACTCGGACAAGTGCCGAGCGGTTATTACGACCCCAGCAGATATAGCTGGGCGCCTCGCCGCCGCCAGCCAGCCGCTTGTAGGAGTTGGTCCACTGGTTGGTTACCGCAGTGATCTCGGCCGCATGCCGCAGGAGGCCGGCGATGAAGAAGCGCCCAACCTTGGACAGATGATGTTCGGCGCTGGCGTCATAGAAGGCATTGGTGTCGCCCTCGAAGAGCGACATGTGGGTGTGCATGCCGGAGCCTGGGTGCTCGGTGAACGGCTTGGGCATGAATGAGGCGTGAATGCCCTGAGACAGCGCAACTTCCTTGACTACAACGCGGAAGGTCATCAAATTGTCGGCAGTGGAGAGCGCGTCGGCGTAACGAAGATCAATTTCCTGCTGACCCGGACCGCCCTCGTGATGGGAGTACTCGACGGAAATACCCATCTGCTCAAGCATCGTGATCGCGCTGCGCCGGAAGTCCCTTCCCAAGCTCTGCGGGGTGTGGTCGAAGTAGCCCGACTGATCAACAGGAATGGGCGGCTTCCCCGGCTTGATCGGGTTCTTGAAGAGGAAGAATTCCACTTCCGGGTGGGTGTAGAAGGTGAAGCCGAGATCGGCGGCCTTTTTGAGCGCGCGCTTCAGCACATACCGGGGATCGGCGTAGGAGGGCGAGCCGTCAGGCATCGTGATGTCACAGAACATCCGCGCTGTGGCTGGGCTGGTGTCACGCCACGGCAGCACTTGGAAGGTCGCTGGGTCAGGATGGGCAAGCATGTCGGACTCATAAACCCGGGCGAAGCCCTCGATCGCCGAGCCGTCGAAACCCATGCCCTCGGCGAAAGCTCCCTCGAGCTCAGCGGGCGCGACCGCGACCGACTTCAGGAAGCCAAGAACATCGGTGAACCACATACGGACGAATCGCACATCACGCTCTTCAATCGCCCGCAATACAAACTCGGTCTGCTTGTCCACCCGGCCAAGTCTGCCGTCCAGAATGTAACAACAGAGTTACGGGCTACAACCCAATCCTGGCTCGCCCTGAAAACCCGACGCTGGCGGCCCCCATCAGGTCATTTTCGGGCGATAGCGTTCACACCAGGGATGGAAATTCAGGGGTGAAAGGCCCTACCTTCGCGTCGTAGTCTCGTGGCGTGCCCCATCTACGGATCGCCATGGCCCAGGTCAACGCCACCGTCGGTGATATCTCGGCCAATGCCGATCTTGTGATGGACTGGTCGAAGCAAGCCGCCGACGCCGGCGCTCACCTCGTACTGTTCCCCGAAATGATGCTCACCGGCTACCCGGTCGAGGATCTAGCACTGCGACGCAGCTTCGTCGAGGCATCCCGGACCTCGATCAATCGCCTTGCCGCCCGTCTTGCTGATGCCGGACTTGGTGACCTTGTTGTGGTGGTGGGATACCTGGACCGCACCAACGAGCCCGACCATGCCAAGGGCGGGCACCCACAAAACTCCGCCGCCGTGCTGTACCAGGGTGAGGTCGTCTGCTCCTACGCCAAGCACCATCTACCAAACTACGGCGTGTTCGACGAGTTCCGTTATTTCAAGCCTGGCAATGAACTTCACGTGCTGCGCATTCGCGGCGCCGACGTGGCCCTCGCGATCTGCGAAGACTTGTGGCAGGACGGCGGACCTGTGGCCGCGACCGCCGAGGCGAGCGCTGGTCTGCTCGCCGTGATCAATGCCAGCCCTTACGAGCGCGACAAGGATGACGTACGCGGCGGCTTGGTCACCCGACGCGCCCGGGAGGCGGGCTGCCCGCTGGCCTACGTGAACCTGGTCGGCGGTCAAGACGAGCTCCTTTTCGACGGCGACACCATGATCGCCGACGAAGCCGGCACGATCATGGTCCGCGCGCTGCAATTTGTCGAGGATCTGATAGTTGCCGATCTTGATTTGGCGCGCGGCACCGCCGAGCTGCAGAGCCAACTCGCAACAGACACAGTTCCCGCGGAGCCCGGACAGAGCGGCATGATCATTATCCGGCACCACATCTCCGATGCCGGAGACGAGCCGGTCGACTTGATCACGCCGACGGTCGCGCGCCCGCTCGAGGCAATGGCTGAGGTCTATCTCGCCCTCGTTATGGGGTTACGGGACTACTGCCACAAGAACGGGATCGAGCGGGTCTATCTCGGACTGTCGGGCGGCATCGACTCAACGCTCGTGGCGACATTGGCCTGCGACGCGCTGGGCGCAGAACACGTATACGGCATCTCCAATCCCAGCGCCTACTCGTCCGAACACTCCAAGAGCGACGCCGCTGATCTTGCCGAACGAACCGGCCTGCATTTCATGACGGTGCCGATCGCCCCAGCCGTTGAGG
Organism: Propionibacteriaceae bacterium; assembly: GCA_035535155.1. Taxonomy (GTDB): domain Bacteria; phylum Actinomycetota; class Actinomycetes; order Propionibacteriales; family Propionibacteriaceae; genus Microlunatus. The sequence goes on from DATLQP010000217.1 coordinate 3,037, forward strand.
CCTTCCACCAGATGCTTGATCTCGACGGCATCGCGGCTGAAAACCTGCAGGCCCGGATTCGCGCGGTGATCTGGATGGCCGAGTCCAACCAACATCCACCCTCGATCGTGTTGGCCTGTGGCAACAAGAGTGAGCTGGCGGTCGGCTACAGCACCATTTACGGCGATGCGGTCGGCGGTTATGCGCCGATCAAGGACGTACCGAAGACGTGGGTCTGGAAGCTGGCCCGGTGGCGAAACGAGCAAGCATTGCAGCAGGGTAAAACTCCACCGATCCCGGAGAGCTCGATCAGCAAGGAGCCCAGCGCCGAACTACGACCCGGACAGAGGGACACCGACTCGCTGCCTCCGTACGAGCTGCTTGACGATGTCTTGGACGACTACGTGGAAGGCGACGCCGGTCACCAGGAGATCGTGGCAATGGGCTTCGATCCCGAGTTGGCGGATCGAGTGATCCGAATGGTCGATCGCGCGGAGTACAAGCGACGGCAGTATCCGCCGGGAACCAAGATCAGCTTCAAGGCATTTGGTCGCGATCGACGGTTGCCGATCACCAACGGCTGGCGTGAGGGCCGCTGAGGTGACTCCGCTCCCCCGCCTCATGTGTGTGCGGTCGAGCCCGCTGCTCAGGTAGTTGGACCATGCCCGAAGGCTCGCCCGGCTGGTACCCGGATCCCGCGGGGACACCTGGGAGCTTCCGCTACTGGGACGGCTGGCAGTGGTCGACCGTCACCGCCGACTTGCCTCACCAGCCCCAGCCGGGCAAAGGTGCCTCGGCACCGCCTTCGGAGAGTGGATCGCCTGCCGGTCCATCGCGAAAACGCCGGCTTGCGGTCATCATCGGTGTGTTCGCCGTCGTGCTGACGACGGTTGTCGCTGCGACGGTCTTCGCGGGCGGCCTCCGGCAGGTCGTCAGCACCTCGGCACCCACGTCGACGCCGAGTGGTCTGGACGACTCGTCCCCCACGCCGACTGCAACGCCCACCACATCGGCCTCGGCGACGCCGACTCCCAAGGCGCTGGTGCGCTGCCCGAGGGGCGATCCAATTCTGCGGGCTGCTCATCCCATCGACGGCCGCGTACACGGGGGCAATTTGTCGTTCGAGGAGCAACCAACCTTCGAGTCGGCGGCGATCGAGACCCGCTTCAGCTTCGCCTACGACGTACTCCAGCAGTCAGTTGTGGTCAGCCAGAATCCGCCCTGGATCGCTCAGCTTGCAGTCGGGCAGCTGCGTGGCAAGGACGGCTTCGTCAACGATCCACGCAACACGGTCGAGAGCCTGGCCCAATGCGTCATCACCGGGAACATGTACAACCCATACCTGCCCACCCGAACCGACATCCGAAGCGAAAGCCTGAGCATCGGCGGTCGCAGCGGATGGCTGATCGACACTGAGATCACCGTCGACCGGCCCGACCTTCAAGTCAAAGGAGATCACGTTATCTTCCTGGTGGTCCGCGACGGCGAGAACTGGGGGTTCTTCTTCGGCGCGGTGCCCCTCGGGAATGCCCAGCTAGACACTGTGCTCGCCACGACCATTCACGGCCTCCGTGCGAGCTAGGGCTGCTGTGCCCTGACGCCTTCGACAAGCGCTGTCCTGAGCTTGACGAAGGGCTCAGCCCGCATCCGGGCTGATTTCCTCCGAAATCACGATCATGGACTCAAGTAGCGGTGCGCCGAATGTGGTGGCCATCGCGACATCGGCTGCATCGCGACCACGCCCGATGAGCACCCGACCCTTGCGTCGCTTGTTGTTGCGTGGATCGAAGGTCCACCAGCGATCACCCAGATAGACCTCCATCCAGGCCGCGAAATCCATCGGCAGATCAAGCGGTGGTATATCGATCTCTGGCAAATAGCCGAAAACGTAGCGAGCGGGAATGTTGAGCGCGCGGCAGAACGACACCGCCAGGTGGGTGAAGTCCCGGCAAACCCCGTAACCGGTCGTGTGGGCATCAGCGGCTGTGGTCATCGGGTTGCTCGCGCCATATTCGAACTGCAGGTGGCCGTGCACGTAGTCGCAAATCGCCTGCACTCGGCGGTAGCCGGGCGGCGTGCTGCCGAAACGGTTCCATGCCTCGGCCCCCAACACATCTGGAAGACAGAAGCGGCTGGGCAGCGTATAGATCAACACCTCGTCGGGCAGCTGATCGGGCGTCAGCTCTGGTGCTTCCTCGTCGACATCTTCCACCGCATCAGCTACCACCACACTCGCCCGGTAGCTGATCACCGAGCGCCCGGCAGGGACGATCAAACGGCGGCAGGGATTGCCATACAGGTCGGTGTAGATACGAGTTGGCAGGTCAGGTTGCAGCGACCAACGAGCATCGATCACGTCAACCTTCTGATCACTCAGCGGCTCGACCTGGAACACGGCGGGAATGTCGATGCCGGACTGGTGCACGAATTCGCAGCCGACCGTGACACGACGCGTCACCGCGACCAACCTTGCTTCTCCTGAACCAGCACGAAGGTCTCCTCTCGCCATCGAGCCTAAGCTCAGCCCGGCAGTTGTGACGCGCAATCCTAGTCAAGTCCGTACCCGCGCTTCCGCTGCCCAATCCCAGTTGCCGGTGATCGCGGCTCGCTGACTCGAACGTCTCACATCGTGAAGCGCCATCCTTGGCTCCCTGGATCTCTATATTCTCTAGCGACCTAGTAGAGATAGAGGATTTTCCTCTCGACCGAAGGCGATAAACATGTCCATACGCCAACTCGCCCGCGTACGCGCCGTGGCAGCACTGATCGCAGCGGCCAGCACTGCCCTGCTTACCGGTTGCGTCGGCGGCGCAGCCACAGCGCCGGACGATGCCGGCACAACGACTTTGCACCTCGTCGGCTACGCGGTACCGAAGGAAGCCAACAACGCGATCCAGAAAAAGTTTGCCGAGACCCCGGAAGGCAAGGACGTCACCTGGCAGGAGTCATACGGACCCTCAGGTGATCAAAGCCGGGCAGTCCTGAACGGCCTCAAGGCCGACTACGTGAACTTCTCACTGGAAGGTGATGTGACCCGACTCGTCAAGGCCGGGTTGGTTGCCGAAGACTGGAAGTCGGCGCCCACCAAGGGCATTGTGTCTGACTCTGCCGTCGTCATCGTTGTCCAGAAGGGCAACCCGCTCGGCATCAAGGACTGGTCGGACCTCACCAAGCCGGGCGTCAAGATCGTTACTCCGAACCCCGCGTCGTCGGGTTCTGCACGGTGGAACATTCTGGCGGCCTACCAGCAGGTGATCGCGAACGGCGGCACCGACGCTGAGGCGAAGGCATACCTCACCAAGTTCTTCAATCATGTGGCCGCGCTGCCTGGCAGCGGGCGCGACGCCACCAACGCCTTCTTGCAAGGCGCGGCCAACGTGTTGATCTCTTACGAGAACGAAGCCATCCTCGCGCGGCAAGCCGGTGAAGACTTCGACTACATCCTTCCCGACGCCACCATCAAGATCGAGAACCCGGGCGCGGTGCTCAAGGATGCCAACCCCAAGGCCGACGCTTACCTCGATTTCGTGCTGAGCACGGCCGGCCAGGAGGAGTTCGTCAAGAAGGGCTTCCGGCCCGTCATTGCAGCCACTCCGATCGGCGAAGTGGTCGGCGCCAATAACCCGGCTAGCCCATTCCCGGTGCCGCCCAAGCTGTTCACGATCAGCGACCTGGGTGGCTGGGATGCCGTGAATGCCAAGTTCTTTGACGACGGTGGCCTAGTGCCCGCGATTCAGAAGGCGACCGGCAGGTCCCAGTGACACCGAGCGCCGGAACGGTCGAGGCTCAGCAGCTCGCGCCCACATCCGCAGCAGAGGGGGCCACCAGTGTTGGTGGCCCCCGCAATCGACACCGCCTGCCGCGCGCCAAGAGTGCTACCACGCTTACGCCGATATCCGGGCTTGGGCTCGGTATTGCACTGACCTGGTTCAGCCTGCTCGTCCTGATCCCGCTGACGGCAGTGCTCGTTCAGGCTTCTGCCGGCGGCTGGCAGGCCTACTGGGATGCCTTGACTAGCCCCCAGACCCTGGCGGCACTCAAATTGACCGTCGGCCAGGCCGTGCTGGTCACCGGGGTGAACATCATCATGGGCACGGCGATCGCGTGGGTGTTGGTCCGTGATCAATTCGTCGGCAAGCGACTGCTCGAGGTCGTGATCGACATCCCCTTTGCGCTGCCGACCATCGTTGCCGGCCTGGTGTTGCTCAGCCTGTACGGGCCGTCGAGCCCGCTCGGCGTGAACTGGGCCAATACGCGCATCGCGGTGTTCCTCGCCTTCTTGTTCGTCACCCTGCCGTTCATCGTGCGTACCGTGCAGCCGGTACTTCTTGAGCTTGAACAAGAGGTCGAGGAGGCCGCCGCATCGCTTGGCGCCCGTCGGTCCACTACCTTCCGGCTCGTGATCCTTCCCAGTCTGGCCCCGGCGATCACCTCCGGAGCTGCGCTGTCGTTCTGCCGCGCAATCAGTGAGTACGGATCATTGGTCTTGCTTTCTGGCAACTTGCCTTACTCAACCGAGGTGGCGTCAGTGCGCATCCTTTCCTCCGTCGAGGGTGACAAGCTGACGGAGGCGGCAGCGCTGGCCTCGATCTTGCTTGTCGTCGCGCTGATCGTGATCATCACACTCGATCTGATCTCGCGGAGGGTCGCCCGCTATGCATGACACTGCTGCCCGTCGACTAACGCGCTGGGCGTTGCGGCTCATCGTCGTTGGATACCTGTTCTTCCTGGTGATCTGGCCGGTCGCCTTGGTTGCAGCCAAGACCTTCTCGAACGGTTTGGCACCAGTGATCAACGCGCTGCGCCAGCCAGAAGTGATCTTCGCCTTCGAGCTCACGCTCTCGGCCGCGTGGTGGGCGGTGGTGATCAACACGATCTTCGGCGTCGGCATCTCGTTGCTGCTGGTGCGCTACACCTTCCCAGGACGCAGGGCGCTGAATGCGATGGTGGACGTGCCACTGTCCGTCTCACCGATCGTCGTCGGCCTGGCACTCGTGCTGGTTTACAGCGGGCGTACCGGCTGGCTGGGTGGCGGCCTGGAGCGGGCCGGACTGCAGGTCATCTACGCACCGCCTGGAATCATCATGGCCACTGCATTCGTCAGTATGCCGCTGGTGATCAGGGAGATCGTGCCAGTACTGCAGGAGATCGGAACCGAGCAGGAGCAGGCCGCCCGGAGTCTCGGGGCTTCGAGCCTGCAGACCTTCGGTCGCATCACCCTGCCTGCCATCCGATGGGCCCTGCTCTATGGCGTCGTGCTGAGCCTGGCTAGATCTCTGGGTGAGTTCGGGGCAGTCAAGATCGTCTCTGGTGGCGTGGCGATGCGCACTCAAACGGCAACACTGCTTGTCGAGGAGCGATATCAGCAGTTCGGGGTGGTGAACTCGATCACCGCATACACAGCAGCCTTCATTCTCGCCCTGATTGCAGTGCTCGCCTTGATCATCATTACCAGCCTTCGACCCAGCAAGGGACTGACCCCATGAGCATCAAGATCGCAGGCGTCGGCAAGAGATTCGGCGACTTCGTTGCGCTCGACAAAATCGATCTCGACATCGCGACAGGCGAGCTCACCGCTCTCCTTGGGCCGAGTGGCGGGGGCAAGTCGACGCTGTTGAGGATCATCGCCGGTCTCGAGGTCGCTGACAGCGGGTCTGTGCAGATCCAGGGAGTCGATGCCACCGGATTGCCGGCGCAGAAACGCAATGTCGGTTTCGTTTTCCAGCACTACGCCGCCTTCCGGCATCTCAGCGTTGCCAACAACGTCGGCTTCGGGCTGAAGGTTCGCAAGCGGCCGCGCAAGGAGATTGCCGCGCGCGTTTCAGAACTGCTCGACCTCGTGCACTTGTCGCAGTTCGCCGACCGGTTGCCGGCTCAGCTTTCGGGTGGCCAACGGCAACGCATGGCATTGGCTCGGGCACTGGCGATCGAGCCTAGCGTGCTATTGCTGGACGAGCCGTTCGGCGCCTTGGACGCCAACGTCCGCAAAGAGCTGCGGGCCTGGCTACGGCGGCTGCACGACGAAGTACATGTCACCACGGTCTTCGTCACCCATGATCAGGAAGAGGCACTGGACGTGGCCGACCAAATAGTCGTGATCAACCAGGGACGGATCGAGCAGGTCGGCCCGCCTGATGAGCTTTATGATCATCCGACGTCGGAGTTCGTGATGAGCTTCCTCGGCCCGGTAACCACACTCGACGGTCACCTGGTACGCCCGCACGACCTGGAGATCGAGACCCACCCCTTCGACAACGCGTATCCGGGCCGAATCGAGCGCTTCAACCGGGTCGGCTTCGAGGTGCGTCTCGACGTTCGGTTAGCCGAGGACCACGAAGCGCCTCCCGTGCTTGTGACGTTGACGCGGGCGGAAGCGACAGCTAAGGCCCTGGGACTGGGCGTACCGGT
>DATLQP010000218.1:0-5133 GCA_035535155.1 Propionibacteriaceae bacterium
TGCCGTAGCCGATCGGGGGAGCCGAGGTCGGCGCCGGTCGCCCGATACCGTGGCGATCATGGATCTCGAGCGCTTCGTCACAGCGCAAGACGGTGGCGGCACCTATCGGCGGGCAGTTGCGGAGCTGCGTAACGGCCGCAAGACAGGCCATTGGATGTGGTTCGTCTTCCCTCAGATCGCCGGTCTCGGACGCAGCGCAACGGCCCAGGCGTACGCGATCAGTGATCTGGCCGAGGCACAGGCTTACCTCGGCCATGCTGTGCTCGGGCCGCGGCTGATTGAATGCGCGGAGATCGTCGCGTCGCAGCACGGACTCAGCGCCGAGCAAATCTTCGGCGGCATCGACGCCATCAAGCTGCGTTCGTCAATGACTTTGTTCGCCCGGGCCGATCCCGAGCAAGCGATCTTCAGCCAGGTCCTCGACCAGTATTTCGATGGTCCGGACCCGGAGACCGAGCGGCGACTCCAACCCTCGTGATCATCCTCGACGCAGTGCCGCCAACAAAGGCGTACACCGCGCAAGATCATCTGCACCGGCCAGATCGGGCAGCGCAAGGAAGATCGTACTAACACCGAGCTCGGCGAGCTCCAGATAGCGCTGCCCATGATCAAGTGCCGGCGCCGCATGGTGGCGGGCGGCATAGGTAGCGGCAGGCAGGCGTCCACGGAGCCGCTCCACTCGGACGCTGACGTCCTCCCGATCGATACCGATCACCGGCAGATCAAGGACTGTGATTTCTACGCTGCTGGGGTCGCGGCCCACGGCTGCGCAATGCTGCTGCAGGATTTTGATCTTGTTTGCCAAGACGCTTTGATCGCTTGGCAGGTTGCAGCCGTCAGCCTGCTCGGCGACGATTCGCAGTGTGCGCCGCTCTCCCGAGCCTCCGACGATGATCGGCACATCGCTGACCGGGCGGGGATAGCAGGTCGTCTCCGGCAGGTGCACGTAGCGACCGTGGTAGGGCTTGGTGCCTGGGGCCCAGAGTGCTCGGAGGGTCTCGATGCAGACCTGAAGTTGATCAAGTCGTTCCCGATCGTTGGGAAAGTCCAGGCCGTACGCCTGGTGCTCCCGCAACCACCACCCGGCGCCGAGCCCACAGAAGGCGCGGCCGTTGCTCAGCGCGTCAAGGGTCGCAACGGTCTTGGCTATGATCCCCGGTGCCCGAAACGTCGCAGGTGAGACGAGCGTGCCCAGCCGAAGGTCGGTGTCCAGGCCGGCAATCATGCCGAGGGTCACCCACGGCTCGGGTATTGGCTCCCAAGCGCGGTCGACCTGCGGGATCTGGATGAGATGGTCCATCAATGCGATGCCATCGAAACCGATGGCGTCAGCCGTCAGCGCCACGTCCCGAAGCCAGCCGGCGGGATCTTCGTCTCCCCACGGAAACCGCGACACCTGGAGCACGACTCGGGGCAGCGCAGTCGGGCCATGATCATGATCGGACCTGGGCTCGTCGACTGTGGTTTCGAAGGCGTCGTCCTGATCGATGATCACGACCTGGTCCCAGCCTTCGTCCGGCGCCGACTCGAGAAGCTTGCTGATCTTGCGTAGCTGCTCGGTGAGGACCGGCGCGGGGACCGGGCGGTCGCGCTGTCGGTTGCGTGCTCGGCACAACCCCGGCGCGGTGTTGATGATCACCAGCACCGCTGGAAGGCCGGCTTCCCGGGCTAGGCGCCGATAGTCCGCGCGGCGTACCGGGTCGAGCCCCAAGGTGTCGATCACGGTCATCAGTGAACGCGTGATGCGCGCCGCGACGATCTGGTCGAGGATGGCGAAAGCCTCGGTGGATGCGTCCAGATCGGCCGGGCCGCTACCGACCGCCGACCGGAGTGCATCCGAGCTGGCCACTTCGGCCGTACGAAACCGTGCCGCCGCCCAGGTGGACTTCCCCGAACCCGCCGCCCCGGCCAGCACCACCACAGCCGGGTCCGGGAGCCGCGCATCGGTCATAGCCCGAAGTCTTTCAGCAGGTGCGGGGCGGGGCCGCTGCCATGGTCATCAGCCCAGGTGGCGTGCGCCCTCAGTGGGATAGAGAAGAATGACTCCCATGAGCGACCCCAAGCCCATCGAATCGTGGCTCACTGACATGGACGGCGTTTTGGTGCATGAGGAGCACGCACTGCCCGGTGCAACGGAATTCATTGCCGCCCTGCAAGAGCATGGACGCCGGTTCCTGATCTTGACCAACAATTCGATCTACACCGCTCGTGATCTTCGAGCGCGGCTGCTGCGCAGCGGCATCGATGTTCCTGAGGACTGCCTGTGGACATCGGCATTGGCCACCGCGAAGTTCCTCGGCGATCAGAAGAGTGGTGGCTCCGCGTACGTCATCGGAGAAGTCGGGCTCACATCGGCCTTGCACGATGTCGGATTTGTGTTGACGGAACGAGATCCGGATTACGTGGTGCTCGGCGAGACTCGGACGTACTCGTTCGAGAACATCACGCGCGCCATCAGACTCATTGAGCGCGGGGCGCGGTTCATCGCAACCAACCCTGATGCAACTGGACCATCAGCTGAGGGATCGATTCCAGCGTGCGGGTCGTTCGCAGCCTTGATCACCCAGGCAACGGGGATCCGGCCTTACTTCGTCGGCAAGCCCAACCCGCTCATGATGCGATCGGCGCTCAACGCCATCGATGCCCACTCCGAGACCACGATGATGATCGGCGACCGGATGGACACGGACGTGATCTCCGGTATCGAGGCAGGACTACGCACCATCTTGGTGCTGACCGGCTCGACAGGCGCCGGGGACGTCGAGCGATTTCCCTATCGCCCAACCAGGGTTGCCGACTCTATTGCCGACGTGGTCGATCTGGTCGGCCGGCTCGCGCCTGCCGGGGCGATTGCCTAACAACGGCGGCGGCGGCCTAGCGGACAGTCGTGTCCACCGTGGCCCGATACATCCGCAGCTGGTACAGGCGCGGCACCGGCGTCGGCCAGTCGTGCGGCGCCCAGCCAGGATGCGGTAGGTCAGCCCGATAGGTCCAGAACTGCGTCGGGCGTACGGCGGGTCCGGCGGAACGGAATGTCGCATCTGCAGCAGCTGTAACAGCCACATGGCGCAGGGTGGTCAAGCCCGGGAACACGATGTCAACCCTCGAGGTGCCGGCGGGAAGGGGCGGCAGGGTGGTGACAACGCGCATTTGTGCGCCGACATGACGCAGTGCGGCAGCCCCGATGCGCAAATCCGTACACAGGCATTCGAGCGCTCCGCGGCCGGCGAGCTTGGTCGTGATCAGGCGCGCTCGCGACACGCGACTGCCCAGACGAATCTGAGGTCCCCCTGCTGAAATCTGGTTGAAGGGACGTGTGGGTGGCGCCGCGTCCGCGAACGGCGGACTGGAGGCCGACTGCAGACCTCCACCGGCCCCGATCGACTGAATGGTCCATGCGATCGAGGTAAAGGTGCTGCTGACGTAGACGCCATTGATCATGATGAGGTAGTGCTGTCCGGCCGGGCGGTAGGCGAATGCCTGCGTACTGGAGAGAACCGACGTACCGTCGGCGCCGCGAGTCAGCTCGGTCGGGTAGCTGGCAAGCGGCAGCATGCCGGCCGGGGTCACGGGCACCTGCCAGAATGGCGGCACCGTGGCCAGCTGCACATCGACTGTCGCAAGATCATTCGGCAAGGGTGGAAACGCGACCTGGAGCAAGGTGGTGTAGTCGATCCGCAGGTTGTGCTGCACGAAGGTGACTGGCGTGCAGAGGCAGCGGGAGGCCGCTGATCTGAGGGTCAGCGGCCGATAGACGCGTGATCGGGTCGCGTCTACCAAGAGGATGTTCGGATAACCCTCGGCGGGGCGGGTGAGGCCGAGGTCGAACCTTCTCGGTAGCGGATCGTTCGGCTGCAGCCCCGGTCCATGCAGCGGGGTGACTGACCAATCCAGAACGGTACCGCCAGCGACGCGCCGTACGGCGTGCACCGCAATCCGCATGGTGATGTCGAGGCCATCAGCGGAGGTCCAGATCGCCTCTCCTGCGACTGGCAAATCAGGGTTGGCGACTTGGGCGGTGTCGACAGGAGTGACTGGGCGTAGCGGCGGGGCCGTTATCTCACGGGTCTTAGGACGGTCGAAGAGACTCGGCTCCGCTTGGTTGTAGCTGCAGCCCGCTGCCAGGCACGCAACGGCGAGGAGCGCAGCCAGCGACGCTCGCAGCATGCATCGATGTTACGACGGTGAAGCGCCCGGATTACTCACCGATGTGTTGGGCATGATCAGCACTGCCGCGGCCAGCAGGACGGCGACCACAGCAGAGGCCAAGAAGACTCCATGGAGGGCATGGTTGAGGACACCGACCGGAATGGCACTGGCGGTGGAGGAGATGTGCCCACCGATCCGCCGGCTCAGGGCCGCGTTCGCAATCGCGCCGAAGACGGCGATGCCGAGAGCGCTACCCATCGATCGGGCGAACACGAACGTGCCCGTGACCACCCCGCGGCGCTCCCACTCGACCGACGATTGCGCAGCGATCAGCGTCGGGCTGGCCACAAACCCCATGCCCAAGCCGATGACAAAGCACGTCGCAGCCACGAGCCACACCGAGCTATGCGCGGACAGCAAGGTCAGCAGGCCAGAGCCGATGACGACCACGGCTCCGCCGATCAGCGCGGTCCGGCGGAAGCCGATCTTCAGATAGATACGGCCGGCTACCGACGCGGCTAGTGGCCAGCCGAGGGTGAGGGCTGCCAGCGCGAAGCCTGCGACGAGCGCGCTGGTATGCAGCACGCCCTGGGCGTAGAGCGGAATGAAGGAGGTCAGACCGATCAGCAGCGTCCCTACCCCAAGGGCAGCAAGATTGGTCGAGTTGAGCAGCCGGCTGCGAAACAACCAGCCCGGAAGTACGGGCTCGGCCGCACGTCGCTCCACGAAGCCGAAGGAGATCATGAGCAGCGCACCGACCGTGAGGATCATGATGCTCGGCAACGAGTGCCACGACCAGAGGATGCCGCCCTCCAGAAGTCCAAGGATTATCAGCGAGGCGCCGACACCGAGTAACGCCGCGCCTGCGATGTCGATGCGATGCTGGCGACGGACGACCTGCTCAGAAAATCTCCGGTACAACGACCACGCAGCGAATCCGCCAAGGGGAATGTTGACAAAGAAGATCCACCGCCAGTTCAGATA
>DATLQP010000219.1:0-7504 GCA_035535155.1 Propionibacteriaceae bacterium
CTCAAACGGTATGGCCCAGCTCTCGCGGTCGTCGGCCTGCTGCTCTTCATCGTGATCAAGATCATTCGACGCAAGTCTTGATCAGTCGGTGGACGGTGAGGTTTACGCGGTCACAGTATGCGTGCTGATCCAACGTGGTGAAACCTGGCTGCTAGTGGTCCGCGCACCGGGTGTGGAGTACGCGCCGAACATGATCGGAATGATCGGCGGTCACGTTGACCAGACCACTCCGGTGGCGGACGTTCTCGAGGCGACCGGACGACGGGAGGCCGCGGAAGAAGTTGGCCTGGATCTCGCCGGCGTGAAGCTGAGGTACCTGGTGTCCGAGTTCTTCATGACCGACGCTGGTGAGCGTCAGATCACGGTGACCTTCACAGCCCATGCACCACCAGGGGTCGAGCCCTTCGTGAATGCCCCGGATGAGCTGACCGAGGTCGGTTGGTGGAACCTCAGTGATCTTGAAGCCGATTTGCGGTGCCCGTCGTGGCTTCCCGCGCTGATCCGCCGGGCCGAGCTCGCCTCGTAAGAGCCTCGCCGAGCATCGTCAAGAGATCACGCGCAAGCGTACGGTTTCCTGCAGGCTCACCAGCTTCTCGATCAGCTCGCCCGTCAGCCCGCCATCCGCGACGTCGGTGATCACGTAGCCCAACTCGCCGCGGGTCGACAGCACTTGGCCCTCGATATTGACATGAGCATTCGCCAGCAAACCATTGACGGTCGCCAGCACTCCCGGGACGTTCTGGTGGACATGCAGCAGGCGAGCGCGCCCGATCCCCCGGCGGTCGGTCTGCACCTGGGGCAGATTGACTGACATGGTGGTGTGGCCGCTGTCGGCGTAGTCCCGCAGCTTGCCGGCGACGAACCTGCCGATGTCGGTCTGGGCCTCCTCGGTCGAACCGCCGATGTGTGGTGTCAGGATCACGTTCGGCAAGCCTTGCAAGCTGGAGGCAAAAGGATCGCCCGCGCTCTTGGGTTCGTCGGCGAAGACGTCTAGCGCAGCCCCGGCGATGTGCCCGCTGAGCAGGTGCTCGCGCAGCGCTGCATGATCAACGACGAAGCCGCGGCACAGGTTGAGAAACAGGCTCCGCCGCCGCATCTTGGCGAATTGCCCAGCGCCGAACAGGCCGGCGTTGCCCGGTCGGCCGTCGACGTGCAAGCTGACCGTCTCGGCAATCTCCAGCAGCTCGTCGAGTGTCTCGCAGCGGCGGGCGTTACCGAGCGCCAGTTTGTCGGCGACGTCATAGAAGTAGACCCGCATGCCCAGCGACTCGGCGACGACTGACAACTGGCTCCCGATATTGCCGTAACCGACGATGCCGAGCGTCCGGCCGCGTACCTCATGCGCGCCCTGGGCCGACTTGTCCCAGACGCCAGCGTGCATCCCCGTGTTTTTGTCGGTGAGGTGGCGAGCCAGCGCGATGATCTCCGCAATGACCAGCTCCACGACGCTGCGCGTGTTGGAGAAGGGCGCGTTGAAGACCGGGATGCCCAACGTAGCGGCGGCAGTGAGATCGACCTGATTGGTGCCGATGCAGAACGCACCGATCGCCTGCAGGTCAGGAGATGCGTCGAGAACACCTTTTGTCACATTGGTTTTCGAGCGGATGCCCAGGAGCTGCACGCCGGGCAGTGCGGCGATGAGTTCGGCCTCGTCTAGCGCCGCCTTTCTCGCCTCGACCTCGATACCGCGTTCGGTGAGCAGCCGTACGCCCTCAGGATGAATGTTCTCCAGCAGTAACGCTTTCATGATTCCTCGTTCGTGATGCGCTGAATGCAGCCACCAGTGTAGGAATCCGGCGCCAGCTGAAAACCGAAATCTCAGCCGACGACGGAGGGTGCCAACTCGGTGTAGCTCTTCCAGGAGCCTCGTCCCGTCGCGGCGACAATTCCGTCGAGGCAGGCATCGGTGAAGACATCGGCCGCTGCCGCCAGCAGTGCATTGAAGGCGAACACCGAGCGAATCTGATCCTCCGCAACCGATCGACGACCTGAAGCGAGGCAGAAAACGGTGTCGCCGTCGAACATCGAATGCACCGGCCGGATGGCGCGGGCCATGCCATCGTGGGCGACTGCGGCAATCTTGGTGGCTTGTGCCTTGGTCAAGGTCGCATCTGTCATGACGACCCCGACGGTGGTGGCCGCGGGTCGCTGCGCTTGACCATAGGCAGTGGCCAGCGCCTCTCGTTCGTCAGCATTGGGTGTCGCCAGGAGCTGCCCGCTATCAGCCCACAATCGGCCACTCGCCGGATTGACGACTGATCCGGCGGCGTTCACGATCACCGAGGCTGCCACCGAAACGCCGGATTCAAGCTCCATCTGGGCGTACCCGAACCCTCCCTTGATGCCTCCGCAGACCGCCCCGGTGCCACCGCCCACAGACCCGGTCGCAGGGTGCTCCCCGCTAGCAGCAGCGAGCGCCAACAGTCCGAACTCATGCGTTGGTCGGTTGCCGAATACACCGCCGCGACCGAGATCGAAGATCACCGCCGCGGGAACGATCGGAACCACCTGATGAGGCTCGAGACCGACTGGCCACCCGATGCGAGCCGCCTCGAGACCCTCCATGACGCCGTTCGCCGCCGCTAGCCCGTACGCGCTACCACCGGTAAGGACGACCGCGTCGATTCGGTCGATCAACGTCGTCGGGCTCAACAGGTCCGTCTCCCGAGTTCCGGGCCCGCCGCCGCGTACGTCTACCCCCCCGACTGCGCCGCCTCGAGCCAGCACCACTGTTGTCCCGGTCAGCCAACCCTCGCCATCCGCGGTGTGATGGCCGATCTCAAACCCTTCGATCACTCGCTCATTCTGACAAGTTTGGGTCCGGTGTTGCTCCCCAGGACCGTGTAGAGCGAGGACCGCAGACCGAACATATGTTGGAACGTCGTTCCCGAGACAGTAGAGGTCCCGGAAGTTCCGATGATCTTGATCGTCTTGACGCGGCCACCCCATGCGCCGGCACCGTCGCGGCTAGTGATCTGCAACTGCTTCACTGTCCCGACCGACGGCCAGGCTCCACCAATGCTGCGTGCGCTGATCACCCGAGTCCATGCCTGAGACTTGATCACTCCGTCGTAGGGGTCGCGATGGGCGGCGAGATAGGGATAGTCCCCCTTGGCGCTGTAACCGCCGTTGGATGACGCGAATTGAGTGAGCGCTACCTTGCCTCGGTATGTGACGATCTTGCCGGCCGTCGCCCGCACGGCTGCATTGCCGTCGCTGGTCTCGCGGCTCATTCCGCCGTAGACCTGACAGGCGGTGGTGTCGCAAATGTCGTAACCGGTGTATCCGCCGAAGTCACGCAGCCGGACCGCGTACGAGCGTGCCGCAACAGCCTGCGCCCGAACGGCACCGGCTGCCCACGAGGTCGGCATCTCGGCCGGCACGACCCCTTTGACGTAGTCCTCGAGCAGCACGCGATTGATCGTCCGGCCGCCGGATCTCCTCTTGATCAACGCCACGCTGCCCCGATAGGAGCGCACCGATCCATTCGGCAGCACAACCCTCACGATCCTGGAACGAGTCGAGAAGGACCATGTGCCGGTGGACAGTCCCGTCGACTTGGTCACATAGCTGCCGCTGGTGGTTCGGTAGCTGAGCCGGTAGCCGGTGCCCCGACGCGTGATGCGCCAGGACTTAAAGGCCGGCCCTGTGGGGACGGTGTAGTGATGACCAGCCGTGTCACTGACTGTGAGCCCATTCGCCGGCAGGACCCGCAGGCTGCTGTCGCTGTCCGCGGTGATCCAGACCTTGATCCTGGTTCCGGCGGGCATGACGCTCAGCTGGGTGCCGCGATAGTAGAAAGCAAGGATCTGCTTCCAGGACAAGCCTTTCCGAGCTGCCCCGTATGCCCCGTACTGGGACATGCCCCAGCCGTGGCCCCATCCGGAACCAGAAATGGTGAAGCTTGCCGACCTTGCCTCAGCCGCGGAGTCGGCCTCGGCCGGGATTGTTGCCAGCAGTGCCGACGTGCCGATCACCATGAGTGCCAGCGCAACACCGAGAAGTCGCCTGATGCGGGAGGCCACAAGGAAGGGCGCGAACGTCGCAGAAGGAGACATGGCCATCCGTTCACTGGGGAAGTGGCTTCAGCCTGCAGGAGGTCAAGCGCGACACGCAAGTGAAGAAAAGAAATTCATGTGACGAATGTGACCTAAGGTGAATGCGATAGCCGCACCGCTAGGAGTCGAGGGTGACTTCGCTGCCTTTCTCGGCGGAGACATAGCAAGCATCGATCACCACGGCTCGGGCGAGCGCCTGCCTGCCGCGATGGTTTGTGTAGTCGCCCGATCGCACCTCGGCCAGGAAGTCCAGGACGCATTCCGCATGCAGCCCGTCGGGCGGCACAGCTGGATGCAGGCTGGCCGGTACGCCCGACATCTCGGTCCAGATGCTCAGCGCGCGATGCGGATCTCCAGGGGCACCCCACTCGATGCTGGCGCCACCGTCGGATCCGTATAGCGTGACGTAGCAATGATCTTTCGCAATCCATTGCGCCCAGCTGGACTCGAGCAACAACGTCTCACCACCCTGTAACCGCAGGAAAGCAGTGGAGAGGTCCTCCACGTCGAAAGCGCCGGACTGCACGCCGGTCTTCAGCATCTCCGGCGACACCGCGGTGCCCTTGCCTCGTGGCCCGAACTCCGCGTACGTGGCCGCGGTGACCGCTCGGACCGACGGCTCCCCCAGCAGATAGAGCGCAATGTCGAGCATGTGCACTCCCAGGTCCATCAGCGGTCCGCCGCCCGAGGTCGCCCGGCGGGTGAACCAGCTGCCCAGCCCCGGAATGCCCTCGCGGCGCAACCAGCCGACTTTGGCGTAATAGATTCGGCCCAGCAGGCCGGCGTCGATGATCTTTTTGAGGACTTGGACGTGACCGCGCCGCCGATGGTTGAACGAGACGTCGAGTACCCGGTCACTGCGCTTAGCCGCCTCCACCATGAGCCGAGCCGTGTCGGCGTGCTCGGCAAGGGGCTTCTCGGAGAGCACGTGTATGCCGGCATTCAGGGCTGCCACCGCTATCGGCGCATGCAGCGCAGTGGGGGCGGCAATGCTCAACAGATCAACCTGTCCATGATCAATCAGATCTTGCCAAGCCGCGTACCGGTGCTCCGCACCGATGTCGTACGTGTCACCGAGACGCTGCAAAGCGTCTGGTTCCATACCGGCTAGGGCGACAAGATCAACATCACCTGCAGCCGCGTACCCAGCCATATGCTGCTGTCCCGCCCAACCCAGACCGATCACGCCAGCACGAAGTCGATCACTGCGGGTCATACCTCGACGCCTTCGGCAACAACCCGACTGCCCAGCTGAGGTGCGGGCATGTCGACCACGGCTGGCGGCGCAAAGTCGGTGCCCTTCTCGGGCCGGGCCCAAAGCACCGCATTGGCCAGCACCCGCTTGATGTCGGGGTGGTGGTAGATCGGGTAGCCCTGATCGCCGGGCGAGAAGTAGAACACCTTGCCCTTCCCGCGCCGCCAACAGCAGCCGGATCGAAAGACCTCTCCGCCACTGAAGGTGGAGAGGAAGATCAACTCATCCGGCTCCGGAACGTCGAAGAACTCGCCGTACATCTCGTGCTCGTTGATCACGATCGGATGCGGAATTCCTGCGCTGATCGGGTGAGACGGATTGACGGTCCAGACCAGTTCAGTGTCACCGGAGTTACGCCAAGCCAACGAGCATGTGGTGCCCATCAGCCGGCGAAAGATCTTGGAGAAGTGGGCCGAGTGCAGTGCGAGCAGGCCCATCCCGCCCAAGACTCGCTGGTGCACCCGATCGACGACCGCATCATCGACGCTGGCATGAGTCGCATGTCCCCACCAGGTGAGCACATCGGTCGCTGCCAAGACATCCTCGTTCAGACCATGTTCTGGCTGATCTTGAGTTGCGCTGGTGATCGTAACCGAGTCGCCCAGCAGTTCAGTCAGACCAGCGGCGATTGCGCCATGCATTCCATCCGGGTAGCGCTCGGCCATCGCGGCCTGATCTCGTTCCGCCCGTTCATGAAAGTTCTCGCCCCACACTGTGACGCGGATCGGTGAAGTCACGTTTGCCTAGTGTGCCCGAAGGGAGTCGAACGCTGCCACGCGGCCGCCGCTCTGGTACGGCAGCACCGACTGGGTGAATCATGAGGCATGGACTCCGAGGCCTTCTCCGTGCGGCGGCTGGAACTGCGGGCATTTGACCTCAGTGAGCGAACGGTCCGGCGCGGTGAAGCATCCGCGGTTCGCCGTATCGAGCGATGGCGACAGCGTGCCTTCCTGATCGCCCAGTGCTCGGTGACCGCGGGCCTCGCGTGGCTGATCGCGAGCCTGCTGCTCGGTCATGAAGTGCCCTATTTCGCCGCGGCGGCGGCCATCCTCGTCCTCGGCATGGCGTACGGGCAGCGCCTCCGTCGTGGTGTGGACGTGGCGATCGGTGTAACGCTTGGCGTCGCGCTGGGCGATCTCTGGTTCGTGTTGTTCGGAGCCGGAGTTTGGCAAGTTGTGCTGGTCTGCGCAATCGCCATGTCACTCGCGACCTTGGTTGGAGCAAGCCCGGTGATCACGACCCAGGCCGGCGCCAACTCAATCGCAGTGCTGGTCATGGCGCCCAGTCCTATTTATGGAGTTGAACGCTGGACCGACGCAGTAATTGGCTCCACGCTCGCGTTGCTGGTGGCGACTGTGGCACCAAGTGGTCCGCTCCGCAAGCCAGGTGAAGTCGCGGCCAAGGTTGTCGCTGAGATGGCTGACACGTTGGAGGCTGCAGCCGATGCGCTCGCAGCTAAGGATGAGCGCGGTGCTAGTACGGTGCTGGATCGGGTGCAGGCGACAGAAAAGGATCTGGCTGCCTTCGACGTCGCTGCTGCCGAGGGCCTCGAAGTGGTCCGCTACTCCCCGTTTCGACGACGACAGTTGGGCCTGGCATTCGCACTGTCCGGCTTACACCAGCCGCTCGATGGTGCCGTCCGCAACCTTCGGATACTGGTCCGAAGGTCTGTCGTCGCAATATGGCGGGGTGATGAGGTACCTGTGGCCTATCAAGATCTGGTTCGACGGCTGGCCCAAGCGTGCAGATTCATCGCTCATGAGTTTTCCGAACACCGGCTTCCCACCGCTGCAAAGGACCAGCTGCGAGAGATCGCCGAGGCCACTTCGCATCTTCAGCTCACTCACTCCATCTCGGCCGTCGTGATCTTGGCTCAGATCCGCTCCATGGTGACCGACTTGATGGAGCTCACGGGCATGGAGTACGTAGAAGCGCGGGAGCTCATTCCCGGCATGGACTGAATCCGAGACGCGATTTGGCGGGGCTTGGGGAGCTGACGTATGGTAAGTCACTGCCGACGCGGGGTGGAGCAGCTCGGTAGCTCGCTGGGCTCATAACCCAGAGGTCACAGGTTCAAATCCTGTCCCCGCTACGAGTAAGTGGCCTAGTCAGAGGCGGTTTCCGAAGGTTTTCGGAAGCTGCCCCTCGTTTTGCCTAGAGCGGCTGTGGGCAATTTGTAGGCAGCCCTTGC
>DATLQP010000220.1:0-4461 GCA_035535155.1 Propionibacteriaceae bacterium
GTGCTAGCTGTGGCGATCCGTGATAGGGAGGCGCGATGAGTATCCAGCTGAACCACACAATTGTCCGGGTCCAGGACAAACGCGAATCGGCGGCGTTCCTGACCGAGATCCTGGGCTTGCCGGCGGCGACGACGTACGGACCATTCGCTGTCGTCCAGCTCGACAACGACGTGTCTTTGGACTTTGCCGATGATCATGGTGCGGTCCATCCGCAGCATTACGCGTTCCTGGTCGATGAGTCGGATTTCGACGACATTTTCACGCGCATCCAGCAACGCGGGCTGCAGTACTGGGCCGACCCCTTTCGGCAGCGCCCAGATGAGTTCAACATCAACGACGGCGGTCGCGGTGTGTACTGGGAAGACCCGAATGGACACTTGCTGGAGATCATCACCCGGCCGTACGGCGGAGGATAGATAAGGGTCATACCTGCTGCCCGCCGAGCTGCCCGGACGGCTGACAAGATAGGCGCTATGCCTCAACCGCGCCTGATAGCTACCGACCTGGTCATTGGGGAGTCTGCCCGCTGGCACGACGGCCGTCTGTGGTTGTCGAATTGGGGCGCAGCGGAGATTCTCGCTTTCGACCTGGATGGGAACCGCGAGCTCATCACAAGAGTGCCGACGACGATCCCGTTTTCCATCGACTGGCTGCCCAGCGGCCAGCTGCTGGTCGTTGCCGGCAATGAGCAGCGGCTGCTGCGACAGGAGGCAGATGGCTCGCTGGTTGACCATGTGGATCTGAGTGGCCTACCCGGTGGTCTCAACGAGATCGTGGTCGATGGTCGCGGCACCATCTACGTCAACGGCGGCGAGGACTTTCACCCTGATGAAGGTGCCGCTCCCGGCTTCATTGCAGCGATTACGCCGGACGGTACGGTGCGTCAGGTGGCCGACCAGATCGCGTTCCCGAATGGAATGGCCGTGACTGAGGACAATTCGACCTTGATCATCGCAGAGTCTTTCGCGAGCAAGCTGACCGCCTTCGACATCTCCGACGACGGCGGGCTCGGAAACCGCCGGACCTTCAGCGAGGTGCTGGCCGACGGGATCTGCATGGACGCTGAGGGTGCGGTCTGGACTCCAAGCTGGTACGACGACGGACCTTGCTGCCTACGAGTGGCCGAGGGCGGCGAAGTACTCGATCGGATCCCGCTCGAGCAGGCCGGCTTCGCTTGTGCGCTCGGCGGACCCGACGGCCGCACCCTGGCCATGCTGAGCGCCGACTGGCACATGGCTGAAGGCTTCGAGGTCAACCTGGAGCGGCTGACCACCGGCCCGCATACTGGACAGCTGCACACCGCGACTGTCACAGTTCCGAGCGCCGGTTGGCCCAACCACCGCTAAGGACCACTGATCTCGCTGAGTCAGTCGGGGACCAGTTCGATCTGGCTGCGGATATCCTCGGCCGTCTCGGTCTCGGCGAGGTCGGGGTGATCGGTGGTGATGTGGGCCAGGATGAGAGCGATGACCTCATCGTCACTCTGACTGCGGGCGAGGTAGCCGCACTCGCATCGGACTTGCCTCAACATCAAGACTCCTCACCGTGGCACCTCCATTTATCTAACCAAGGACGCCGAGTAGGCAATGCTGGGGTGATGGGCGAATCGACCCGCGTGCAGCTGTGCGGGGCATTCGCAGTGGAGCTGCAGGGCCGGCGGATCGACAACATGCTGCCCGGACGTCAGGGTCGCCTACTGTTCGCGTACCTCGCCCTTTCTCGCTTACAGACCGTCTCGCGGGACAGCCTGATTGAGGCGCTTTGGGCCGATGATCGTCCGGTCGACGCTGGCGGCGCCCTCAGTGCACTGATCTCCAAGACGAGGGCGGTGGTTGGTGCGGACGTGCTCCGTGGACGTAGCGATTTGATCTTGGCCTTCCCGGAGCCGGCCTACATCGACGTCGAAGTCGCCATGTCACAGCTGCACTCAGCCGAGTCCGCCGTCGCTGTGGGTGCCTGGCGGCGGGCCTGGGCGCCCGCCTTGAGCGCCCTATTCGTGGCGCGGCGGAGGTTCTTGCCCGAGGCGGACGCGCGGTGGGCGGAGACGTGGCGTCGCCGGCTCGAGGACGTCCGGGTACGCGCACTTGAGTCATACGCGAAAACCTGTCTGGAGCTTGCGGGCGCCGAGTTGCCCGGCGCGGAGCGGGCCGCCCGCGAGCTTGTGGATGCGGCCCCGTTCCGGGAGTCAGGACATCTGCTGCTGATGCGCGCGCTCGCGGCGAACGGCAATGTGGCGGAGGCGCTCGCGGCGTACGAACGCCTCCGAGTCTTGCTGCGCGATGAGCTGGGAGCTGACCCGAGCGAGGCGGTCCAGAATGTGTACCTCCGCCTCCTCGGTTAGCTCGGCCCAAGGTTTCACCAATGCTTCGCCAACGCCGTCACAACGATGCCGGCGAATGCTTCCACTATGACAACGACAGGCATCCGAAGTGGTGCTCCGTTAGCTGTAGATGATCTTGCCGGAATTCGAGGCAAGATCATCACCCGATCCGTGGTGCTGGCGGACGGTCGCTTTACGGCGGACCGGTGCTGTACGCATCGCCGAGGTCGAGGGCCTCTCTGTTGGTGGGGCTAGCGCCGATGCCGTACTCAGTGCTGCAGACCGCTGTTCCACCTCAACCACAACATCTCGCCATCCTGATGCAGCAGCTGTGAACGAATGTGGGCGGAAGCGATGAATAGCGTGGCGATGATCGCTGGATCGATCTCGGCCACGCTATTCGTCGCGAGCTCATTGCCGATGCTCTACAAGGCCGCTCGTACGAAGGAACTTGGTAGCTACAGCCTTGGCTACCTGGCGTTGGCCAACGTTGGCAACGGCTTCCACACGGTCTATGTGCTCAGCCTGCCAGTGGGGCCGATCTGGGCACTGCATAGCTTTTATGTGCTCAGTTCGGCGCTGATGCTGGTCTGGTATCTGCGCTACGAGGTCAGGAAGCGCCGTCGCAGCTCGGCGATGCCGCGGCCGCAAGGCACATCTTCGCCGCAACCCGACGCGGAAACCAGACCGGCCCCACTATCGCAAGCGGGCTGGCCTGGCGATCCATTGCCACCGAGCCAGGTAGATGGGCACCTGCAGGCAGCGGGCAGCTCTCACGCACGAAAACGTCGGGAGGTGGCGCTCCGGCGGCTGCTCGATCAACTCCTGTCATCAGCCGTTCGCACATGAGGCCGGCGACTACCGACCTGCTGCTTCGATGCAGACTTGGCTTGTGACCGCTACGAGGTCGGCGATCCGGGTCGCTCACCCGGCGCCATGAGCCCGAATCGCACCGTACCCGGACCCCGAGGATCACTGTTAATGGGCGTGACGCGCCCGCTGAAACGCGACCAGCTTGGGACCTACGAGCAGGTGGTGGCTGAGTACGGCGATGTGGTACGCCTCGTCGTCGGGCCACCGGGGTTACGCCGGGAGCTCTACCTGGTGACGCACCCCGATGGCGTCGAGCAGGTGCTGGCTGGAGACCCGGATGGCTACAGCAAGAACACTCCCTACTACCAGGAGATCGCCCACTACCTCGGAAATGGCTTGCTCACCAGTGGCGGACGTCAATGGCGACAGCAGCGCCGGACAGTCGCACCGTTGTTCTCGCACCGGCGCATCGATAGCTACGTCGACGTCATGGCTGACGAAGCCGTACGCCTTGCAGATCGATGCAGGACCGTGGCCGCGGGCGGCGCGCCGGTCGACATGAACGCCGCGATGGTCGATTACACGCTCCGAACAGTCGGCCGGATCCTCTTCGGGGCCGATGTCGATGACGCCATACCAGTGGTCCGGTCCACGTTTCCGGTACTGAACCAGCACGTACGCCGCCGGGGCATCACGCCGCTGCGGCTCCCGCGGTGGTGGCCGACACCGGCGGAGACTCGCGCGAGCGCCGCCCAGCGGGCGCTTTACCGCATCGTCGACAACATCATCGATTCCCGGTCCGCGGCGAAGACGTCAGGTCCGGATCTGATCTCCCGGCTCTTGGCCGCCCGTGACCCCGAGACCGGTGCCCCGCTGAGTCATCAGGAGATACGTGACCAGGTGTTGATCTTCTTGCTGGCCGGGCACGAGACGACATCGACCGCGCTCACCTTCACGATGCAGCTGCTTGGCTGTCAACCAGACGCGCAGTCGCCAGTGCATCGCGAAATCACTGAGGTGCTCGGTGCCCGCGCACCTCGAGCGGAGGACATCCCCAAGCTCGCGCTCACCGCGATGGCCGTGAAGGAGGCCATGCGGCTCTATCCACCGGCGTATGCGCTCGGCCGGATCGCCGAGCACGAGGTGAGCATCAAGGGATACCGCATTCCGGCCGGATCCATCGTGCTGCTCAGCCCATGGGCCACCCACCGGCGCCCCGACCTCTGGCCGGAGCCGCAGCGGTTCGATCCGTGGCGCTTCGAACCCGCCGCCGAGGAAGTTCGACCGCGATACGCCTACTTTCCGTTCGCGGGTGGGCTCCGCGGTTG
>DATLQP010000221.1:0-6142 GCA_035535155.1 Propionibacteriaceae bacterium
TGTCGTCGGGCCTGACGATTCGGCGAGGGCAGAGCTAGCGCTTGCTGCTCACCAGCTCGTACCGGCCGGATCAGTCGTCGTTGCTGGCGAACCAAGCCAGCCTGGACTCGCGCTGCTGGCTGACCGACCGATGATCAATGACCAGCCGACCGCCTATGTCTGCCGGCAGTTCATCTGCAAGCGCCCGGTGACCTCGGCCGAAGACCTGGCTCGCCAGCTGCAAAGTACTGACAGTCCAACAACCCTGGAATAGGCCAAGGTGACTAGCTGCGAGCGTCGGGAAATCGCGCGCCGCCGCACGGAGGAGGAGCGAGCAGAGGAGTTCTTTCCTCTGCGACGACGACGACGACGGCGGATTCACCGCGCGATTGCGCGAGCAGCTCAAATTAAACACTGATCATCGAGATGGCGACGTAGTGGCACACGAAGCCACCGATGGTGGCGACGTGGAAGATCTCATGGAAGCCGAACCAGTCCGGCGAGGGGTCAGGACGCTTCCGGGCATAGACCAACGCGCCAAGGGTGTAGCAGACGCCCCCGGCCACGAGCAAGATCAGTAGCGCGAGGCCGCCGTGGGAATAGAAAGCGTCGAGCCAGCCGAGGGCTGACCAGCCCATCAGGATGTAGAGCACGGTGTAGAGCCACCGCGGCGCTGCCAGCCATATCGTCCGAAAGAGCAGACCAGCTATCGCGGCGGACCAGACCAGAACAAGCAAGATCAGCCGCGAAGACCCGTCGAGCAAGATCAACGCCAGGGGCGTATAGGTCGCGGCGATAAACACATAGATGTTGGAGTGGTCCATCCTGCGAAGGATCATCTGACCGCGTACGCCCCAGGTGCCCCGGTGATAAACCCCGCTGGTGCCAAACAGCAGCACCGATGCGACCAAGAAGACTGCACCTCCAACGACGCCTGCGGGCGTCGCAGCCAAACAGACGAGCACGACGCCCGCGGCGAGGGCGAGGGGGGCCATGCCGGCATGCAGCCAGCCACGAAGCCGTGGCTTGACCGCTTCTACAACCTCCGCCAGCGGTGTATCCGCATCGGATTTCCGGGTCGGTTCCGAGGGGCGCTCGTCGCCGAGATGGACTGCTGGCACGGGCCCTGCCCTTTCGTATCGCAATGGCGGCAACCTGGCTCGGGGGTTACGGCCGAGTAGCTTCAGCGTACGGACGGAGGTCTTGAAGACCAATCGTCGCCTGGCCGGAGGATTCCCTCTCGCTCCGGGATACGCTGCCAGTTGTGGCACGTCTCGATCGGCTGCGCGAGTTCGTGGATCGTTTGCATCCGTCGGGACTGCTGTACACGACTTATGAGCATCGGCTGATCGCCGAGCTCGACACCAAGAGGCTGCCACGCCACGTCGCGGTACTCGCTGACGGAAACCGCCGTTGGGCACGTACGAACGCTCCCGAGCAACCATTCGTTGCGGGATACCAGGCCGGCGCAGACAAACTCAAGGAGTTCGTCGGGTGGTGCGACGAGATTGGGATCCCGGTCGTCACGTTGTGGGTGTTGTCGACGGACAACTTGTCTCGCAGCCATCGTGAGGAGATCGAGCCACTGCTCGGCGTGATCGAACAGATGGTGAGTGATCTGGCGGCAACCCGGCGTTGGCAGGTTCATCCGGTCGGAGCCCTGGATCTGCTACCCGATCAGTCCGCCAAGCGGCTCAAGATGGCCTCCCGAGACACCGCTGACATCGACGGCATGCGGATCAACATCGCAGTCTCCTACGGAGGCCGGCATGAACTGCGCGACGCCGTACGGTCACTGCTTGCCGAGCATGCCAAGAACGGCACCTCGATCGATGATCTGGCCAACACGCTCGACATCGAGCACATTGCCGAGCACCTTTACACCAAGGGCCAGCCTGACCCGGACTTGATCATCAGAACCTCTGGTGAGCAGCGCTTGTCGGGCTTCTTGATGTGGCAGTCGGCCCACAGCGAGTTCTATTTCTGCGAAGCGCTGTGGCCTGATTTCCGGAAGGTGGACTTCATTCGCGCCCTGCGCTCCTACGGGCAGCGAGAGCGTCGCTTCGGGCATTAGTACGGTGTCCATCGAGCCGCGGACCACGCTCGTCGTCGACCTCAATAGCGACCTCGGCGAGGGTTTCGGCATCTGGAGGCTCGGTGAGGACAACGCACTCCTCGAGGTGATCACCAGCGCCAATATCGCCTGCGGCTTCCATGCGGGCGACCCGAACATCATGCGCCGCGTGTGCGAGGCTGCGGTGAGCCGGGGCGTTGCGATCGGCGCCCAGGTCGGGTACCGGGACTTGGCCGGCTTCGGTCGCCGGAGCATCGACATCGACTCGGCGAGCCTGACCAACGATGTGATCTATCAGATCGGGGCATTGGATGGGTTTGCGCGTCTCGCAGGTTCGCAGGTGCGCTACGTCAAGCCGCACGGCGCGCTCTACAACCGTGCTGTGTACGACGATGATCAAGCGGCCGCCGTGGTCGCAGCGGTGGTCGGATACGACGCGACGCTGCTGCTGCTCGGACTGCCGGGGTCAGCCCTACTTCGCCACGCGGAGCAGGCCGGCCTGCACACGGTGACTGAGGCCTTTGCTGACCGCGGATACACCGCTCAGGCCACTCTCGTGCCCCGCTCACAACCTGGTGCGCTGTTGAATGACCCCATCGCAGTGGCGGAGCGCATGGTGCAGATGCTCGTCACTGGGCGAATGCTTTCGGTCGATGGCGTCGAGATCGCCGTCTCTGCCCGGTCCATCTGCGTTCACGGAGATTCGCCGGGTGCGGTGGCGATGACCATCGCCCTGCGAAAGGCCCTCACCGAGGCGGGGATCGAGATCCGAGCCTTCGCCTCATGATCGAGCCCTTCGATTCATGACTGAGCCCCGTACTCTGCTGACCTGCGGTGAGCACGCGGTCTTGGTCGAAGTAGCGGGATTGAATGAGGTGCTCGCCCTGGCTCAGGCCGTCCGGGAGGCGGTCGCAGCAGAGACCGCCGGATTCACCGACATCATCGACGTCGTTCCTGCTGCCAGGACGGTGCTGATTGTTGCTCATGGAGACGCCCCGATGGCCCCAATTCGGCATGCCTTAGAAGCATTGCCGGTCGACCGGCCTGCCGAACTTCCGAGAAGCGGCGAAGTGATCGAGGTCCCCGTGCGCTACGACGGGCCTGACCTCGGCGAGGTGGCCCGGCTGACCGGTCTGAGCGTCGATGAGGTTATTGCCGCTCACCTGGGGACTGACTGGAAGGTGGCATTCGGTGGCTTTGCACCTGGCTTCGCCTACCTGACCTGGGGCGACCCCCGACTCGAGGTTCCGCGGCGTCGCGAGCCCCGCACGTCTGTGCCTGCGGGCAGTGTTGCCTTGGCGGGCGAGTTCAGTGCGATTTATCCGCGCTCCTCACCCGGCGGCTGGCAGCTAATCGGGCGTACGGACGCAGTGGTATTCGATGCCGGCCGGGAACCGCCGGCCTTGTTGCAGCCCGGTGCTGTGGTGCGCTTCGTCGAGACATCCGGTGCTAACGATGGCTGCTGAACGAGCACTTGAGGTGTTGGCTCCGGGTTTCCTCACTCTCGTTCAAGACCTCGGGCGTTTCGGATTCGCCTCGATCGGAGTCGGGCCGTCCGGCGCCGCCGATAGGGGTGCCTTCCAGCTCGGCGCCCGGCTGCTTGCGCAGCCATACAGCGCAGCGGCGCTCGAGGTGACCTTCGGCGGCTTGTCAGTTCGTGCCCGTGGCAACGTTCAGCTAGCCCTGACAGGCGCTCAAGCGCCAGCTGCCGTCAATGATCACGCCGTCGGCTACCTAGGGCCCTACACGCTGGCCGACGGCCAGATTTTGACACTCGGTAACCCTCAGGTCGGCCTTCGCACCTATCTCTCGGTCCGCGGCGGCATAGCCGTCCCGCCGGTCCTGGGCTCCCGGGCAACCGACACCCTGTCAGGCCTGGGGCCGCCGCCGGTGCGAGCAGGCGACATGCTGCCGGTCGGTCCAGCGCCGGCGGCGTTTCCGAACCTAGACATCGTCCCGGTGCCAGCAGTCTCAGCCGAAACTCTCGTTCTGCACGCGCTTCCCGGCCCGCGAGATAACTGGCTGGCCGACCTCGATGCTCTAGCTGTCACGACCTGGACGGTCTCCAGCCGGAGCGATCGGGTGGGGATTCGGCTGACGGGGACGACTTTGCAACGCGAGGCCTCCCGGCGTGGGCAGGAGTTGCCCAGCGAGGGGGCGGTACGCGGTTCGATCCAGGTTCCGCCAAGCGGGGAGCCAGTGGTCTTTCTCGCCGATCATCCGGTGACCGGTGGATATCCTGTTGCTGCTGTGCTCCTCGATGACGACATCGACCGAGCTGCTCAGGCGGTGCCCGGTCAACAGATTCGGATGGTCCTCGTCAGCGGATCATCCCTGAAAGGATGCTAAAGAGTCGCTGAATCCATCTGATCGCCAGGTTGCCATCACGTGAAATTCGCGGCGTGGCTCTCGCCTTGGAGCCATCGGCAGACGTACCGTCGAGATGCGGGACGCAGCAAGGCGGCCCCGCCTGGGAGGCGATGCATGCACCGTCACTCGACGGGTAGCGAGGTGCCAAGGTTCGCTATCGGTCATCCATCCCGGCCGACCACGTAACGGTGGGGCCGGGCGCGGATCGCGTACGGCCCCCAAGAAGGGCAGACCTGTGTCTTCTTCATCAAGCCGTCGCACCTATGTTCTCGACACCTCCGTCCTGCTGAGTGATCCGCACGCCATGCGGCGTTTCGACGAGCACGATGTCGTGCTACCTGTCGTCGTCATCACCGAGCTGGAGGGGAAGCGGCACCACAACGAGCTGGGTTACTTCGCTCGTACGGCGCTCCGCCACCTTGACGACCTGCGGATCATCCACGGCCGTCTTGACGCCGCCGTTCCGGTCAACAACTTCGGTGGAACCATTCGGGTCGAGCTGAATCACACCGATCCAGCAGCACTGCCGGACGGCTTCCGTCTTGGCGATAACGACTCCCGGATTCTGGCTGTCGCGCTGAATCTCTCAGCCGAGGGTTGCGCGGTCACCTTGGTTTCCAAGGATCTGCCGATGCGCGTCAAGGCCTCAGCCGTCGGCCTCAGCGCAGAGGAGTACCGCGCGGAACTGGCTGTGGAAACCGAGTGGACCGGGATGAGTGAGATCGACGTGGATAGCGGAGACATCGACCGGCTCTATGAGCATGGAACGCTCGAGCTGGACGAGGCGCGCGACCTCCCCTGCCATACCGGTGTTGTGTTGTTGAGCGGCAGCGCATCAGCGCTGGGCCGGGTGATGCCGAGCAAGGAAGTGAAATTGATCAAGGCGGACCGAGATGTGTTCGGCATCCATGGCCGCTCGGCCGAGCAACGGGTGGCTCTGGAGCTGCTGCAGGATCCCTCGATCGGCATCATTTCCCTCGGCGGCCGAGCGGGTACGGGCAAGTCGGCGCTGGCGTTGTGCGCGGGACTCGAGGCTGTCTTGGAACGTCAGCAGCACTCCAAGGTCGTGGTGTTCCGTCCCCTGTACGCGGTCGGCGGCCAGGAACTCGGCTACCTGCCGGGGACGGAGGGGGAGAAGATGGCGCCGTGGGCGCAAGCTGTCTTCGACACCTTAGGGGCGCTTACCACGAAGGCAGTCATCGAAGAGGTGCTGGCCCGGGGGTTGCTCGAGGTGCTACCGCTTACTCACATCCGTGGTCGGTCCCTGCACGACGCATTCGTTGTCGTCGACGAGGCGCAGTCCCTGGAACGCAACGTGCTGCTCACCGTCCTGAGCCGGATCGGCCAGGATTCACGCGTAGTTCTGACTCACGACGTAGCGCAACGGGATAACCTACGGGTTGGCCGGCACGATGGCGTGGTTGCGGTTGTGGAGAAGCTCAAGGGTCATCCGCTCTTTGCTCACATCACGCTGAATCGCTCCGAACGGTCGCCCATTGCAGCTCTCGTGACCGAGATGTTAGAAGATGTGGCGGTTTGAGCCCTATTCGAGAAAATTAGGCATCGAAAAGATCTCAAGATGATTTCGTTTGGATAACGACATGTGGCATCGTATCCTCCGTGCGTCGACTCGCTCAGCATGCCATAGTCGGGGTTGGCTTCTCAGCGTTAGTCGCAACGGTGGCAGTCGCGGGGCTGAATAGTCCCGGCGGTGAGTCC
>DATLQP010000222.1:0-3844 GCA_035535155.1 Propionibacteriaceae bacterium
ACCTGCCGGCTGCCGACCTTGCCTAGGGATTCTGATCGGGGGTTTGGGATGTTTGACGGTCAACGAGTGCTCGTGACGGGGGGAGCGGGGTTTATTGGGTCGCACTTGTGCGACCGGCTACTGCAATCCGGGCACGAGGTGCTGTGCGTCGACAACTTCTATTCCTCAACAAGGTGCAACGTTGAGCACCTGCTCAAGCATCCTAGATTTGAGTTGATCCGGCACGACGTGACATTTCCGCTTTACGTCGAGGTCGATGAGATCTACCACCTGGCCTGCCCCGCGTCGCCGGTGCACTATCAGCGCGACCCGGTCCAGACCACGAAGACTGCCGTGCATGGGTCGATCAATATGCTTGGCCTGGCCAAGCGGACTAGGGCTCGGATCCTGCTGACGTCCACTTCGGAGGTGTATGGCGATCCGGAGGTTCATCCGCAACGAGAGGACTATTGGGGTCACGTCAACCCGATCGGCGTACGTGCCTGCTACGACGAGGGCAAGCGAGCCGCAGAGACGCTCTTTTTCGACTACTGGCGCCAGCATGACCTGACCATCAAGGTCGTCCGGCTGTTCAATACCTATGGTCCGCGAATGCATCCTCGAGATGGCCGCGTGGTGTCAAACTTCGTGATGTCGGCACTGCGAGGCGAGTCTCTGACGATTTATGGGGACGGCACGCAGACGCGGTCCTTCTGTTACGTCGATGATCTCGTTGATGGTCTGGTGCGGATGATGGGTACGTCGCACGCTGTCACGGGTCCGGTCAACCTCGGCAACCCTGGCGAGTTCACGATTGCGGAGCTTGCGGATCTAGTTATCGAGCTGACTGGAACTGCTTCCGCCGTTGAGCGGTTGCCGTTGCCGGCCGATGACCCAGTCCGCCGTCAGCCGGACATCACTTTGGCCAGAAAGGTCCTCGGCTGGCAGCCCACTGTGCAGCTGCGAGAGGGCCTGCTGCACACGATCGATTACTTCCGAAGTTCATAAAGCGCCTTCATTGCCCCGCACTTGCAGCTGCGCGGCGCAACTGCTGATTGCCCGTGTCTGGCGAATCCCAATATTTGTCGGAGTCAGGTAGGGCCCGAGCATTTGGGGGTTGCGCAGCTCGACACTAGCGTCCTGCGCCTGAAATGCGCGCCGGATATATTGCGAGCGAGTTGAGGATTTCGTCTGCTGTTTTGGTCCAGGCGAAGGGTTTCGGGTTCTCGTTGCAGGTGTCGATCCATTGCCGGATGTCGCCTCGAGGGCGGCGACGCTGGTGTGGACTCCGCGTCGGATGAGTTTGTCGGTGATCAGGCCGAAGAAGCGTTCGACCTGGTTGACCCAGGATGATCCGGTCGGGGTGAAGTGGACGTGGAAGCGGGGGGTGACGGGCGAGCCAGTTGTTGATCATGTCGGTCTTGTGGGTGGCGTAGTTGTCGCAGACGATGTGGACGTCAGGTCCTCGGGGACCGCCTTGTCGATGGTGATCAAGAACTTGCGGAACTCGACGGCGCGGTGGCGGCGGTGAAGATCGGAGATGACTTCTCCGGTGGCGATGTTGAACGCGGCGAACAGGCTGGTTACCCCGTGGCGGGCGTAGTCGTGGGTGCGCCGTTCCGGTGTGCCGGGCACCATCGGCAGCACCGGCTGTGAACGGTCCAGCGCCTGAACTTGGGATTTCGTGCGCCACGAGGCGCTGCATTACCGGATGGAGGTGAAACGACTCCATCCCCGGCCTGTTGCAGCAGGTTGGGAAAGCCGAGGGCAGCCCGGGCCGGGAGACGCCGGTTCGGGTGGGAGCAGCCCTGACAACGACGGGACGGGTCGGCACTGCCAGACGACCTGGGCCTGCCTAGCGAGACGGGAAGGTGGACGTGAGGAACCAGCGTTTAAAGCCTCTCAAGAGATTCACCGGCTCCAATCTGGCGGATATGGGCCGGATTGCGGTGCACGCCCACCGTTGGTGGGCGACTCCCGGGCCGGGTGAAGTCGCCGGCAGGGAGGCCACGAGGAAGGTCTGCGGCGTACTCGTGGCGATGCCGCAGGGGCAAAGTTGGCCACCGACCCCGTCGACCGGTGTGCGGTGAACGTGGGAAACGTCTTTGGCTGGCCCCGCCGGCTGGGCATCCAGGTCAGTGGCGGGTCGGCGCGTCGTCGGCTCAGCGGCCAGGGACGTGACGGAGCCGTCGTAGTAGTCCGAGGCCGGGAAAGCCGGTCACTTGGCGAAGGGCGGCAGCGAGTTCGCAATCGTGAGTCTGGAAGGGTGGGAGATCGCCGGTGAATACCGACGTGCTGTGGCCGGATCTTGAGTTGGCCGAGTCCCAGGTACTGCGGATCCAGATCAAGTTGCATCGATGGGCGATCGATGATCCTGATCGTCGGTTCGATGACCTGTTCAACCTCGTGTGTGACCCGGCGGTCCTCGTCGTGGCGTGGGCTCGGGTCAGGGGCAACAGGGGGAAGCGGGCGGCGGGGGTCGACGGGCTTCGGCCGCAGTCGATCCTCTCCGCGGAGGAGCAGTTCTTGCCGCAACTTCGGCACGATCTGAAGGCTCGGCGGTTCACTGCTCTTGCGGTGCGAGAACGGATGATCCCCAAGCCTGGCAGCACCAAGCTGCGACGGCTTGGCATCCCGACCGCGCGGGACCGCACCGTGCAAGCGGCCCTCAAATTGGTGCTCGAGCCGATCCTCGAGGCGGACTTCCAGCCATGCTCGTATGGCTTCCGTCCGAGACGGCGAGCCCAGGACGCGATCGCAGAGATTCACCAGTTCGCCTCCCGCTCCTATGAGTGGGTGTTGGAAGGTGACATCGAGGCGTGCTTCGACATGATCGACCATCCGGCCCTGATGGACCGGGTGCGCCGACGGATCGGGGACAAACGCGTCCTGGCGGTGGTGAAAGCGTTCCTGCATGCCGGCGTCCTCGGTGAGGACGGCATCATCCGGGACAGCACCACCGGCACGCCCAAGGTGGCATCCTGTCGCCGCTGCTGGCCAACGTCGCCCTTTCGGTCCTCGACGAGCACTTCGCCGAGGTCTGGCGGGCGGACAGCGGCAGCACCTACCAACGGACCAGGCGCCGCCGAGCCGGGCTCGCCAACTATCGGATCGTCCGCTACGCCGACGACTTTGTGGTGTTGGTGTCCGGGACCCAGGCGCACGCCGAGGCCGTGCGGGAGGACGTGGCGGGTGTCCTCGCCCCGATGGGTTTGCGCCTGTCGGAGGCGAAGACGAAGGTGTGCCACATCGATGAGGGCTTCGACTTCCTGGGCTTCCGCATCCAGCGGAGAAGGAAACGCGGCACGACCAGGCGCGTGGTTTACACCTACCCGTCGAAGAAGGCTCTCGCCTCCATCGTCGGGCGGGTCCGCACGCTCACCCGGAGATCATCACATCCGACCCTTGCGGCCCTGCTGCGCCAGCTCAACCCGGTCATCCGAGGCTGGTGCACCTACTTTCGGCGCGGCGTGTCCGCGGCGACCTTCCACTACCTCGACCAGTACACCTGGAACCGGGTGGTCCGGTGGATCCGCAAAACGGCACAACAAGACGAAGTGGGATGTCCTCTACCGCCGTTACCTTCTGAACTGGCGGCCGGTCGAGGACGGCGTGGTGTTGTTCCAGCCCCAAACGGTGACGGTCAGCCGCTACCGCTACCGGGCCGCGAACATTCCCACGCCCTGGCCGACAAGATCATCGGGAGAAATCGCATAACCCAACGACACGGGCTCGTGGAGAGCCGGATGCGTGGAGACGCGCATGTCCGGTTCGGAGGGCGGGATGAGGAAACGTAACGCCTGCAAAGGCGTCAACGCGCCTCATCCCGACCCAACTCATCGATGCTGAGCACGATCGCGTTCTC
>DATLQP010000223.1:0-2306 GCA_035535155.1 Propionibacteriaceae bacterium
CGAGACCGAGGTGTTGGGTTTGTTAGCGGCCGGGCGGGACAACGCCGGTGTCGCGCGGCGCCTGGCGGTCAGTCCGAAGACGGTACGCAACCACGTGTCCAACATCATCACCAAGCTGCACGTCTCGGACCGGTCGGGCGCCATTCTGCGGGCGCGCGATGCCGGCCTGGGCGGCGGAGCTGGCACGAGCTGATTCGTGCCGTCGACGCTGCGGGTGTCATGATCGATGATCATCAACTCGCACCATGACAGGGGCCGTTTCGCCGACTGCAGGAGCTCGCCTCTGAGCCTGGACAAAGGTTGACATACGTTCGCGAGCGAGAAAAGGAGGCGAATCTCGCGGACTGCCTGTCAGAGTGCAATAAACAACAACGAGGACGCAAGTGATGTCATGGTTCAGGTGGTTACGACCCCCTAGCGTCCAGCAGCGCCTAGCGCCGTACAAGCTGCGCCCCGACGTGGTGACCGCGGCGGCGGCCATGGCATCTGATCAGCGCTCGGATGTCCATATAGCCCGATTGCAGTCCTCGCTTACTGACTCCGAAACCGTGTTGCGCCTGATGGACGGGCGATATGAGCACCAGATGGGCCTGCTCGCGCTGACCAGTGAACGCATTCTGTTCCGTTCGCGTCGCAGCACCGAACCCGCATTCAGCGTGCCGCTGCCGGACGTCGTCGCTATTGAGGCGGCCACTCGGAGAGTCTCCGGCACTGTCCGTGTCACCACCACGCGCGGCAGCCTCACTGTCGATCAGATCCTCGGCGCGCAGGGCGAGATGCTCGCCGAGGAAGCGAGGGAAGCGATTCGCGGCGAGTCTCGGCCAGTCCGTGATCCGCTGGAGGTGCTGGCCGAACTTCGCGCATTGCGGGACAGCGGCATGATCAGCGCCGCCGAGTTCGAGATTCGCAAGTCCGCGATCTGGCGTGACATCTAGGCAGTCCCCGAGACTTTCGGCGCTCTTTGGTGGCGGGCGAGCATGGCATTGGATTCATGGACTAGATATCTTCTTGGAAAGAGCGGCGCGGCGATTCGACGGGCATTCGTCGCGGGCATGGAACACAGACGGCAGGTGAACTACGGTGGAATTTCGGTTCGTCGGTAACTCAGGCTTCAAGATCTCAGAGATCACCTACGGCAACTGGCTGACGCACGGCTCGCAGGTGGAAAATGATCAAGCCAAGGCGTGTGTACGCGCTGCGCTCGACGCCGGCATCACGACGTTCGATACTGCGGACGCGTACGCGAACACCAAGGCCGAGACCGTGCTCGGCGAAGCACTGAAGAGTGAGCGCCGAGAGTCGCTGGAGATCCTTACCAAGGTCTACTGGCCTACCGGACCGGGCGGCCCCAATGACGTCGGACTGTCCCGCAAGCACATCGTGGAGTCGATCGACGGGTCGCTCACTCGACTGCAAACCGATTATGTCGATCTTTACCAGGCGCATCGCTTCGACTCCGAAACTCCGCTCGAGGAGACCATGCAGACGTTTGCCGATCTGGTGCGGATGGGCAAGGTGCTCTATATCGGCGTCAGCGAGTGGACCGCGCAGCAGATCCGGGATGGCCACGCTCTCGCCGAGCAACTCGGCATCCCCATGATCTCCAACCAGCCGCAGTATTCGATGCTGTGGCGGGTGATCGAGGGCGAGGTCGTGCCAACCTGCGTCTCGCTTGGCATGTCTCAGATCGTCTTCTCGCCGATTGCTCAGGGGATCCTCACCGGAAAGTACCGTCCGGGCGAGCAGCCACCCGAGGGCTCGCGGGCCACCGACGAGAAGGGCGGCGCGGACATGATCAAGAGATTGATGAGTGACGACGTGCTGAAGCGTGTCCAGCAGCTGGTGCCGCTCGCCGCCGAGGCAGGACTGTCCATGGCGCAACTGGCCGTGGCGTGGGTACTGCAGAACGACAATGTCGCCAGCGCGATCATCGGGGCATCGCGGCCTGAGCAGGTCACCGACAATGTTGCTGCGGCGGGTGTGAAGCTCGACCAGGACCTATTGGGCAAGATCGACGAGGTGCTCGATCCCGTGGTCGAGCGCGATCCCGCGAAGACACGCTCGCCCGAGACCCGCTGAGCGCGAGGAAAGAATGCCGTGATCATCCGCGTCTTCAGGCCGACAATCCACAGCGGCAAGGAAGCTGAGTTCGAGTCGTTTCTGCGCGATACGGCGATACCGCTGGTCTCGCGGCAGTCAGGGCTGATCGCCCAGCATGCCGGCAGACCTCGTGACCCGTCCTCAACTGAGTTCGTCTACGTCACGGTCTGGGAGGACGTGGAGTCGATTCGGGCGTTCGCGGGCGA
>DATLQP010000224.1:0-15613 GCA_035535155.1 Propionibacteriaceae bacterium
TCCAGCCGGTTCCGGATCACGTCGCGAGCCAGCATCCGGTTGACCGGGAAGTGCTTGCCGATGTCCCTCAGGAAATCGAGCACTGGCATGGGCCCTGTCCAGTCAAGGTTGTTGACGATCCGTGCGGAGTTCTGCCCAGAGAAGTCGACAAAACGCTCGACCTGCCGGCGAATGCTTTCCACCCAGGCGGCCACTGTCTCTTTGGGGTTGAGGACTCGCTCGCTGGTCTCTTTCGGATCACCGATCAGTCCGGTCGATCCGCCGACCAGAATCAAGGGACGGTGCCCGGAACGTTGCAGGGCCCGGGCCACCATGAGCTGCACAAGGTTGCCGAAGTGCAGACTCGGCGCCGTTGGATCAAAGCCGACATAGAAAGTGACCGGCCCGGCAGACAGGTGCTCGGCCAGGGCCGCTTCATCGGTGGAGAGGGCTACCAGGCCACGCCACTTCAGATCGCTGAGCACCATATCCACGGGGCACCACAGTAGCGTCGGACTAGCTGCCAGGTTGATCATCCCAGTCCTGGATAGCGCGAATGGCGTCTGAAACTTCGTCCAGTTGCTCTCTGACACGGACCACCGCTGTGCCGCCACGGCCGGAGCGACTGTTGATCGAGCCGGCCACGTTGAGCACGGTTTGAACGTCGGAAGTGAGGTGAGGCGAGATCTCGGCGAGGTCATCCGCGGTCAGGTCCGTCAGTTCTACGCCGTCCTCCTCGCAGCGGCGTACGCAGGCGCCTGCGATCTCGTGCGCCTCGGCGAAAGGCACTCGTCGACGTACCAGCCAATCGGCGATATCGGTGGCCAAAGAGAATCCCATCGGGGCGAGGAGTTCAAGCCGTTCGCGATGGAAGGCCAGCGTCGAAACCATCCCGGTAACCGCGGGAAGCAGGATCAGCAGTTGATCGATGGAGTCGAAGATCGGCTCTTTGTCCTCCTGAAGGTCCCGGTTGTACGCCAGCGGCAGTCCCTTGAGGGTGGCCAGCAGTCCGGTCAGATTGCCGATCAACCGCCCGGCCTTGCCACGAGCCAGCTCGGCGACGTCGGGATTCTTCTTCTGCGGCATGATGCTCGAGCCGGTCGACCACTCGTCAGCCAAGCGTGCGAATCCGAATTCCTGAGTGACCCAGATGATCACGTCCTCACTCAGTCGGGAGAGATCGACGGCAATCTGCGCGCAGATGAACGTAGCTTCCGCCACCACATCGCGGGCCGACGTGCCGTCGATCGAGTTGGCCACGCTGGTCGTGAATCCCAGCTCCCTCGCCACGGCCTCGGGGTCCAGGCCGAGCGACGTGCCGGCCAGTGCTGCCGAGCCGTACGGACTGATCGCGAGCCGGCGGTCAAGATCACGTATTCGATCACAGTTCCGGAGCAGCGGCCAAGCGTGGGCGAGCAGATGGTGTGAGAGGAGCACCGGCTGGGCATGCTGAAGGTGCGTACGACCCGGCATGGCAATCCCCAGATGATCGCGTGCCTGCTGATGCAGTGCCCCGACCACGCCGCCGAGTTCGCCTGCGATCGCCCGTAGCGCGTCGCGCAGATACATCCTGATCAATGTGGCGATTTGATCGTTGCGGGACCGGCCTGCCCGCAATCGGCCGCCCAGCTCCGCGCCTACCAGCTCGACCAGCCGCCGCTCGAGCGCGCCGTGCACGTCCTCATCGGTCGGTGCCGGCCGGAAGGCTCCGGAGACAACCTCCGACGCCAGGGCGTCGAGACCGTCGATCATCCCAGCGAGCTCATCATCGGTCAGCAGATCAGCCTGGTATAGCGCCTTGGCGTGCGCCCGGGACCCGGCCAAGTCGTAAGGCGCGAGCCTCCAGTCGAAGCTCGTTGAGCGACTCAGGGTCGCCATCGCATCAGCCGAGTCACCGCCGAACCTGCCTCCCCACAGCCGCCCCCGGTGATGCTCTCCGGGGGCGTCGGGTGGGGTGATCAAGACAGGCTGGCGTCCCGGCGCGCCGCTAGCGTGCTCGACATGCCATAGAGCGCGATGAACCCGCGAGCCTGGGACTGGTCGAACCGGTCACCTTCGTCATAGGTGGCGAGGCTGAAGTCGTACAGGCTGGTATCGCTGCGACGGCCGGTGACCGTGGCCTTACCGGCGTGCAAGATCATCCGAATCTCACCACTAACGGCTTGTTGTGCCTCGTCGATGAAGGAGTCCAGCGCTCGCTTCAGCGGTGAGTACCACTGGCCGTCGTAGACCAGCTCGCCCCAGCGCTGGTCGATCCCCCGCTTGTGGCGGGCCAGCTCACGTTCCACGGTGACGTTCTCCAGCTCCATGTGCGCGGTGATCAGGGCGATCGCACCAGGAGCCTCGTACACCTCGCGGCTCTTGATTCCGACGAGCCGGTCCTCGACCATGTCCAACCGGCCCACACCCTGAGCGCCGGCACGCTCGTTCAGGATCTGGATGGCCTGCAGCATGGAGACCTTCTCGTTGTCGATCGCTATCGGATTACCTCCCTCGAAGGTGATGGTGACCTCGTCGGGCTCGCGCGGCACGGCAGGATCTGCCGTGTAGGCGTATACATCCTCGATCGGTGAGTTCCAGACGTCCTCCAGGAAACCGGTCTCCACTGCACGACCCCAGACATTCTGGTCGATCGAGTACGGAGAGGCCTTAGTCTGGTTGATAGGCAGACCCTTGTCCTCGGCGTAGGCAATCGCCTTTTCGCGGGTCCACGCGTAGTCGCGAACCGGAGCGATCACCTGCAGCTGAGGCGCCAGATTCGCGATGCCGACCTCGAACCGCACCTGATCATTTCCCTTACCGGTGCAGCCGTGCGAGACAACCGTCGCGCCATGGGATTTGGCGGCTTCGGCGAGATGCCTCACGATGAGCGGACGAGACAGCGCGCTGACCAGCGGATAGCGATCCATGTAGAGCGCGTTGGCACGCAGCGCCGGTCGGCAGAAGTCCTCGGCGAACTCGTCCTTGGCGTCGACCACGACAGCCTCGACCGCGCCACAATCCAGAGCCCGCTGGCGGATGACCTCCATGTCCTCTCCGCCCTGGCCGACGTCAACGGCCACAGCCACCACTTCTTGACCGGTCTCCTCGCCCAGCCAGCCGATGCACACGCTGGTGTCGAGGCCGCCGGAGTACGCCAGAACAATCCGCTCGCTCATTTGAGTCCGTCCTTCTCACTGTGATGGGGATGCGAAGATGCTGCGCCGTCGGCAGGCTTGCCGGTTCGGCTCATGGTCAGAAACTGCTGTGCGATGTCGGCGCCACCGCTGGGGCCTCGAGTGATCAGCAAGATCGTGTCGTCACCGGCAATGCTGCCCAAGATCGACTCCCAGCCGGCGCGATCGACCGCGGAGGCAAAGTACTGTGCCGCGCCGGGTGGTGTGCGGAGGACAACGAGGTTGGCCGAGGCCTCGGCCGATACCAAGATCTCCGAACAGAGCCGGGCCAGTCGTCCCTCGAAGCTGGCGAACTCGCCGACGTGCGGCGTCCGGTCGCCGCCCTCGCCCGGCACCGCATAGACCAGGTGACCGCCGGAGCTGCGCACCCGAAGGGCGCCGATCTCGACAAGATCACGGGACAGCGTGCCCTGAGTGACCTGCACTCCGTCGTCGGCCAGTAGGTCGGCCAGCTCGCTCTGGGAACGCACCTCGCGCTGCTCCAACAAAGTAATGATCTTGGCGTGCCGCGCGGTCTTGCTCATCACGCCTTTCGGGGAGTCCAAGGAGGGTCGCTCCCCCTTGCCGCGCCGCGGTGCACGTGCGTAGGTCGACATTTAGCTATCCACCCCCCTCGCCTGCTCGTCGAGGAAGGCCAGCAGCGCCTTTTGCGCGTGCCTGCGATTCTCAGCCTCGTCCCAGACCACCGACCGAGGACCGTCGATCACCGCAGCGTCGATCTCTTTGCCGCGATAAGCAGGCAGACAATGCAGCACGATGGCTTCCTTGTCGGCAAGAGCCAACAAGCTGGTGGTCACCGCGTACGGGGCGAAGATCGACTGCCGCTCACCGCGAGGATCGTCCTGGCCCATGGAGAGCCAGGTGTCAGTAGCAACCACGTCCGCGTCGGCCACAGCTTCCTTGGCCTCGCCATGCACCTGCACGCTGCCTCCGGAGCTACGGGCAAGGTCTGCCGCGCGACTGACGACCTCAGGGTCGGGCCGGAAGCCGGGCGGAGCCCCGATCCGCACATGCATGCCTGCCACGCTGCCACCCAGCAGGTACGAGTGCGCCATGTTGTTCGCACCGTCGCCGACGTAGGCCAGAGTCAGCCCAGCCAGCTGCCGCTTGTGCTCCCGGATGGTTTGCAGGTCCGCAAGGACCTGGCAGGGGTGGTATCGGTCGGTGAGCCCGTTGATCACGGGAACGCCAGCGTGTGCAGCCATGTCCTTCAGCCGCTCCTGGCCCGAGGTGCGCCAGACGATCGCTGCGGCATGGCGGCCCAGTACTCGTGCGGTGTCGCTGATCAACTCACCGCGACCGAGCTGGGAGACTGCTGCATCCATGATCATTGGGTGGCCACCGAGCTCGGCAATCCCGGTTTCGAAAGAGACCCTGGTCCGCGTCGACGGCTTGTCGAACAGCACGACCACCGTTCGTGGCCCGGCAAAGGGACGCAGCGTGTACGGCGCTGCTTTGAGCGTGTCCGCGAGGTCTAAGATCGCGAGCTGCTCGTCCGCATTGAGATCGTCGTCCACCAAGAAGTGCTTCATTCCGACTCCTTGGCAACCTGGTCCAATAGCGATGGCAGCACGCCGATGAAGCCGTCCAGCTCTGCACCGCTGATGATCAGCGGCGGCGCCAAGCGGACCACGTCGGGTCGCGGAGCGTTGATCACAAAACCGGCTCGGAGCGCAGCATCGACCACAGCTGCTGCGACCGGCTCGGCCAAGATCACGCCTTGCAACAACCCCCGACCGCGTACACCGGTGATCAAGTGATGATCAAGCTCCATGATCGCTGCGGTGAGATGATCACCGAGCGCCTTCGCGTGAGCGAGGAGGCCGTCGCGCTCGATCACGGCGATCACGGCCAGCCCGGCAATCGCTGCCACGGGGTTGCCGGCGAACGTGCTGCCGTGGCTGCCGGGGCCCAGCAGGCGCGACGTTGGTCCGGTGGCGATACACGCTCCAACCGGGAACCCGTTGCCCAACCCCTTCGCCACGGTGATGATGTCGGCGGTAACGCCCTCGTCGACGTGCACCAACCAGCTGGCGCAGCGGCCCATGCCAGTCTGGACCTCGTCCATCCAGAGCAGGGCGCCATGGCGATCACAGATCTCCCGAGCCCGTGCGAGATAGCCTGCGGGAGGCACCACAATCCCGTTTTCGCCCTGAATCGGCTCTAGGACGACGGCCGCCACCGTGTCGTCGACGACCGAGGCCAGCGCCTCCGCGTCGCCATAGGGAACGAAGATCACTTCGCCTGGCAGCGGCTCGAACGGTAGCCGGTACTTCGGATTGTGCGTGATGGCCAAAGCACCCATGGAACGCCCGTGAAAAGCGCCTTCGGTCGAGATGATCGTGCTGCGTCCCGTCATGCGGGTGATCTTGAGCGCGGCCTCGTTGGCTTCCGTGCCTGAGTTGGTGAAGAACACCCGCGCTTCGGCCGCGCCAGCCATGGCGGAGAGCCGGGTTGCGAGGGCGACCTGCGGCTGAGTGGCGAAGAAGTTCGACACGTGGCCCAGGGTGGCGATCTGGCCGGTCACGGCCGAGAGCACGGTCGGATGGGCGTGACCAAGCGCGTTGACCGCCAGACCGGAAAGCAGGTCCAGGTAACGCCGTCCGTCTGCATCCCAGAGATAGCAGCCCTCTCCGCGTACGAACACGCGCTTCGGTGGGCCGAAGGTGTTCATGACGGACTGGGCATACGCCTCGAGCACCGCCTCAGAGGATGCCGATCCCGACAGCTCGCGGCTCAAGGTCATCGGATCGGCGGTCATGGTCCCACTCCTTGGGTAGGTTCAACAGGCTCATTCAGGCGCACGCTGTGCTCGGGAACCTGCGGCACGGGTTCAAGGGGGTCGCCCCCCTTGCCGATGGATACGGCGCCGAACTCGCCGTTGGCGTACTCCTGTGGCGGAATGCCGTCGTCACGGGGGAAGACCCGGCTGCCCAGCCGGATCAGTCCATCCTGAGTGACCATGGTCCCGATGCCGACGTTGGTAAAGATCTCTAGCAACAGCGCATGCGGAACTCTGCCATCCACAACTGTCGCGCGGGTGAGGCCACCCTCGACAGCGCGCAGGCAGGCCTCCATCTTTGGCACCATCCCGGACGCCAGTTCGGGCATCAAGCCGCGCAGTTCTGTCGCCGACAGTTCGGTGATCACCTCGCTGCTGTTGGGCCAATCGCGATAGAGGCCTTCGACGTCGGTCAGCACGACCAGGCGCTCTGCCTTGAGGGCTACGGCCAGTGCGGCGGCGGCGGTATCGGCGTTGACGTTGTGCACCACACCGTGTGCGTCGGGCGCGATACTGGCCACGACAGGGACGCTGCCCGACCCGATCAGCCCTTCGACAGCCTCGGTGCGTACCGCGATCACATCACCGACCAGACCGAGATCGACTTCTTCGCCGTCGACTGTTGCGCCACGACGTTCAGCGGTGAAAAGTCCGCCATCCTCACCGGAGACACCCACCGCCACGGTGCTGTGGGTATTGATCAATCCGACCAGGTCCCGTCCGACCTGGCCGACGAGCACCATGCGTACTACCTCCATGGCTTCGGGACTGGTGACTCGGAGGCCGCCACGAAATTCTGAGGCGATGCCCAGCCGGGACAACATCGTCGAGATCTGGGGGCCGCCGCCGTGCACGACGACCGGATGGATGCCACACCGCTTCATGAAGACAATGTCTTGGGCGAATGCCCGCTTCAGGTCGTCATCGATCATGGCATTGCCGCCGTACTTGATCACCACGATCTTGCCTGCGTAGGTCTCGAGCCACGGCAGCGTCTCGGTCAGGATGGAGGCCTTCTCGACCAAGGACAATGGTCGGGTTTCAGCTGGCTGCGTCGCGCGTGGGGAGTTCATGTCGGGTACTCCGCGTTCTCTCTGACGTAGTCGTAGCTGAGATCGTTCGTCCACACGGTGGCGGCGTGCGGACCATTGCGCAGGTTGATCTCCACGCGTACCTCGTGGCCGCTCAGATCGACAAGATCGCGCGGGTCGCCGATGGAGCCATCCCGGCAGACCTGTACGCCGTTGAAAGCCACATCGATGCGCTCCGGTTCGAAATCCGCGGTCGTTGTGCCGATGGCCGCTAGCACCCTTCCCCAGTTGGGATCCTGCCCGAAGACAGCGCACTTGAAGAGATTGCTCCGAGCGACCGCTCGAGCCACTTGCACT
The DNA here is from genome assembly GCA_035535155.1 of Propionibacteriaceae bacterium. GTDB lineage: Bacteria > Actinomycetota > Actinomycetes > Propionibacteriales > Propionibacteriaceae > Microlunatus. The sequence goes on from DATLQP010000224.1 coordinate 7,326, forward strand.
GCATCGTCCTCCGACGCCGCGTGCTCCACCTGGATGGCAATCGTGTGCGCTGCTCCCTCGGCGTCGGCGAGCAGCCGCAAAGCAAGATCACGACAGGTCTCATCGAGCGCAGCTTGGAAATCACCAGGCTTAGGCCGCACCTCGGACGCCCCGCTACTCAGCAAGATCACCGTGTCATTGGTCGACATGCAACCGTCGCTGTCTACCCGGTCGAAGCTGCGCCGGCATGCGTTGGCCAGTTGATCATGAAGCAGTTCGGGATCCACGACAGCATCGGTCGTGAGAACCACCAGCATGGTGGCCAGGCCGGGCGCGAGCATCCCGGCACCTTTGGCCATGCCACCGATCGACCAGCCCTCGTCGGCGTAGTGCGCCTGCTTGGTCACCGAGTCGGTCGTCAGAATTGCCTCTGCCGCCTCCTGTCCGCCATCGCGGCGTAGCTGTGGAACAAGATCGTTGATCCCTGACGCCACCTTGTCCATCGGCAGCCGTACTCCGATCAAACCCGTCGAGCACACGGCAACATCGATGGCGCCGATGTCGGCGCCCTCAGGCGGCCTTTGCGCACCCTGAGCTTGTCGCAGCGCATCTGCCACCAGTTCTGCTGTCCGATGCGTGTCGGCGAATCCCTCCGGCCCGGTGCAGGCATTGGCGCCGCCGGAGTTCAGGATCACCGCCCGGAGCTGGCCGTCGGCGAGGACCTGCTCCGACCACACCACGGGCGCAGCCTTGACTCGATTTGTGGTGAACACGCCTGCCGCTGCAAAGTCCGGACCCGTGTTGACCACCAGAGCCAGATCCTTACTGCCATTGCCCTTCAGTCCGGCAGTCAGGCCGTACGCGAGGAAGCCTGAGGCCCCCGTGATGCTCATGGTGCTACTCCGACGGTCGTCAGGCCAGTCGTTTCCAGCAGGCCGAGCGCCACATTCATGCACTGCACAGCAGCCCCGGCCGTGCCCTTGGTCAAGTTGTCCAGTGCGGCGACGGCTACCAGCCGGCCCGCGTCATGATCAACTGTCACCTGGACCTGTACCGCGTTCGATCCCAGCACAGACTTTGTCTGCGGCCAGAGGCCGTTGGGAAGCAGATGGACAAAAGGCTCCTCGGCATAGACCTCCGCGTATCCCGCGTAGACCTCCTCGGCGGGAAACTTGTGGTCCACCAGTGGAGCCGTACAGGTTGCGAGGATGCCACGAGACATAGGCACCAGCACGGGAGTGAATGACACCGATGGCTCGGCAGCACCGCACGCTACGAAGTTCTGCAACAGCTCTGGGGTATGACGATGGACGCCGCCCACGCTGTAGGCACTCGCTGAGCCCATGAGCTCAGCACCCAGGAGCTGCGGCTTGAGGGAGCGACCGGCACCTGAGGGCCCGCTGGCCGCAACGATGACAACATCCCGAGCTGTCGTCAGGCCAGTGGTGATGGCCGGCAGCAGCGCCAGAGTGGCTGCCGTGGGATAGCACCCTGGGACGGCGATCGCTCGCGCACCGGCCAGTTTGTCCCGTTGGCCGGGGAGTTCGGGCAACCCGTATGGCCAGGTGCCGGCATGAGGTGACTGGTAGAACCGCTGCCACGCTTCGGGCTCCTCGAGCCGAAAATCGGCTCCGCAGTCGATCACCAAGGTGTCGGGATGCAGTCGTGCAGCCACTGCACTGGAGACCCCGTGCGGAAGCGCGAGGAAGACCACATCGTGATCAGCAAGCACATGGTCGGAGGTTTCCGCTACCTGGCGATCTAGCAGCGGAATCAACTGCGGATGGTGCTGGCTCAGGAGCGTTCCCGCACTGGCGCTTGCGGTCAGGGCCCCGATTTCCACATTGGGATGGCCAAGTAGCAGGCGGAGCAACTCCCCACCTGCATAACCTGTAGCGCCCGCCACTGCGACTCGCACACTCACTCGCATGAGTATGCCATGCATGACAACTTCATGCATCCCGTCATCTCATGCTGCGAGCGATGGCGTTTCGACTTGCTGCCCTTCGCTGAGAACAACCGACATGCCGTCCAGCCCTACCGGCGTTGCGGCGCTAGTGACCTACTGCTTCCGGCGGTGTCCCTGGGCCTTTCGGCTGAGCTCGACCAGTACGCGGTTGAGTCGGGCGTGGATTTGTGGGCTGAGGCACGCTAGGCAACCGCCTAATCGCGCAGCCGGAACGCCAACCTGGTCTGCCACTGCTCCATATCCTCGGCCGGATCGCTGAGGTATTCCTCGAGCCGGCAACCCCAGGTGTCGCCGTCGACGTCCCACTCCAGGTCACGTTCGGCGGCCCATTGCAGCAGGTCACGTGTCGCGGTCACGAGCGTGTCGGGATGACCCGTGTGTACGACGGTGGCGTAGCGGCCGGCTGGCAGAACGCCGGCGCCGATCTCGGCATCACCCTCAACCGGACTCGCGACGGAAACACCGGTTTCGATCTCCAGCTTGTTTTCCATGTCGATGACGACGTATCTCCAAAACGGCGGGCCGGCGGGAGCGACGCCCTGAGCGGCCAGCCAGTTGAAGACTCGGGCCGTCAACGGCGGGACGACCGGGCCCAGCTCCTCCATGCTGACGCTTACCCGGATCGCCGCGTAGGGCTGATCCATCCTGGTTGCAATTGTCGGACTTTCACCCACGACGAACTCCTTCTCCCTTCGGCGTAAACCTCATCACTGATTTAGACCGTAAGAGCACCGAGAACTCATCGCCTTTGGTCTAGACCGTTCTTTGCACCGCTTGTAGGCGCTCGGCGGCCGCGGCTACGGCGGCGTCGCGCGCCGCGGCGGCGTCGGCATCGGTCAACGTGCGGTCCGGAGCTCGGAACCGCAGGGCGTAGGCCAGCGACTTCTTGCCTTCCGCGACCTGCGGGCCGGTGTAGATGTCGAATAGCCAGATCGACTCCAATAACGGTCCGGCGCCAGCTCGTAGCGCGCGCTCCACGGCGACTGCCGGGACGTCGTCGTCGACGATCAAGGCCACATCCTCCTTGGCAACCGGGAAGCCCGAGATCATCGGAATGTCTCCGATAGCGGGTGCTGCGGAGACCAGGGCGTCAAGATCGATTTCGGCAGCGGCAGTACGAGCCGGCAGGCCAAGCCTCGCGCAAACCTCAGGGTGTAGCTCACCGGCGTAGCCGATCCCCTCCCCGCTCGGCAAAATGAACTCCGCGCAGCGGCCCGGATGCCAGGGTGGATATTCCGCCGCCCGACGCTCTAGCTGCAATCCAATCGCGAGACCAGCCGCCTCAACGAAGGCGATCGCCTGCTGCCAGCCAGCGGCCAAGCCCGCTCCCTCCCAATCGTCCGGCTGCCAACGCCCGGTGAGCAGGGCTCCGAGATGTCGAGGTTGCGTGCTGAGGGCACGATCGATGGCATCCAACTCCTCCTCTGACGGCCGCTGGGTCACGGGCGGTCGCGGCGCGGCCAGCAATCGATCATGGGCGAAGAAGACCGAGCCAGCCTCGAATAGGGCCAAATCGTCGTTGCCGCGGCTGAGGTTGCGGACGGCCGCGGCGAACAGACCTGGCAGCAAGGTGGTGCGGAGGTAGGGACTGGCTTCGGACAACGGGTTGACGATCTTGTTCACACGGCGGCGCCGATCGTCGACGGGTATGCCCATGGCGTCGAGGTCAGCTACCGACGCGAACGGGAAACTCAGCACCTCGACGAATCCGCGCGCCGCAAGGGCCAAGTTGATCGCGCGTCGGGCCCGCTGACTCCTGGTCAGCCCACGGCCGACTGGTGCAGCGGGGACAACCGGCACGATCGTCTCAAACCCGATGAGCCGGCCAACCTCTTCGACGTAGTCGTATGGATCCCTGAGGTCCGGCCGCCAGCTCGGCGGCGTGATGCTTAGCGTGTCGCCACTATCGCTCACGGTCGCGCCGATGGCCTCCACCAGGCGTACCACCAAGGAGTGATCGACATCGATGCCGAGAATCTCGCTGGGCAGCGTGTCAGCGATCGTGGTGCTGGGCCGCCCGGGCACAGTGCCGCGTACGGTCTCCTCTGCCTGTAGCGTGCCACCTGCATGTTGCACCAGAAGGTCGGCGACTCGCTGCGCCGCAGCGTAACTGGCTTCCGGATCGACGTCGCGTTCGAACCGCCGGGATGCTTCCGACGACAGTTTGTGACGCCGCGACGTACGGGCGATGGTCATGGCATCGAAGTGGGCTGCCTCGATGACGACATTGCGGGTGCTCGCCGAGAGCTCCGTGGTGGCTCCGCCCATGACGCCGGCGAGGCCGATGGGGCCGGAGGAGTCGGTGATCAACAGGTCGTCGGGATGCAACGGACGCACGACGTCGTCGAGCGTGGTCAGCTTCTCGCCCTCGGCCGCCTTGCGTACGACGATCGGTCCGTCGAAAAGGTCCGCATCGTAGGCATGGATGGGTTGGCCCGTTTCCAGCATCACGTAGTTGGTTATGTCGACCGCGAGTGAGATGGAGCGCATCCCGGCGAGCTGCACGCGGCGAGCGAGCCAGCGTGGGCTCGGCCGAGTCGGATCGATCCCGGTGACAGTGAGGGCTACGAAGAGCGGGCAAGCGTCCGACCGCAGCTCTACTGGATAACCGTCCGTGGACTCGACGGGCACCGCACGGTTGACCGGGTCGGTGAAGGCGACCTCCAGCGCCTGCGCCGACTCGCGAGCGATACCGCGGATGGAGAGGCAGTAACCACGGTCCGGCGTGACGGCGATATCGAGCACCTCTTCGCGCAGTCGCAGCACCGGCGCGGCGTCGCTGCCCGGCTGCAAGTCGAGCTCGTCGAGCACCAGGATGCCGGTGTGATCATCGCCGAGCCCCAGCTCCTTGGCGGAGCAGATCATGCCGTCGGAGATGTGGCTGTAGGTCTTGCGCGCCGAGATCGGGTACCGTCCGGGCAGCACGGCGCCAGGGAGGGCAACCACAACGGTGTCGCCAACCTTGAAGTTGTGCGCACCGCACACCACGCTGCGGGAACCGGAGCTGTCATTGTGAGGACCGACGTCGACCTGGCACCAGCGGATCGACTTGCCGTTGGAATGGACCTCGACCTCGTACGCCAGCACCTTGCCGATCACCAGCGGGCCGCTGACCTCGGCCCCGATCTGATCGACGGTCTCAACCTCCAAGCCAGCTCTGATCAACGCTTCGGCGAGGTTACGCCCGTCAAGATCTTCAGGCAGCGCCGCGTACTCGCGCAGCCAACTCAGCGGGGCCCTCATCGAGCAGTCCCCACCAGGGCGCGGCTGAAACGCACATCGCCTTCGATCATGTCGCGCATGTCCTCGACGTTGTTCCGGAACATCAACGTGCGGTCAACGCCCATCCCGAACGCGAAGCCTGAATACACATCACTGTCGACGCCGCAAGCCCGAAGTACGCGAGGGTTGACGATGCCACAGCCGCCCCATTCGATCCAGCCCTCGCTCTTGCACGTACGGCAAGGATTGTCCGGGTCACCGACCGAGGCGCCGTGGCAGACGTAGCATTCCAGGTCGACCTCGGCCGACGGCTCGGTGAACGGGAAGTAGTTGGGTCGCATCCGGGTACGGGTCTCACCGAACATGGCGCGTGCGAAATGGTCAAGGGTGCCGCGCAGGTGACCGAGCGTGATGCCCTTGTCCACAGCCAGCCCCTCGATCTGGTGGAAGACAGGCAGATGTGTGGCGTCGTACTCATCGGACCGGTAAACCCTGCCCGGACAGACGACATAGAGCGGCAACTCGCGAGTCAGCAGCGCTCGCACCTGTACCGGCGACGTGTGGGTCCGAAGCACGATGCCGCCATCCTCCGGCTCTACGAACAGCGTGTCCTGCATGGTCCGCGCGGGATGATCAGGAATGAAGTTGAGCGCGTCGAAGTTCATCCACTCGGCTTCGAGCTCGGGCCCTTCAGCGACCTCCCAGCCCATCGCGACGAACACGTCCTCCATGACGTTCATCAGCGCGGTGACGGGGTGAACAGCTCCGACGGGTTGGGTCTGGACGGGCAGCGTGACGTCAACGCGCTCCTCGACGAGGGCGCGAGCCATCTCAGTCGCCTTGATCTGCTCGTCGCGTGCCTTGAGCGCTTCGTTGATCCTGCCGCGCGCCTGGCCGACGCGGCTGCCAACCTCCTTGCGCGCCTGGGGGGGCAGCGCGCCGATCTCCCGGTTGGCGAGAGCGATGGGCGAGCGGTCGCCAGCGTGTGTCAGTCGGGCCTGCTTGAGCTCGGCCACCGAGGTCGCCGCCGTGAACGCCGCCAAGGCATCCGCCACCATTGCCTCGATGTTCTCGGCGTTCAGCGGTGTGACCTGAACGGGGTCGTAGTTGGTGTTCGGCCCGGACATGGCTCCCTCGGAGGTGGATTGTGACGCACGATGCGCCTGGGACAGTCTAGGAATGATGATCCGACGCTGCCACGAGGTTTAGATGGCGAACTGCATGATCGAGCATCACGAGCGTTGCGCCGTTGCGGAGGCATAGAGGAGGACGGCAGCGGCTGTCGACAGATTGAGGCTCTCGGCGCGCCCGTACCGAGGCAGAGCGACCAGCCGATCCAACACTGTGGTGTGCTCGGCCGGCAAACCCCACGCTTCATTGCCCATCACCCAGAGGGTGGGCTCGGACAGCAGCCCGGCTTGGGCGACATCGTTGACGGTGTCAGCCGCTTCGGCGTCCGCACCGAAAACCTGCAGGCCTGAGTCGCGGGCCTGGGTGACGACCTCGGCAAGATCGACGCCGACAGCGATCGGCAGATGAAAGAGACTGCCCGTCGTCGCGCGTACAGTTTTGGCGTTGTAGAGATCGACTGAGTCACGGCTGACCAGAACGGCATCAGCTCCGAAGGCGTCGGCGCATCGGATCACCGCTCCGAGATTGCCGGGATCGCGTACCTGGTCACACAGCAGGACAAGCCGCGGGGAACCGGCCAGCGCTTCACTGGTCGGCACGTCAATCATCTGGCAGACCGCAATGAGGCCTTGTGGCGTCACCGTGCCGGTCAACTCGGTAACAGCTTGAGCTGGCGCGACGGCAACGCGAATCCCGAGATCGGACGTCGTCTTGAGCAGATCACGGTGCCGGTCGATGCTGTCGTCGGTAACGATCAACTCGATCACGGTGTCCGGCCGAGGCAGTGCCTCGGAGATGGCCTGAGGACCCTCGGCGAGAAATCGCCGAGCTATCTGCCGTTCCTTACGGCGTAGCAGTCGGCGAAACGCCCGCAGCATCGCCTCAGAGGCTGCCGGAAGATCGAACGATCGGCTGGAACTGTCCTCAGACAGTGTGGCCTCAGGCGGCCGTGGCGTCGGAAGCCGGCACGTTTGCCTTGGCCACCTCGACAAGTGCGGTGAATGCCGCAGGATCTGTCACAGCAAGATCGGCGAGAATCTTGCGATCCACCTCGATCCCGGCGGCCTTGAGGCCCGAGATGAAGCGGTTGTACGTCATCCCCTCCGCCCGGGCAGCGGCGTTGATCCGCTGAATCCACAATTTGCGGAAGTCGCCTTTGCGAGCGCGGCGGTCACGATAGGCGTAGACCAGCGAATGGGTGACCTGTTCCTTGGCTTTGCGGTAGAGCCGAGAACGCTGCCCGCGGTAACCGGACGCCTGCCCGAGAACCTCCCGACGCTTCTTGTGTGCATTGACGGAGCGCTTGACGCGTGCCATCGCAGTTACTCCTTATGTTTCGGGCGTGCCGCTGCACGCCTCGGGGGTTCAAGGGGGTCGCCCCCCTTGCTCTGATCATCGAATGGGGCTCTAGGCTCTCTTGCCGAGCAGTTTCTTGGCTTTGGCAGCGTCACCTGGCGCAAGCACCTTGTCGCCATCCAGGCGTCTGGTACGCGTGCTCGATTTGTGCTCGTTCAGGTGCATCTTGCCTGCCTGGCGATGCATCACCTTGCCCGTGCCGGTGACCCTGAACCGCTTCTTGGCACCGGAGTGCGACTTCATCTTTGGCATCTCTGATCCATTTCTTCGTTCGGTATTGCACTCATATAGCGCTGCAGTGTGTGCGGCGCGTCTAGCTCATATCTATGTCTGGATCGAGGTTGTCCGCAGGTCCCCGACGCCTCTTCGCTGCGGGCTGAGCGGCCGCCTGCGCCCGGCGATCCGCCTGCTCCGTCCGCTCCGCCGCTGCATCGGCGAGCCGCTCAGCTGCGCGGCGATCGCGCTCTGCCTTGACTTCGGCGCGGGCCTCAGTCTTCTTCTTGAGCGGACCGAGAACCATCAACATGTTCCGCCCGTCCTGCTTGGGCGCAGACTCGACGAAGCCATACTCGTCGACGTCAGAGGCCAACTTCTTCAACAGGTTGTAGCCGAGCTCGGGCCGCGATTGCTC
>DATLQP010000225.1:0-5681 GCA_035535155.1 Propionibacteriaceae bacterium
GCCTCATACTCCGAGCCGAAGTCGTCACGATGCTCCTGCACCAACCGGACCGCCTTGGCCCGGGGCCTGCTCGTCGTACTTCTTCGGCATGGCAGCCACCTTCCCAATCAAGAAGGTGTGCACCAAACCCGGGATGGTTCAGTCTTGGAGGTTGTGACCGCTCAACCGGCGCGACATGGCGTATGGGAGTGCAATCTTCGTCGATGGAGGAAGTGGTGGTTGTGGGCAGCAGTCGGTGAGGCAGGTAGCGAGGCTGGCGGCGTCGCAGGTGCAGGCAAGGTATCGGCGTGAGCGAGCCGAACGTGACCGGCGGCTCGAGAGATTGGCGGTCGAGGTGCTGACCGCGTTGGGAGAACGAGACGCGATGATCGCCGCGACCGAACAACGCGCAGCTGCTGCTCTTCAAGCGATGATCAACGACGAACACCTGACGGTATCTGAGACGGTGCAGTGATGTGCCGGAGCAATCAGCCATCGTCAAGCAGCCCAGCTTCGTCAATTAGCCGGTCGGGCCCAGGACAAGGCCGGTGAATCACCGCACCCCGGCTGCCAAGGGTCGGCGACACGACATGGCCGGTGAGTTCCATTGGCCGCGACCGGCTCGTGGCGAGGTGGAGTTCAGGTGTAGGGAACCGTCTCAGCCGACACAATTTGCCGCCGAGGCGAGGAGCGCATCATCCACAGCGCGACGCACTAAGCGGGCGGCAGGACGCGAAGATCGCGACGTCCGACACCAAGATCGAAAGCATGCGTTTCGAGCCAGGTCAGCCGCGAAGGCGCCAGCAAAGCTGGCTGGCGCCATGTATAAGAGTCGTTGACCATGTGCCCGTTGCACCGGATCACGTGCTCAGGCAACAGTGCCCATCTCGCCTCGCTGTGAGAGACGCTCTTCATGGTCAGAGGTTCAGCGCCGGAAAGCGGCGGCGGAGATCGTCGACTGCGGCGCCGGGGTCCTTGGCGATCTCGAGCTGCCGCTCGTACACGGCCTTGATCGACTGAGTGCGGGCAACTATGCGACGGTGCTGCTCGTGGAAGTCCGCGAGCCGCTCGAGCGCCTCGCCGGACGGGATCGAGCCAGCCGCGATCTGGTCGCCGATCGAGCGCGAACTGATCACGAGCTGGCTGATCTGCTCGCCGACCTCGCGGGCCTGACGATCTTGCTCGTCGATGGCGCGGTGAGCTGAGTCCTCGATCTTGCTCGCTGCGGCATTGAAGCGGTCCTCCTCGGAGCCGACGATCGTCTCGAGCGCGGCGGCGACCTGCTGCTGCCTCTGCTGCGCGATCATGTAGTCCAGGTGGGCGTGGCGCCTGGGTGGCGGCGTGCCTGGCCTCGGCCTCGGCCGACTGGCGGATCTGGTCTTCGGTCAGCGGCGGGTTTTTGCTCACGGTTACGCCACCTCCCCGCTCCCCAGGCGTCCGTACTGGAACTTGGCGCGCAGCTGCTCTTCGATCAGCTGGTCTCGTTTGGCGTAAAGCGCGTCGCGGGCCTCCTCGGCCTTCATCGCGGCGACGAGTTGGTCCTCCGCCGCGCGGATGGCGGCCTCCGCGGCGTCGGCGCCGCGCTGAAGCGGCTCGAAGCTGATCACCTTCGGCGATCGCGCGGTGGACGGCGTGTAGAGCGGATGCGTCATGTGATCTTGTCTCGCCTTCTTTGGGAGACAGCCTGGCGATCTGGTCTGGCCTGGCGAGCCCTTGGAGAACCGCCAGGCTGTCCTCGTTCCCTAAGGTGAAAGGGGCAGCCCCTCGGGTACCAAGATCGAGACTAGTTCAACACTTTCACTTGGCGGTGATTTTTTGAATTGGAGCACTCTTTCCATGATCATCAGCAGCACAAGATGATCAACGGGCACTCAAAGATCGACGAGGGCTTCGCGCGCGCGTGCGCGTAAGGAGGTCGTCCGCGGGCCTGATGGGCGGGTCGTACCGGAAACCAGCATGCCTCACGGCTACGGTTGAGCCGCCGGTGACAGCAGGGCAATCCTGCTCAGCGCTCGAGGAAGGACTGCTCGTGTCAGATCCGATCAAGGTAGCGGTTCTCGGATTCTGGCACGTGCATGCAGCCGAATACGCCGGGCTGGTCCGCCAGCATCCAGAAACCGAGCTTGTCGCCGCTTGGGACGACGATCCTGCTCGCGGTCGAGCCTCAGCAGACGCCATCGGGACGCCTTTCATTGACGACCTCGACGAGCTGCTCGCCGGCGACATCGACGCGGTCACCGTCACGACCGCCACCAGCGCCCATCACGCGATCATGCTTCGCGCCGCGGAAGCCGGAAAGCACATCTTCACCGAGAAGCTCCTGGCACCGACCGTTGCAGAGGCCGAGGAGATCATTGACGCCGCCGACAAGGCCGGTATCGCAGTGATGGTGTCGTTGCCGTGGCTTTATCACGGATACACCCGGGCGATCCAGGACAAGCTCAACGAGGAGCAGCTTGGCGAGCTGACCTATTGCCGGATCCGGCTATCGCATGATGGCGCCATCGCGGGCTGGCTGCCGGAACGCTTCTATGACCCCGAAGCCGCCATCGGTGGGGCACTCAGCGATCTCGGATGCCACCCGGTATACCTCACGCAGCTGTTCCTCGGCGCCGTCCCAGCCACAGTGAGCGCCACGTACGCCTCGCTGACCCAGCGTCCGGTCGAGGACCAGGCCGTCGTCACGCTCGGATACCCGGGCGGCGCGATCGGTGTCATCGAGACCGGGTTCTTGAGTCGCGACCCGTTCACCATCGAGATGCACGGCACAGCGGCCAGCCTCGCGTACGAAAGCACGGGAGGCGCGCTCCGGCTGCGTGACGCAGGTTCAGACACCTGGCAGTCGCTCGCGGTGCCTCCGGACGATCCTGACGCCGTGAGCCAGTGGGTGGCACACATCCGCGACGGCACGCGAGCCGAGGACAATCTGACTCGGGCGGTCGAGCTTACGAGACTGGTCGTTGCGGCCAACACCGCAGCAGCCACTGGCAGCACCATGAGCTATCGGATCAGTGCCGTATGAGCACGATCAAAGTTGGCGCGGTCGGTGGAGGCGGCATCCTGGGAGCTCATATCCGCGGTTACCGCGCCTACGCCGACATGATCGAAGTGACAGCGGTTGCTGATGTGGTGGCCGAGACCGCCCAGAGACGCTCGACCGAACTCGGTGCCGCGGCGTACACAGACTTTCGGCAGATGATCAGCGAGGCTGACCTCGATGCCGTCGACATCTGCCTGCCGCACCACCTGCACGCTGCGGCCATCGTGGCCGCCGCTGAAGCAGGCAAGCACATTCTGTGTGAAAAGCCGCTCTGCCTCACTGTGGAGCAGGCCGCAGAGGTGCAACGGGCGGTGAGCGCCGCGGGTGTGACCTTGATGTGTGCCCACAATCAGCTCTATCTGCCCGCGGTGGCCAAATCCAAGCAGCTGCTGGATGAGGGTGTTCTCGGCAAGGTCTACGAGGTTCACACCACCGACTGCTTCTACAACGACTTCGACCCGCAGAACATGGGCTGGCGCGCAAACACTGCCACTAGCGGTGGCGGCGAGCTGATCGACAGCGGTTACCACCCGACGTACGTGATGCTGCACTTTGCGGGAGCCTCACCGGTCGAGGTAACGGCCCTGCTGTCTCAGCACCGGCTGAGTTTCATGGAGGGCGAGGACTCGGCTCAGGTTCTGGTCCGCTTCGACAATGGTGTGCTCGGCCACCTCGTCACGAGCTGGGCGTACGACGCGCCGCCGGGCACCGAGAGGTTCTCGGTCGTCGGGGAACGCGGCTCGCTGCGCAGCGATGGAAGTTCGCTGACAGTAACGCTGCGCGGATTGGGCAGCCAGACCTACGACTTCGAGGACGTCGACACTTACGCCTTTGAAATCGGCCGCTTCGCCGATTGCTTGCGTTCTGGCACGCGTCCGCTGCACACCGAGAAGGAGGGCATCGACGTGCTCTGCCTCATCCTGGCGGCGTACGAGGGTGCCAGCAACCGAACGATCGCACCCGTGTTCCGGGTGCTCTGAACAGGCAGGATGCTATGCGACCGACACGAGCCGAGCGGACGACTGTATCGACTCTCCGAGACTTTGAGCGATTGCCATGCGGAGCGATTCGACAGCGTGGTCCTCAGCCGCGTTGCTGGTCCAGCTGACATAGCCATCCGGCCGCACCAGAACTGCAGCAGCACCGGCCAGCCCGTACCGCTCCGTCAACTTCCCGGTCGGATCGGACAACTCAGACCCGATGGCCAGCATCTGTAGGGGGAGACTAGCCCGGAAGCCGGGACGCCGCGGTGCGCCAAGCCCCGCTAGCTGGACCGGTCAACAGCGTCAGGGTGCTGTCGAAAAGATCGATCGTCGATAACCGCTGCCCCCGCGCGGTCACGCTTTCGCGCGGTCACCTCCTTACGCGTACGCGCGCGCGACCGGATGATTGCTCGGCCAGTGATTGCTCCGTGCAGTGGGCTGCCCTCAGACGGTCCAAGGCAGATTTGGGCGCTCGGCTAGTGGAGCATCCTTTTAAGACGTCGTCTGGGGCGTCTTTGCTGGCTGTGTGCTCGTCACCTCGGGCTGGCGCAGGTACGAGGCGAGCGCCCAGATGATGAGGACGTCAATGCCGATGACCATGAGCGCCCACCAGGGCGAGTACGGCAGCCAGGTGAAGTTGATGATCGCCGATATCACCGCGATGACTATGCCGGCCATGCGAGCCCAGGTCTGACCTCTCAGCAGGGCGATGCCGATTGCCAGCAACCCCAGGCCGACCAGCAGGTGAATCCAGCCCCAGAGCGTGAGGTCAAAGGCATAGATGTACTCCGGGAGGACCACGAGGTACTTGTCGTTCACAATGGCCGCGAGAGCCTCTAGGGCCTGAAAAGCCCCGCCGATGATCATGAGCACGCCGGCGAAGACGGCGGTGCCATGAGCCAAGGGACTGACAGGCTGGGTGTCTGCCATTGGTGTATTGCCTCCAATTCTGGTTAGTCTGACTCGACTACAAATGGTGAATGGTTACGCGCAGACTAGCGAGAAAATTGCGCGGTCAAAGCTGTTAGGAGGACGTGTGCTCGCTCCGCTGCGCGCCGCGCTGTCCTTCTCGCCGTCTCCTCCTTCTCGCGCCCCCGGTGCCCAGAATTTTCTTGACCTGGTCAGCAACACCAATGCGCACGCAGCGCGTAGGCGCACGCGCACGCACGAGGGTCATGATCCTCTGGCCTATCTTCGGCGGACCGCGCGCACGGGCTACTGCTGAATGACTGATTCGGCTGGCTGAGTGGTCGTGATCGGGTCAGCGTGACGATGCACGATCTTCCACTCACCCTCTTCACGTCGGAAGATTGTGGTCGCCCGCAACGAAACTGGCGTCATCTCTTCCGCACCGCCGAACTTTGCCCGGGTCCACTCAAGCTCGAGGTTGTAGCCGAGATCCCCTGTCGAGTACTCAGAAATGCTTTCGTATCGGAGAGGCTCGCCCTCTCGGGCCGTCGACGCTGCCTGTTCCAAATGCTCCTCGACCTGGCCCCAGCCCCGCACCGGCGGACCGAGGGGGTTGGCGAGTGTAACGTCGTCGCCCCGCGACCACAGCCTCTTCTGAGGTTCGCTAACGAAAATGATCAAGGCCCGGCTGCGGTTCCAGCAATCGGGCCATGACTAGGTGTTTCGTTGTAGCGGGGACAGGATTTGAACCTGTGACCTCTGGGTTATGA
>DATLQP010000226.1:0-5109 GCA_035535155.1 Propionibacteriaceae bacterium
GCAGCCGACCTGGATTGGTCACACATCTCCCAGGCGCGGAGCCGACGTCAGCGAAGGTCTGGATGCTTCTTGTTGCGGGTGTTGTAGTCGCGCATGCGCTGCGGATAGCCGACGACCGCCGCGTCATAACCGGGGATCTGCAGATGCTCAGCGAAGGCGTGCGCCCATTCGGGTGAGGGCACCACCCGTCGGGTCCACTCGCCATCGAACGCGACCAGCAAAAGCGTCGTCTGAGTCACGGCGGTCTTGGGCTCGACGAATGCCTCGACGCCACGCCGGGTCCGCGCGAACTGTGTCAGGTGCGACGTCACGGCGTCGTCGACTGCGCGACTCTGCGAGGCATAGCCGCGGCTTCTTTTCACCCGGCTCGCCGTACGCCGGAACCAACTCATGCGCCAATTATGGCCGCTGTGTTCCATAATCGCGGGCGTTGGGCGACTGAGAGGATGGCGCCATGGCAGCTTCTTTCGACCTTGTCGTCCTCGGCGCGGGCAGCGGAGGCTACGCCTGCGCCTTGCGAGCGGCCCAATTGGGTTTCACCGTCGGGCTGGTGGAACAGGACAAGGTCGGTGGCACCTGCCTGCACCGTGGTTGCATTCCGACCAAGGCGATGTTGCATGCCGCCGAGGTGGCGGACTCCGTGCGCAATGGCAGCCAGTTCGGCATCCATGCCGCAATTGACAAGATCGATCTTGCTGGCGTGGTGACCTATGCCGACAGCGTGGTCGCGCGGATATACAAAGGTCTTTCCGGGCTCATCAACACTCGCGGCATCACCGTGGTGCACGGGGCGGGTCGGCTCACCCACTCCGACGGCCGCCCGGGCGTCAGGGTCGGGAACGAAACCTACGAGGCATCACATGTCGTGCTGGCCACCGGCTCGTACCCTCGCTCGCTGCCCGGCGTCGATGTTGATGGCGCGAAGATCCTCAGCAGCCAGCACGCGCTTCGACTCGATCACCTGCCTGCCACGGCAATCGTGCTCGGCGGCGGAGTGATCGGAGTGGAGTTCGCCTCGGTGTGGCGGTCGTTCGGCGTGGACGTCACAGTCGTGGAAGCGCTCCCCCGGCTTGTCTCCGGAGAGGATCCGAGCATCTCCGCGGCACTGGAACGGGCATTTGCCAGGCGCAAGATCAACGTGATCACCGGCGCCGCGCTGGCCGCGTGCGAGGCCAGCGAGTCGGGCGTACGCGCGGAGCTCGCAAACGGCCAAGTGCTGGAAGCCGAGCTCATGCTGGTTGCCGTCGGACGGGGGCCGCTGACCGCTGACCTCGGCTACCAGGAGGCCGGCATTGATCTTGATGGCGGCTTCGTCAGCGTCAACGAGCGACTCGAGACATCAGTCCCCGGCGTGTACGCGTTGGGTGATGTGGTCCGTGGCCTGCAGCTGGCACACCGAGGTTTCGCGCAGGGCATCTTCGTGGCCGAGGAGATTGCACATCGGACTGGTGTCCTTGACCGGGCGCCTGCGCCGATTGCCGACGTGGACATCCCGCGGATCACCTACTGCGACCCGGAAATCGCGTCTGTAGGGCTGACCGAGGACGAAGCGCGGATCCGCTTCGGCGATGTGGAAACACTCAGCTACGACCTCGCCGGAAACGGCAAGTCGCAAATCCTCAAGACTCGGGGTTTCGTGAAGCTGGTACGCCGCCCAAGCGGTCCGGTTGTCGGAGTTCACATGCTCGGTGCCCGGGTAAGCGAGCTCGCTGCAGAGGCGCAGCTGATCACCAACTGGGATGCATTCCCCGAAGATGTCGCAGCCCTGATCCACGCCCACCCGACCCAGAGCGAAGCGCTCGGCGAAGCACACCTAGCTATGGCGGGCAAGCCCCTGCACGCGCACAGCTAGTCAGCGGGATCGCGCGGCAAGGCACTAGTCGGAAGCGGAACGCTCAGAACCTGCAACCATGCTCGCTTCCTGACGACCTGCTGAGGCTAGGCTGTGGCCCACCGGCACCGACGAGGCCCGATCGAGTTCCGCACGAGCCACCAAGCGACACCAGGACAAACCGAGCACCAGCACGATAAAAGGAGTCCTCAGTAGCCATGTCGACCTCTGTAACCCTCCCAGCACTCGGCGAGAGCGTCACCGAAGGAACCGTCAGCCGGTGGCTCAAGCAGGTGGGTGACACCGTCGAAGCCGACGAACCACTACTCGAAGTGTCGACGGACAAGGTTGATACCGAGATCCCTTCTCCGACATCGGGGGTGCTGTTGGAGATCAAGGCCCAGGAAGAGGAGACGGTCGAGGTTGGCGCCGTGCTCGCAGTGATCGGTGAAGCGAGCGAAGCTGACGGTGGCCAGTCCGCGCCTGAGGCGCCGAGCGCGGAGGACGCCCCACGCGAAGGCACAGCCGAAGACGCCGCGCCTGCCGCAGAGCCGGGGCCCGCCGAAGAGCCGCCGCCTGCCGCAGAGCCGGGGCCCGCCGAAGAGCCGCCCCCTGCCGAAGAGCAGAGAGCGCAGCAGCCCGAGAGCCCGGCCGCTACCCAGGAACCCGGGCCCGAGCCAGCCGCCGCGCCTCCCAGCGGAGGTTCGCAGGGTAGCGATGGTGTCACCGAGGTGACGCTGCCCGAATTGGGTGAGAGCGTTACCGAGGGAACGGTAAATCGCTGGCTCAAACAGATCGGTGAATCTGTCAAGAACGATGAACCGCTGCTGGAGGTGTCAACCGACAAGGTCGATACCGAAATCCCATCCCCGGCAGCCGGCACGTTGCTCGAAATCCGGGTGCAAGAAGACGAGACAGTCGAGGTCGGTGCGGTCCTAGCCGTCATCGGCGAGGCAGGCGGCACGGCGCCAGCACAGGAGGCGCCGGGCCAAGCGGCGCCAGAATCTGCGCCGCAAGCCGCACCCGAGCCTCGGCCAGCGCGTGAGCCAGAGCCCAGACCGCAAGCAGAGCGCAAGGTTGCGCCCCCCACGGCGAACGAAGACGCACGCCCGGAGCAGCACGGTCCGGCAGGTGCAGCTACCCCGAGCCCGACACCGGTCGTCAGCGACTCCGATTCCACGTATGTAACGCCGCTGGTACGCAAGCTGGCCAAGGAGCACGGCGTCGACCTCGGGTCGCTGGACGGGACTGGGGTCGGCGGGCGAATCCGCAAGCAGGACGTGCTGGCCGCCGCTGAGGCTGCTAAGCAGGCGGCCGCTGCCCCGGCTGCGCCAGCCCCGGCCGCTTCTGCCGAGCCGGCCGCGGCTGCTCCGGCAACGCCGGCGGCAGTACCCGAGGTCAGTACGCTGCGTGGCACCACCGAGAAGATGTCGCGGCTTCGCCAGACGATTGCGAAGCGGATGGTGGAGTCTCTCCAGGTGGCAGCCCAGCTGACTGCCACGGTGGAGGTGGATCTGACAGCCATCTCCCAGATCCGCGCCAAGGCCAAAGACGACTTCAAGAAGCGCGAAGGTGCGTCGCTGTCCTACCTGCCCTTCATCGCGAAGGCAGCCATCGAGGCGCTGAAGGCGTACCCCAAGCTGAATGCGACGATCGACACCGAGGCACGCACCATCACCTACCCGGATGCCGAGCATCTCGGGATTGCTGTGGACACCGAGAAGGGTCTGCTGGTTCCGGTCATCAAGGACGCCGGTGATCTGAACATTGGCGGACTGGCCAAGCGGATCGCCGATCTGGCGGCGCGTACCCGGCAGAACAAGGTCACGCCCGACGAACTGACCGGCGGCACTTTCACGATTACGAACTACGGCTCGGCCGGCACGCTGATGGACACGCCGATCATCAATCAGCCGCAGGTGGCGATCCTCGGGACCGGCGCGCTCGTGAAACGACCCGTGGTGATCTCCGATCCCCGTCTGGGCCAGGTCATCGCCATTCGCGACATGATGTATCTATCCGTGTCCTACGACCACCGGCTGGTCGACGGCGCCGTGGCGGCCCGGTTCCTCAGCACCCTCAAAGCCCGATTGGAGGGAGGCGACTTCGGCGCCGAATTCGGCGTCTGATCGCCCCGGTTCGCGCGAAGTCATCACATGAAGTGGTTATTGGCTGGTGCGTCGGGTTTCCTGGGCACAGCAATCAGGGTGCGGCTTGCCGGCGATGGTCATGAGGTTGTCCGTCTGGTACGCCGGAAGCCGGCAACCTCGACCGAGTTTTTGTGGGACCCCGATTCAGGGGAAGTAGACGCAGCCGCGTTTGATGGGGTTGACGTTGCGATCAACCTGGCCGGAGTGCCCGTCGCCCCCCTGCCCTGGACCGAATCCCGCCGAAAGCAAATCCTGTCCTCGCGGGTCGACACCACGAAGACCATGGCGCGCGGACTAGCGACTCATAGCGACGGCCGGCCGCGCACCTTGATCCAGATGAGCGGGATCGCCCGCTACGGCACGACCTCCGGCGCCGAGCCCTATACGGAGGACTCACCTGCAGCAGCGGATTACCTCGCCCAGGTGACCACGAAATGGGAAGCCGCGACCCAGCCTGCGGCCGACGCCGGACTACGCGTCGTCGTCCTTCGCACCAGCCCCGTGATGGACTCCAGTGGTGGGACGCTCGTTCCGCTGAAACTGGCCTGGCTGTGCGGTCTTGGTGCAACGCTTGGCGACGGCAGTCAGCGGATGCCGATGATCAGCCTCCGGGACTACCTCGGCGTCGTGCAGTGGGCCGCCACCGCCGAGCATGCTTCAGGTCCGTACAACCTGACCTTGCCGCAGACCACTACCAACGCTGAGTTCAGCGACGCTCTTGCTGTTGCCTTACACAGACCGAGGTTCCTCCGCGTACCGAGCTCGATCATCCGTACCGCTCTGGGCGAATTGGCAGGGCAGCTCGTCGGCGACGTGTACGCAATCCCCCAGCGATTGACTGGTGATGGTTTCGTCTTCAGCGATCCCACGGTGACCGACGTCGTGGCGGCGGCCTTGCGGCATTGATTGCACTCTGACAGGCAGCCCGCTGAATTCGCCTTGTTCGTCGCTCGCAACACGCGCAAAAGGTGTTGCCGCAGCTCAGCCGCAAGCTCCTGCAGATGCCGAAACGGGCCACCTGTCAAAGTGCGGTGCCGGTCCGACATTAGACTCAGCGCCATGGAACTGGTGTTCCGCGATCTTGGGCTGGGCAGCGACCACGTTGACTATCAGGCGGCGTGGGACCTG
>DATLQP010000227.1:0-11751 GCA_035535155.1 Propionibacteriaceae bacterium
CCGCCGTACTCATCGAGGACGATTGCCAGGTGCGACGAGGTGCGCCGCATGTCGCTCAATGCTCGCAGCACCCGCACGGTGTCCGGCATCGACAGCACGGAACGTGCTACCTCAGCCACCGGCGTAGTACGCGAACTGATCTCGGGATCGAGCAGGTCACGCACATGGACGAACCCGATGACGTCGTCGGCGGAGTCTCCGATCACGGGATAGCGCGAATGTGGCGCGTTGAGCAGCTCCCGTACCGCACGATGTGCAGGCATGTCACCTGGCAGGAAATCCACCTCGGTACGCGGCACCATGACTTCGCGAAGGCTACGCTCCCCGGCGGCGAAGACGTCATCGACGATTCGGCGCTCCTCATCGCCGAGCGTGGTCGATCCACTGACCATGGCGCGGATTTCCTCATTGGTCACCTCCTCACGCGAGATCTTCGGGTCACCGCCCAAAATCCGGACCAGGATGTTGGTGGAGACGCCGAGCAGCCAAATCACCGGTCGTGCGATTCGACCTGTGAAATCCACCAGCGGTGCCAGCGCGAGTGCAGCGCTCTCGGCGCGTTGCAGCGCCAACCGTTTGGCGGTGAGCTCGCCGATCACGATCGAGACGTAGGAGATCACGATGGTGATCAACACCAAGGAGATTGTGTCGGCCGCACCGCTGCTCAAGCCCAGTCGCTCCAATTGGGGCGCGAGATCACCGGACAGCTTGTCGGCGCCAAAGGCGGCGGCAAGAAAGCCTGAGAGCGTTACACCGACTTGGGCCACGGAAAGGAAAAGGTTGGGATTCGAGGTCAGCTTGGCGACCAGCTGACCACGCTTCCCTCGATGCGCGAGCTGCCTGACCTGACTCTCCCGGAGTGAGACCAATGCCAGTTCGGCGGCGACAAAAATGCCCTGGATCATCACCAAGATCAAGATCAGCGAGATGTTGAGGACGACGCTAATAGTCATGGCTGGAGAAGGGTCAAGGGTCTGTCACAGTCGGCGTCGCCAATCACCTCAGCAAGCCTAGTGAACATGCTGGGTTCAGGAATGGCTGGTGCCGAGAACCCTGTTGTGAACCCGCTCCGTGGAGGTTTGGATGAAACCCATGGCCGATGCGAACGCCGCGGCGCCCCCGCCCGAGCTGACTACTGAGCTGCCCACCGCGCTGCCGAGCGCGCGCGGCTTTCCCGATGGCGTGCCGATCCTGATCGATGCGGAGGCCGTCGTGACACTCCGGGCGACCAGCCGGCGCGACCTTCCCGCGATGGTCGAGCAATGCCGCGATCCCGACATGATCCGATGGACTACCGTCCCTACTCCCGAAGGCGGTTACCAGCTTCGCGATGCCGAGGAATTTCTTGCCTTGATCGCTGCCGGCTGGACCAGTGGTGAACGACTCGGCTGGACGATCGAGGCACAGCGAGGTGACGAACAGGGCTTCTGCGGCAGCATCGACCTCCGCCTCGAGGGTGAAGGAGCCGCAGAGGTCGGATTCGGGCTGCATCCTGACGCGCGCGGGCGCTCGATCATGAAGACCGCACTAGAGCTGGTCTGCGGCTACGGATTCGACGACCTCGGGCTTCAGGCCATCCGGTGGCGAGCCTTGGTCGGCAATTGGCCGTCGCGGCGTGTTGCGGCTCGGGCCGGCTTCGTCTTTGATGGTGCGGTCCGGCGGCTGCTGGCGCATCGTGGCGAGCTGCTCGACGGCTGGATCGCCACTCTGACTCCGGACGATCGGCACGTGCCGCAGCGCTGGCTAGATCTGGTGGAGATGGCGGGCCGCGGCGTAGCACTGCGGGCCTTCCGTGACTCCGATGTCGATCGCATCGTCGAAGCCTGCTCGGATCCGCGTACCTCTTACTGGCTCGTCTCGATGCCGCGGCCGTACCGGTCCGAGAATGCATTTGCTTATCTACAGGCAACGGCGGAACTGGCTGCGCGCGGGACTGGTCTGACGTGGTGTATGGCCGATCCGGCAGACGACCGATGCCTCGGGTCGATCAGCCTGGACGGTCTCGGTGGGTACTCCAGGCGTGGCGAGATCGGGTATTGGGCGCACCCGGATGCGCGGGGTCGCGGAGTCGTCACGGAGGCTGTTCGACTGGTGACGGAGTACGCCAAGAACTCCACCTTGGCCACCTCGGTGCTGATTCGTTGTGCATCGAGCAACATGGCGTCACGCCGAGTGGCCGAGCGGGCTGGGTATCACGAGATTGGCATCCAGCCGACCTCGGAGCCGGTGGGAGATGGTGAGTTGGCTGATCTCGTTCTCTATTCCAGGCCTTAGCCACGCGAATCCTGAGTAGTTATTCGCCCGCAACGCCGTACACCCGGTGTTGTGAGTGATTTGTGGGAGGATCTGCGAATGACATTGCGGGTAAGCGTCATCGGGACGAATTATCTGGGTGCTACCCACGCCGCCGGTATGGCGGAGTTCGGCCATCACGTGATCGGCGTCGACATCGACGTCGATCGGATCAAGACGCTGAACGCTGGGCAATCGCACATCTTCGAGGTCGGCCTGGAGCCGCTGCTGGAGAGGCATACCGCATCGGGGCGGTTGCGATTCAGCACTGACTACGCCGAAATCGCCGACTGGGCGGACGTGCACTTTCTGGCGCTGGGGACCCCATCCGGCCCTGGCGGCGCTGCCGATCTGAGCCAGTTGCATGCCGCGGTGGACACTCTCGCGCCGCTGTTGACCAAGCCGACGTTGGTGGTCGGCAAGTCCACGGTTCCGGTCGGCACCGCGGTGGCGCTCGAAGAGCAGCTTCGTCGCTTGTCTCCAGCTGGAGATGGCGTCGAGCTCGCCTGGAATCCAGAGTTTCTGCGCGAGGCGTACGCAGTGGAGGACACGCTGCGTCCTGACCGGCTGGTCTTCGGCACCCACTCCCGGCACGCGTTGGACCTGCTCGAGGAGATCTATGCGATCCCGATCACCGACCGTACGCCAGTAGTTCGGTGCGACATCGCGACTAGCGAGCTGATCAAGGTCGCCGCCAACGCGTTCCTGGCGACCAAGATCAGCTTCATTAATGCGATGGCGCAGATGTGCCAGGCAGCGGGCGGCGACGTCGTCTTGCTGGCTGATGCCATCGGGTACGACAGACGGATCGGGCGGGAGTTTCTGAACGCAGGGTTGGGGTTTGGCGGGGGTTGTCTGCCGAAGGACATTGCCGCGCTGGCCGTACGGGCGGATGAGCTCGGTGTCAACGTGCTGAGCGACTTCATCCACTCGGTGGAGGCGATCAACGCCGGACAGCGGACCGAGCTGGCCGAGCTGGCGATCGATCAGGCTGGCGGGGATGTCGCCGGAAAGCGGATTGCGGTGCTGGGAGCGGCGTTCAAGCCCGGTACCGACGACACTCGCAACTCCCCCGCGCTGACCGTGGCCGAGCAGCTGCATGCCTCTGGCGCGGACGTACGGATCTATGATCCGCAGGCTCGGCTGCCACCGCGGGAGGGCTTCACCCAGGTGGCCAGCGTCGAGCAGGCGCTGCTGGGCGCCAACGTCGTGTTGCACCTCACCGAATGGCCCGAGTTCCGACAGCTCGACCCGGAGCGACTCGGCAGGCTGGTCGCCTCCAAAGTGATCATCGACGGCCGCCTCAAGTTGCACGCTCCCACCTGGCGGAACGCCGGCTGGAAGCTGGTCCAGATAGGCCGCGCCACGAGCCTCTAATCCAACGCCGATTTTGTCATAACGCAGCTGGGCTTATAGGCCAACCGCATTCTGACAAGTCAGCGCAGGCGGGCGGAGAGGTTCCTGTCGAGGGTGTCGAGAAATTCCTCCGTGGTGAGCCAGGACTGGTCAGGGCCCACCAGCACGGCCAGATCCTTAGTCATGGCGCCATCCTCGACAGAGGTGATGATTACGTCTTCTAAAGCTTCTCCGAAGCCGACCACGTCGGGGGTGCTGTCGAGCTTGCCACGATGCTTCAATCCGCCTGTCCAGGCATAAATCGAGGCAATCGGGTTCGTCGAGGTTGGCTTGCCCTCCTGATACTGCCGGTAGTGCCGGGTCACCGTGCCGTGCGCGGCCTCAGCCTCGACCGTCTTGCCATCCGGCGTCATCAGCACACTCGTCATCAGACCGAGCGAGCCGAAGCCCTGAGCCACCGTGTCGGACTGGACATCGCCGTCGTAGTTCTTGCAGGCCCAGACGTAGCCACCGCCCCACTTCAAGGACGCCGCGACCATATCGTCGATCAGCCGGTGCTCATACGTCAGCCCGGCAGCCTTGAACTCAGCCTCGTACTCCTGCTCAAAGATCTCGGCAAAGATGTCCTTGAACGCGCCGTCGTACGCCTTCAAGATCGTGTTCTTGGTTGACAGATAAACCGGGTAGCCGCGCTCCAACCCATAGGAGAAAGACGCTCGTGCGAAGTCGGCGATCGAATTGTTGAAGTTGTACATCCCCAACGCCACGCCACCATCAGGTGGATAGTTCGCCACGACGTGCTGGATCGGCTCACCGCCGTCCTCAGGCGTAAAGGTGATCGTGAGCTGGCCGGCGCCGGGCACCTTGAAGTTGGTCGCCTTGTACTGATCGCCATGCGCGTGACGACCGATGACGATCGGCTTAGTCCAGTTGGGCACCAGGCGCGGGATGTTGGAGATGATGATTGGCTCCCGAAACACCACGCCACCGAGGATGTTGCGAATGGTGCCGTTCGGCGAGACCCACATCTTCTTGAGGTTGAATTCCTTTACCCGCGCCTCGTCCGGTGTGATGGTGGCGCACTTGACGCCGACGCCGTGCCTTTTGATCGCGTTCGCCGCATCAACGGTGACCTGGTCCTCGGTCGCGTCGCGATTGGTAATGCCGAGGTCGTAGTACTCCAGGTTCACGTCCAGATACGGAAGGATCAGGCGGTCTTTGATGAACTGCCAAATGATCCGTGTCATCTCGTCGCCGTCGATCTCCACAACAGTGCCGTCGACCTTGATCTTCCCCATGGCTGCGACCTTTCACTCGACCCGCGGGCCCTCCCAACCTATCGAACCCGGGCCTCGTCGATCCGCGCGGTTGTGTGCCCCCGGCGCATCACGCACTCACGATCGCATCGGCACGATTCATCGGATTCTGCTCCGCTGCGTACGCCTGCTCGCTCGGCATCCAGTCTGTCCGCCAATGCTCCAGCACGGCGGGCGGATCCCGGTTGACGATCCGCTGCCAGCGCACCTCGGGCGACGCGTCAACCCACACAGTCACGTCCCACGGCACCCGTAGGCGTAGGTCGGTCGAGGAGACTCCTTCGACGATGACCGGGACCCCGGGAGGCACCTCGACCCAGTCGAGCCCTCTAGGAGAGTCGTAAGGCCAACGCTGATAGCGGGCCACCTGGCCGGCCAGCAGCGGGCCCACCAGCTCGCGGGCGAACCGCTCCCACTCCCATCCGGCGATACCCGGCCGGGCGAAATCGTCAGTGCTGACGATCACCGATCCGGATAGACGTTCGGCGATTGCCCGAGCAAGGGTCGACTTTCCGGAGGCCCCGAAGCCATCCACGCCGACCCAGCGGGTGCCCCCCAGGCCAGCAAGCCGATCGCAGACCCAGCCTGGCGCACGGTCGGCGCTGATGTGTAGTGGCACCTGACCTCCCACCTCAAGGCATCGCCGATCTTGCTAGTGTCGCGGGACGCCAAACGTCAGCCTACGAAGCCGCCACCGCTGAGGAGAGTCCGTGAGCACACCCGTGAAAATTGCCGTCACCGGCGCCGCTGGCCAAATCGGCTACAGCTTGCTGTTCCGGATCGCTAGTGGTTCGATGCTCGGCCCTGACCAGCCCCTGGAGCTGCGGCTTTTGGAGATCACCCCGGCGCTCAGGGGGCTGGAAGGGGTGGTGATGGAGCTTGACGACTGCGCCTTCCCGCTGCTCAGCAAGGTCGAGATCGGGGACGACCCCAAGGCGATCTTCGACGGAGTCAATCTGGCCTGCCTGGTGGGCGCCCGACCGCGCACCAAGGGCATGGAGCGCAGGGATCTGCTCGAGGCCAATGGAGGAATCTTCAAGCCGCAGGGTCGAGCGCTCAACGACCAGGCTGCCGACGACGTCAAGGTGCTGGTGACTGGAAATCCGGCGAACACCAATGCGCTGATTGCTATGCGGAACGCACCTGATATCCCCCCCGAGCGTTTCAATGCGCTGACCCGACTCGATCACAATCGAGCCAAGGCCCAACTCGCCGCGAAAACCGGCGCGACTGTCAGCGAGATCACTCATATGACGATCTGGGGCAATCACTCTGCGACCCAGTACCCGGACCTGTTCAACACTTTGGTACGCGGGCAGCGAGCGGCCGAACTGGTCGACGACCAGGAGTGGCTGGAATCGACATTCCTGCCTACCGTGCAAAAGCGTGGAGCGGCGGTTATCGAAGCCCGGGGGGCAAGTTCGGCGGGAAGCGCCGCCAACGCGACGGTCAACCACATGCGTGACTGGGTGCTGGGTACGCCTGACGGCGACTGGGTGTCGATGTCGGTGCCTTCAGACGGGTCCTACGAGATTCCGGAGGGGCTGATCAGCTCATTCCCCTGCACGGTCTCCAGCGGTATCTACCAGATCGTGCCGGGCCTGGAGATCAATGACTTCTCCCGTGGCAAGATCAACACCAGCGTTGCCGAGCTCGTCGAGGAGCGCGAGGCGGTACGAACGCTAGGTCTGATCGACTAGCGTTCCGGCCTGGTGTTCGGTTCCTGCGTCACACTGGACTCCATGACTGAAAGCCAGCAGCCGAACCCGTTCAGCCGGGAGGGGAGTTCATCCGACGGACTCGACCCCGATAGCAGCCCCGAGCAAACCACGCCGTACCCGCCGCTCGGCATCGGATCAAACGACCGATACGCCAGCGACTGGCCCTCTTATCCTGCGGAGTATCCGGCTGCGGACCCGTACGCGAACCCATCAGTCGATCCATACGGCCGACCGGTCGGCCCGTACGGCGGCCCGAGTGTCGATTCGACCTACCCCGTACCAGGGCCTGCTTTCGACCCTCAAGCATCTCCACGCTATGACCCCGTCCAGAGTTATGGCGAGTCGCCCAGCTACCGCAATCCCTACGAATCCAATCCTTATCAGCCCAGCTTTGGCGGCGTAACGCCGTACGGCGTCGGGCCGACGCAGGTGCCGACGCCGCACCCACAGGCGGGACTGGCTCTCGTCCTCGGGATCCTCGGCACGGTCTTGGGCATGGGTTGCATCGTCGGCGGACTGGTCGGGATCGGCGGCATCGTCGTCGGCCGCCGGGTCAAGAACGAGATCGATGCGGAGCCGGGCCGCTACACCGGCCGCTCCCAGGCAGTAGCAGGTTTGATCACCGGCATTATCGGTGTATCGATCACCGTTCTGGCGACGGTATTCATTGTGCTCGCGATCGTCGCCGGAATTGCGGGCTCGAATTAATGAGGGTGTGAACTTTTCGCGACTCTCTACGGGCAGTCAGCAGCTCGTCGGAGTGTTATTTGCCGAAGCTGGATTCCTTTGGTTCTGCGCTCTGAATGTCAGCACAGTGTTCTGCTGCAGGGTTCAACCGCGTAGGTAACAATGGAGCACATGAGCAATCCGTACGACGAACAACCCCAGGCCCAGCCGAGCCCCCAATCTCCTTATCAGCAGCCGTCGGAGCAATATCAGCCCGGCGGGCAGCCCATGCCCTACGGCCAGCCGTACGGGGCACCTCCGCAGGAGCACCCACAGGGAACCCTGATCTTGGTCTTCGGAATTCTCGGCATCTTCATCACGATCTTCGCACCCATTGCCTGGTATATGGGAAACAAGGCCAAGCGGGAGATTCAGGCCTCCGGCATGCAGTACTCGAATGAGCAGAACATCAGTGTTGGCCGCATCCTGGGCAAGGTCTTCACGATCATCGCTTTGATCTCGATTGCCCTCACGATCATCATCACCATCATCGTGGTCATCGCCGGGGTAAGCCAAAGCGGCGGCTAAGACGCCCTTTCTTTGAGAGCTGCTCGCGCATCGCGCGCATGGATCCGCCTACTTCGTTGTCGTTCGCAGAGAAAAAGCGCCTCTGCTCTCTCCTCCCCAGCACGGCGGGCGCGCGATTTCCGACGCTCGCAGCTGGCTCTTACCGGCCCTCCGGAACCACAATCGCAAGTGCGATGATCGCTACCGCACCGACCGTGAGGACGGTGACGTCGAACGCTTTCGTACGCACTTGAAGCAGCCCGGCGTCCCGACTGGGCAACGCGACGCGTTCCACGGCTCCCACTCCCAGGGAGGCGCCGATGAGCAGGCAGCCCAGGCGCCACGAAGACTCACCGAGGAAGCTCACCACCAAGCCCGCGACTACGCCGATCACCACGATCAAGAGCGGCCACTGGCGCAGTGATCGGGCTGCCGCGCTCGCTTCAGACCGGCGCGGCACGAGCCACCAGTTGTTCGGCGCGTTCGACGACAGTGCTCAGCAGCATGGCACGAGTCATCGGCCCGATACCGCCCGGAATCGGTGCCACCCAGCTCGCGACTTCGTGCACGCCCGGATCAAGGTCACCGACCAGCCCGGCCTCCGTCCGGGTGATGCCGACGTCTACGCAGACCGCACCTGATTTGATCATTTCCGCAGTGACCAGTCGCGGCCGGCCCGCTGCGGCAACGACGATGTCGGCGGCACTGGTGTGGCGCGCGAGGTCGACGGTTCCGGTGTGACACAACGTGACCGTCGCGTTCTCGCTCTTGCGGGTCAGCAGCAGCCCAAGAGGCCGGCCGACGGTGGTACCCCGGCCGATCACACACACCTCTGCCCCGTCGAGGCCAACGCCATTCCGCCGGAGCAGCTCGACGATGCCACGCGGCGTACCCGGCAAGGGCCCGGGCGCGCCAAGCACCAGCTTGCCCAGGTTGACAGGATGAAGCCCGTCCGCATCCTTATCGGGATCGACCATGCCGAGTGCGGCGTAGTCGTCGAGATGCGGTGGCAACGGCAGCTGGACGATGTAGCCGGTGCATGCGGGGTCGGCGTTCAGGTCTGCGATTACTGCATCCAGCTCATCTTGGGTGGTGGAATCCGGCAGCTCCACCTGGATGGAGGCGATTCCCACTTCCGCGCAATCACGATGCTTGCCCCGGACGTACGCGCGGCTGCCCGGATCATCACCGACGAGCACCGTACCGAGACCGGGTACGAAACCTCGGTCGGCGTTGGCGAGCGTTGCAACTCGATCCCTCAGCTCGGCCTTGATCGTTGCCGCCAGAGCCTTGCCGTCGAGAATCCGTGCCGTCATCTGCACACCAGCCCTTGATCAGAGTTAATGAAAGAAGTGTCGCGCGCCAGAGAAGTACATGGTCGCTCCGGCGGCCTGGATCGCCGCGATGACGTCCTCGTCATGCACCGAGCCGCCGGGCTGCACGATAGTGGACACTCCCGCCGCCAGCAGGATCTCCGGCCCGTCCGCGAACGGAAAGAATGCGTCCGAAGCGGCGACGGAACCGCTGGCGCGCTCCCCAGCCCGTTGGACCGCGAGCCGGCACGAATCGACCCGATTCACCTGACCCATCCCGATGCCGACCGACGCACCGTCCCGTGCAAGCAAGATCGCGTTCGACTTGACGGAGCGTGCTGCCCGCCAGGCAAACTCAAGATCAGCCAGCGTGTCATCCGAGGCCGGCTGACCCGCGACCAGCTTCCAGTTGACGGCCCGGTCATGATCAGAATCAACGCGGTCGCTGAGCTGGACGAGCAGTCCACCATCGATGCGGCGACTCTCGGCGCCGCCGCGATGGGGCGGCTCGACCACCAGGATTCGGAGGTTTTTCTTGCTGGCCAGCACCTCCAGCGCACCCTCCTCGTACTCGGGCGCGATGATCACTTCGGTGAAGATGCCGGCAACCTGACGCGCCAGCTCCACACTGACTGGCCGGTTGGCCGCGATCACCCCGCCGTACGCCGAGATCGGATCGCAGGCATGGGCCTTGCGATGGGCTTCCGCGACGTCCGATCCGATAGCAATGCCGCACGGGTTGGCGTGTTTGATGATCGCGACCGCGGGCTCGTCGAAGTCGCCGGCGGATCGGCGCGCGGCGTCCGCATCGACATAGTTGTTGTACGACATGTCCTTGCCGTGCAACTGCTGAGCGTTCGCCAGGCCACTGTCGCTCCCGCTGGTGCGGTAGAGGGCGGCCGGCTGGTGCGGGTTCTCCCCGTACCGCAGACCGGTGACCTTCTCCCAGGTCCCTCCCATCCAACGCGGGAAGCCCGTACCGTCACTGAGGTCGGTGACGACGCTGCCCATCCAGCTAGCCACCGCTACGTCGTAGGTGGCGGTATGGACGAAGGCAGCTGCAGCAAGCGCCTCCCGCTGCGCCAGCGTGAAGCCGCCGGCTATGAGGGCATCCGTGAGCTGCGGATACTGCTGCGGCGAGGTGATCACGGCCACTGAGGCATGATTCTTCGCCGAGCTGCGCACCATGGCCGGACCGCCGATATCGATCTGCTCGATGCACTCCGATGGGCTCGCGCCGGAGGCCACGGTCGCCGTAAACGGGTAAAGGTTGCTGATCAAGAGATCAAATGGCTCGATGCCAAGCTCGGCGAGCTGGGCACGATGAGCCTCCAGCCGAAGATCGGCAAGCAGCCCGGCATGGACTTTCGGGTGCAGGGTTTTGACCCGACCGTCGAGGCACTCCGGGAACCCAGTCACCTGCTCGATGGCGGTCACTCGGAGGCCAGCCCCCGCGATCGTCGCCGCCGTCGAACCGGTGGAGACGATCTCGGCACCCGCCTCGGCCAATGCCTGAGCAACGATGAGAAGGTCCGTCTTGTCATAGACCGAGACCAAGGCCCGCTTGATTGGTCGGCGAGTCGTGTCACCGCTGTCTGGTGAGATCGTCATGTCCACAGCACTTTCCGGTCGGCGACTCGCCACGTTCGAGTGGCGAGTTGATGGGTGATGGCGACGAGCAGCTCGCGTTCCACGACTTTGATCCTCTCGTGCAACGACTCCACCGTGTCGTCGTCGGCAATCGGCACCGCTTGCTGATCCAAAATCACGCCGCTGTCCACCCCAGCATCCACCAGAAACACGGTGGCGCCGGTGATCTTGACGCCGTAGGCCAATGCATCCCGCGGACCGTGCATGCCCGGGAACGACGGGAGCAACGCCGGGTGGGTGTTGAGAATGCGTCCTTCGAAGCGGCCGAGGAACTCCGGTCCCAGGAGCTTCATGAAACCGGCGCTGATCACCAGATCCGGCTCGTACCTGGCAACCTCTGCGGTGAGGGCTCGGTCCCACTCAGACCTCGTGGCGTAGTCGGAGAGGGCCAGAACGAAGGTGGGGATCCTCGCCCGTTCCGCACGCCCCAGTCCAGCGATCTCAGGCCGATCCGACCCGACCGCCACGATCTGGGCGCCGTACGCCGGGTCTTCGCAGGCATCGATCAATGCCTGCAGCAGGGTTCCGCTGCCCGAAATGAGTATCACGAGGCGAGCCGCCCGGCCCAGCCGCGTAGTGGCGAGGGGCTCGGGCACGACGCACAGCCTAGCGACCAGCCTGGGCCCGGCTGGTCAGACCGGGCGGGACCGCTCGCTTGCCCCATCAAAGATCAGGCCGCCGGCGGCGCGGAGGGCTGCTCGCTACCGACCGCGGCGCGGAATCAGGCCAAGCGCGAGCCCGGTGATCATGCCGGAGAGGCCCATGGTCGTAGCTGCCATCACCAGCAACGGAAAGAGCCGTGGGCCAAGGCCAGTGAGTCGGAGGGTTCCGAGATCTCCGCTGGCCGCCCAAGCCACCCCCGCGAAGGCA
>DATLQP010000228.1:0-2719 GCA_035535155.1 Propionibacteriaceae bacterium
GATGGCGAAATACGCGCTGAACGAGGCAGCAGTGGCCAACTGCCGCCGATTGATCGACGCTCGGCAATATGTGCTCAACAGCGAGTGGGGCGAGGTGCAGCCACGCGCGGACGATCAGAACGCCTTCCTGGAGCGGCATTCCTGGGAGGAGTACGCCGCCTGGCATCTCGGCCTCACTGAGGGCGTCGCCGACGAGACGAAGGCTCGGTGTGCATTTGTCTTCGGCGACTTCCGGCGCGTGCACCGTACGGCCCTGATTGCCTGCGTCTACCGGGCGGCGGAGTGGCGGCACAAAGAGGTCGAGCTTGCGGCGCATGACCTCTTGCAGCATCTGGACGCCACGTCTGGGTGACCCTTCGGACGAAAGTGGTCACCTGTGACAGGTGCATCCGCCGCGTGTCACACGTCGTCTGCGACCACTTTCGAGACAAGTCGGGGCTACGAATCAATGTTGAGCTTCGGCAGGATCGACCAATCGAACGATCATCCTCACTCAGTCACTCAGCACCGTGCACGCGAAGGTAAAACCGGTGCCGGTGTTGGGTATCTCGAACCGGCCGTTAGTCCCGATGATCATGACGTCGTCCAGGGTGGCCGCGTCGGGCGCAGCCCCGTGCAACACCACCACGAAATGTTGCCGCGCGAATTCTGGGAAGCCGTTCCCGCTCACTTCGGCGTTGATCGTCAATTCGGCACCGGCCCGTTCGACGGTGAACGTCGTTCGATACAGAGCACCTTGCAGGGCTGCAAAGGTCAACCCATCGTCCTCCTGCAGCCTGGAGTACGACAGGCCGGCGGATTTTGGCACGAAGAGATGCAGCTCCACAACGGTAGGGTGAAAGTCGCTGGTAGAGGCCGGTGCCTCCGGCCACATGGGAATCACCGCTCCACCACGCGCGTAGATCGGAATCCGGTCCAGTGGAGTCGTAGCGATCAGAAATCTTGTGCCGCCGACGAATTCACCGGTGTGCCAGTCGTACCAATCCCCGGCGGGTAGGTACACCTGGCGACTGGTGACCCCCGGCCCGACCACCGGCGCGATCAGCAGATCATGGCCCAGTAAGTACTGATCATCGATGTCCCGGACCGTCGCATCGTGTTGATGATCAAAAACCAGCGGACGCTGCACCGGAGCGCCACTCTCAGACGCCTCGAGGAAGCAGGCATACAGGTAAGGCAGCAACCGATAACGGAGCTTGATCGCCGTACGCACATGATCTTGAATAACATCACCGAACGCCCACGCGTACTGATCAACATTTCCGATCTCGGAGTGGTTGCGACAGAACGGGGTCAAGGTGCCGTACTGCATCCAGCGCAAGAACAATTCCGCGTTCGAGCTTCCTTGGAATCCGCCGATGTCGGCACCGATGAATGCCTGCCCCGAGATCCCGAACCCCGATCCCATCGCGATGCTCAGCCACAAGTGATCCCAGCGCGATTGGTTGTCACCCATCCAGTTGGCCGCGAACCTCTGAATGCCGGCAAAACCGGCCCGTGACAGCACGAAGGTCCGCCGGTCCGGCATCGCATCGAGCAGTCCTGCCCTGGTTCCCATCGCCATCAGCAGCGCGTACTGGTTGTGGTAGCGCTCATGTGCGTACTCGCCGCGGCCGAAGCGCATCGGTTTGGCCGGGATGTCCCCGGTTGCCGGCTCGTTCATGTCATTCCAGATCCCAGCCAGTCCAGAGAGCACATGTGTTGCGTTGAGCTCTCCCCACCAGGCCCGGGCCTCCTCGGTGACGAAGTCGGGGAAGGCCGTGTTGCCGGGCCAAACCTGGCCGATATAGATATCGCCTCCCTCGGTGCGACACAGCAGGTCACGTTCGACGGCTTGATCGAAGACCCAGTAGCCGGGGTCGAACTTGACACCCGGGTCAATGATCGTGATCACCCGGAATCCTTGCTCGTCAAGGCGTTTCAGCATGCCGGGCGGGTCGGGGAACCGGTCTGCATCCCAAGTGAAGACGCGATAGCCGTCCATGTACTCGATATCCAGCCAAACGGCATCGCAGGGGATGTCATTGTCGCGATGCCGCTGCGCGACCTCCTGCACAGCGTCTTGGGTGTATTCGAACCAGCGGCATTGGTGATATCCCAGCGACCAGATCGGCGGCGGCGCGGTACGCCCGGTCAGCCAGGTGTAGGACTCCAAGATCGCGGGCATGTCGGGCCCGGCGAAGACGTACTCAGTGTATTGACCGCCCCGGAAAATGATCCGGTACTCCTCGTCGTAGGAGAACTCGTACGCGCCGCGATATCCGTTGTCCACAAAGGATGCCGCCATGCCTCCACCGGGATAGGACTGGTGATAGAAGAACGGGATGGTGACGTAGTAGGGATCGAATTCCACGCTGTGGAAGTCCCCGCGCGGGTCATCGGGGGGCTTGCCGGCGGTGAATTCCACAGTTGCGAAAGGGCTCAGCACGTCGGTGTTCCACATGGTGAAGTCGCGGCCCTTGCGATTGTGTCGGCCCGATTTTTCGCCCAAGCCGAAGATCGCGTCCTCCTGCCGGCAGCGCCGTCGGATCGTGAACGAGTCGTTCAGGGTCGCGTACGCCCAGAACTGCTCATCGGCATCTTGCGCGGTCTCGATCACCGCCGATCCATCGCTGCGATGCACGTCGATCCGAAAGGGATCCAGCCAAAGTGATGCGGTGCATGCGTCAGTGATCAACTGCACACATTCCTCGTTCCGTTCGAGGTGGAAATCGGAGGG
>DATLQP010000229.1:0-3970 GCA_035535155.1 Propionibacteriaceae bacterium
GGGTCTGTCAGGAAAACGGTTGATCTGGTCTGGTCGGTTGTTCATCGGGTGGGGATGCGGCCTTCGAAGGTGATGGCGAATGCGTTCAGGGCTGGCTTCCACCTTGTGGCCCATCGTGCCTTGCCCTTGCCGGTGGGGTCCAGCGATCGGGTGGTCAGGTAGAGACACTTGAGTGCGGCCTGCTCGTTGGGGAAGTGGCCGCGGACCCGCACTGCCCGCCGGTACCGGGCGTTCAATGACTCAATGGCATTCGTTGAGCAGATGATCTTGCGGATTTCGACGTCGTAGTCCAGGAACGGCACGAACTCACTCCACGCGTTCTGCCACAGCATGGTGATCGCTGGATAAGGCTTGCCCCACTTGTCGGCGAACTCTTCGAAGCGAGCCTTCGCCTCAGCTTCGTTCGCGGCGGTGTAGACCGGCCGGAGGTCGTGGCCGATCTGATCCCAGTACTTCCGCGACGCATAGCGGAACGTATTGCGGATCAGGTGCAGGATGCACGCCTGAACGGTGGTGAGCTCCCAGACGGTGTTGATGGCCTCAGGCAGGCCCTTTAGGCCGTCGCAGACCGCGATGCACACGTCGGCGACGCCGCGGTTCTTCAGCTCGGTGAGCACCTGCAGCCAAAACTTCGCGCCCTCCGACCCGTCACCGGCCCACAGGCCGAGGATGTCGCGTTCTCCGTTCACGGTGACGCCAATGACTACATAGATCGGCTTGTTGCGGACCTGACCGTCGCGGACCTTGACCACGATCGCGTCGATGAAGATGACCGGATACACCTCATCCAGCGGCCGGTTCATCCAGGCGCCCATCTCCTCCAGCACCTGGTCGGTGATCTTGGAGACCGTCTCCCTCGACACCGAAGCGCCGTAGACCTCGGCGAAGTGCGCCGAGATCTCCCCGGTGGTCAGCCCCCGCGCCGACAGCGACAGCACGATCTGATCGACCCCGGTCAGCCGGCGTTGCCGCTTCTTGACGATCATGGGCGTGAACGAGGCGTCGATATCGCGGGGCACGTCGATCTCGACCGGACCGATCTCGGTCAGCACCGTCTTGGACCGGATTCCGTTGCGGGAGTTGCGGTGGTTACGCCCGGCCCGGTCGTGTTTGTCATAGCCCAGATGGTCGGTCATCTCAGCCTCGAGCGCGGTCTCCAACACCCGTTTCGTGAGCTGGCTGAGTAGCCCGTCGGGGCCGACCAGCTCCACGCCCTTCTCCCGGGCCTGGGCCACCAGCTGCTCGGCGACACTCTGCTCGTCAATCGCCGGCGCCGCCGGCACCTCTTGTGCTGCTGGTTCTGCTGCCACGTCGTTGATCGTGTCAGTCATGGTCTAACTCCTTTCGGATTTCAGACCAGTTCCACCGTTCAACCGACAGTCCCGGTCGTTCAGCAGCTTGATGGCCGTCTCGACGCCGCGGGCGAGGAGCTGGTCGGACAGGTCGCGGTCTGTGAGCGCCCGGGCGAGTTGCAGGGTGCCGAGCATCAATCCGAAGAGCGCGAGTGCGTCGGTTCGAGCCGCCTCGGCATGTGTCGGGTTGAGAAGCGACGCGATGTCGTCGATGACGCCCATCAGTTCGTCGGTGTAGACCTGTTTGGTGGCGGCGGGGCGGCGGGCGATCTCGTCGAGCAGCGCAGCCGACGGGCAGCCGTCGGCGTACTGGTCGCGGTGCTGCGGGGACAGGTAAGAGCGGATGAACGCTTCGAGTCCTCCCCGATCCGGGGGCTGGGCGTCGAAGCTTTGGCGTTGGGCGCGCAGCTGGTCGGCGAGCACGTTCGCGACGAGATCTTCCTTAGACGCGAAGTGGGCGTAGAAGGCGCCGTTGGTCAGGCCGGCGTCGGACATCACGGCGGCCACGCCGGCGCTCTCGATGCCGTCTCCTTTGAAGCGCCGTCCGGCCGCTTGGAGGATGCGTTGTCTGGTGGCCTGCTTGTGGTCCTTGCTGTAGCGCATTAGCGACCTCTCTCGCCGAACTGCTCTCGATCGTGTCGTGGGGAGGTGTTCGCGTCCCACCATTGCATTATGACCGTACTATAGTATTATGCTCGTAATGCAATGCCAACCTACGCGCAAAGGAGAAAAGCGATGACGACGGTCCAGGCAGCACCCACCGGTGCGGCTTTGAACACGACGTGGCAAACCGCGCCGACGCACACCATCAAGGCCGGCGGCGTGGAGTTCGCCTACCGTCAGCTCGGCCCGAGCACCGGGGTGCCGGTGGTTTTCCTCACCCACCTGGCCGCGGTCGTTGACAACTGGGACCCCCGAGTCGTGGACGGCATCGCCGCCAAGCATCGGGTGATCACCTTTGACAACCGAGGTGTCGGTGCCTCCAGCGGGGCGACGCCGACGACCATCGAGGAGATGGCCAGGGACGCCGTCACCTTCATCCACGCCGTCGGCGTGGATCAGGCCGACCTGTTCGGGTTCTCCATGGGCGGCATGATCGCCCAGGTGATTGCGCAGCAGCAGCCGCAGCTCGTGCGCAAGATGATCATCGCCGGAACCGGCCCTGCGGGCGGCGAAGGCATCGACAAAATGACCCGCATCACCTACCTCGACACCGCGCGAGGACTGCTCACCCGCCAGGACCCCAAGCAGTTTCTCTTCTTCACCAGGACACCGAACGGGCGGCGCGCCGGCAAGGAGTTCCTGGCACGGCTGGAGGAACGGACCAACGACCGCGACAAGGCCATGTCGGTGCGCTCGTTCCGCGCCCAGCTCAAGGCCATCCACCGATGGGGTCAGCAGAAGCCCGCGGACCTCGCGAGCATCCACCAGCCGGTGCTCGTCATGAACGGTGACAGCGACAAGATGGTGCCCACCAAGAACACCGTCGACCTCGACCGACGACTCCCCAACAGCCAACTCGTCATCTATCCCGACGCCGGACACGGCGGCGTGTTCCAGTTCCACAAGGACTTCGTCAAGCGGGCTCTGGAGTTCCTCTGAGAGGGGAAGGGTCATGAAGGCATTCGTTGTCGAGAAGTACGGCAAGGACGGACTGCGCGCCGCCGACGTGCCCGAGCCTGAGGTCGGCGATGGTGACGTGCTGGTCAAGGTGAGCGCCGCCAGCGTCAACCCGCTGGACAAGATGGTCCGCAACGGCGAGTTCAAACAGCTCCTGAAGTACCGGACCCCGTTCGTGCTCGGCCACGACGTTGCCGGCGTGGTGACCAGGGTCGGTTCCGCCGTCCGCGACTTCCAGGTAGCCGATGAGGTCTACGCCCGCCCCCGCGATCTGCGGATCGGGACCTTCGCGGAGTACATCGCGATCGACCAGGACGACGTCGCGCCCAAGCCAGACTCACTCACCCCGCACGAGGCGGCCGCGGTGCCGCTGGTGTCACTGGCTGCTTGGCAGGCCCTCTTCGACCGCGCCCACCTGAAACCTGGCCAGAAGGTCCTTGTCCACGCCGGCTCCGGCGGCCTGGGGTCGACCGTGATCCAGCTCGCCAAGCACCTCGGCGCCACGGTGGCGACGACCGCGAGCGGAAAGAACGCGGAGCTGGTCCGCAGCCTCGGCGCCGACGTCGTCGTGGACTACAAGAAGGAGGACTTCGCCGACGTCCTCTCCGGCTACGACGTCGTGCTGGACTCGCTCGGCGGCGAAAACCTCGAGAAGTCCCTCACGGTCCTCAAGCCCGGCGGACAGGCGATCAGCGTGACCGGCCCGCCGGACCCCGGGTTCGCGAAGCAGCTCGGGGCGCCGAAGTACATTGGCGTCGTGATGGGGCTGCTGAGCCGAAAGGTCCACAAGCAAGCCCGCAAGCTAGGTGTGAGCTACTCGTTCCTGTTCATGCAGGCCAACGGCGCCCAGCTGCGCGAGCTGGCCAGCCTCTACGACGCCGGCCACCTCCGCCCGGTCATTGACAAGATGTTCCCATTTGCCCAGACCCTCGAGGCGCTGGCGTACGTCGAGCGGGGCCGCGTAAACGGCAAGGTCGTCATCACACTCGACTGACAAC
>DATLQP010000230.1:0-3637 GCA_035535155.1 Propionibacteriaceae bacterium
ATGAGCGAGGCACTCCACACCCCTGTCGGGCAACAATTCACGCCAGGATTCGTATTGCGCTCGGAAGTCTGCCCCGCAAGCCGACCGGTCAGCGGGACGGCATTCCTGGCGCGGACGGCTTCAATTGCCGAAGAGACGCACGTCGAACGTGAGGTCTCCGGCACCGAGGCCACTCCTAGAACGCGTGGCGCTGATGAGGTCGAGCACTGCCCAAGCACCCTTGTCGGTGGACACACATACTGACTGATTCTGCTCAAGCTTGCTTAAGTGCGTTACTTCGCCTTGGATCAGTGGCGCGCTCACAGCCAGAGAAACCAGCCTGCGAATCGTCAATGAATGCGACGGTAGCGATTCCCACAAACCGTACTTGCTAGCAGTGTAGAACGTCCGAAATCGCGCCCGACCTCATCTGCACACAGACCGCCAGACTTACCGACATCCGATGCGTCAGCAAGCCGACCGTTATGCGAGGCAGTGCACTCACCTTGACAGTCTCTAGGCGATCGACCGCAAGAACCTAACCAGCTCAGGCACGATGGCCTCGGGCGTTGGCCCGTGGTCTTGGCCAGGGAGCACGTGCCGCTGGGCGTTAGGCAGTGCGGCTGCGACGGCGTCGGCGGCCTCGGGCAGTCCGGGGAAGGTCTGGTCTCCGGAGTAGACGACGGTGGGAACGGTTACAGCGGCCCAGCGGGTGCGCCAGTCGGGATCGGTCTCGATGTCGTGTGAGGCCTTGTGGTCGTAGACGAGGGTGGGTCCAACCGCTACGAGGCCAGGCCACCATGGCGACTGCGCCATCTCCTCGACTGCCTCAGCGGGCAGCCCGATGATTGCCGTTATGTTGTAGCGGGTCGCTTCGTCGAGCTGGCCGGCGTTGATCATTCGCTCGAGCGTGGTGATGTGCTCGGTGCCGTCGGATCCGGCGAAGTATGGCGGCTCGTATAGAGCAAGCGCTGACACGTCCAGCCCCTCTGTCACCGCTGCGAGTGCGATTCCGGCGCCTGAGGAGCTTGTATAGAGGGCGGCGGGCGCTCCGGTAGCTTCGATCAAGGCCGCGACGTCCTCGACCTCGCGGTCCAGCGACCAGGGCGGTGTGTCGCCGGATCGGTCACGACCGCGCCGGTCGTAATCGACGGCCGTGAAGCCTTCCGCTGCTAACTGCTTCGCGATCTCAGTCGTCCGCTGATCAATCGCGCGATGCTGAGATGCGCCGCCAATGAAGATGACTGTCGGTCCATTGCCGTAGGCGTCGTAGTCGATGGTGGTGCCATCGGCCGAGGTCACGGTGCTCATAGTTGCTCAGTGAACCGGCTGGGACTCATCGACCGTCCGCTGCACGCCCGGGTCTCCGACGTCGGCGAAGTAGTCCGACTGGACGGTAACGTCGGTGCCGTTGCCCACCTTCATTGCCCGCAGCACCAACGTCAGCAGCACCGCGACGACAATGTTGACCGCCAGCGCGGTCAGCGCGATGTAGCCCGAACGGCCGAGCAGCGGAACGACCGACAGCGAGTTGGCGAACGGCCGCGTGCTGCAGAGCGTGCAGTAGCCGTAAGCGACAATCGTGCCAAACGCCATCCCAACCGCCCAGCCGGCGAGGAGCGCCCAGCGGTGGAACCACCGGGTGAACAACCCGAACACAATTGCGGGCAGGGTCTGGAGGATCCACACGCCGCCGAGCAGCTGGAAGTTGAGGGCGTTCTGCCGGTCGAGGAAGAAGACGAACAGCAGAGCCCCGAACTTCGTGATCAGTGAGGCGATCTTGGAGACCTTCGCCTCCTGGGCGTCGGTCGCCGCGGGCCTCAGGTAGGCCTTGTAGATGTTGCGCGTGAACAGATTGGCCGCGGCGATGGACATGATCGCGGCGGGGACCAGCGCCCCGATGGCGATGGCGCCGAAGGCGACGCCGGTGAACCAGCTCGGGAAGAAGTCCTCGAAGAGCTGGGGAATCACCAGCTGAGGATTGACCTTGCCGTCCAGCCCGATCGGCTGCGTGCCCGCCTTGATGGCGACGTAGCCGAGCAAGGCGAGCAGCCCGAGCAGCAGGGAGTAGGCCGGCAGGATCGCTGCATTTCGACGTCCCGTGCTGCGGTCCTTCGAGCTCAAGGTGGCCGTGACACAGTGCGGGTACATGAACAGGGCCAGCGCGGACCCCAGGGCGAGCGAGGCGTACGCCCAGTAGGTGAGCTCGGTGGGGATGAAGATGCCGGTCGGCGTCCCCGCGGCGGTCTTCGTCGCCATCTTGGCTTGCGCGGCGTCGAAGATGCCGAGCCAGCCGCCGAGCTTGAGCGGGAAGTAGATCACCGCCACGGCGATCACGAGGTAGATCAGCGTGTCCTTGACGAACGCGATTATCGCCGGCGCGCGCAGGCCGGAGGAGTAGGTGTACGCCGCCAGCACGGCGAAGGCGATCAGCAGCGGGAGGTCGCGGGCCAGCGGACTGCTGCCCCCGATGCCGAGGACCTCGAGCACTGCCTGGATGCCGACGAGCTGCAGGGCGATATAGGGCATCGTCGCGAGGATGCCCGTCAGCGCGACCGCGAGGCTGAGGCTCCGGGTGCCGTAGCGGCCCTGCACGATGTCGGCGGTCGTGACGTAGCCGTGCCGGTGGGCGACCGACCACATCCGGCCCAGGAAGAAGAAGATGATCGGATACAGCACGACCGTGTACGGCACGGCGAAGAACCCGGAGACCGCGCCCGTGGCCCACATCGCCGCGGGCACGGCGATGAACGTGTAGGCGGTGTACAGATCGCCACCGAGCAGGAACCAGGTGATCACCGTGCCGAAGCTCTTGCCGCCCAGGCCCCACTCGTGCAGCGAGTCGAGGTCCTTCGGCCGGCGCCAGCGGGCCGCCATGAACCCCATCACCGTGACCAGGGCGAACAGCAGGATCAAGACGATCAGGGCGACCCAGTTGATCCCGGTCACTCCGCCGACTCCTGCTCGCCGCGCGGATTGGAGCGCGCGTAGGCGTCATGTTCCCGCTTGAGCAGCAGGAAGCTGAGCGCACACAACCCGGCCGCGAGGAAGACCCAGGCCAACTGGTACCAGTAGAAGAACGGGAACCCGAACAGCCTGGGCTCGATGCGCGCGTAGGTGGACACGAGCAGCGGAACGACGATCGCGATGAGGAGAATGCCCGCGACCAGGAACTTGGTCGGTGTTGGTCGCCATCGCGGATCGCCCGGATCGATGTCTGGCGGTGGCTGAGTGTCTGGTCTGGTCACCCGTGACCTCCTGGCTCGACAGTCGTTGCAAACGCTACGCCCGCGGCCCGCGACCCTGCGTCGACACTCCGGCGGACCACGTAGGGGTTGCACGTGCCATCGATGTCGGAGATCGTCGCCGAGCACGGCACTCGCCGACGAGGAGCACCAGCAGCTCCGTCTGCTGGTCTCGGAGTGGCAGCCGCCGATCTAGCGTTCTCCGACCTGGTCCTGTGACCGCCTACCTCACGGGGAGATCGCGCAGACCAGTGGGGGAAGGCTGCGGGCGGCCAATAGCCGGAGCGGGTCTTGCTCTGGCAGAGGTTCGCCGCGGATTGTCGCTCGGGCGTCATCGGCGAGCATCTCCCCCTGCCTGCCGAGGATCTGGTCGACCGTCAGGCTGCCGTAGGGCGTGATGACGCGGACGGTGC
>DATLQP010000231.1:0-6559 GCA_035535155.1 Propionibacteriaceae bacterium
GGGATGGCGGTCACCAGCGAAGACTGGAAGCCGAGCTTCTGGCCGGTGATGGCGGTCACCTGGGTGGGCAGGAAGAACGTGACACCGTAGACCGCGATCTGGAGGCAGAAATAGATCAGCGCGAAGTACCACACCCGCCAGTTGGCCAGGGCGGCCAGCACCTTCTTCGGCCCGTGGCCTTCATCCTTGGCGGTGTCCTCGGCGTCGATCGTCTCCACCAACGCCTGGCGCTGGTCGTCGGGCAACCACGTCGCTTTCTCGGGCCTGTCGGTCAGGTAGAAGAAGGCCCAGATGCCGACCGCGACCGCTAGCAGGCCTTCGACCAGGAACATCCACTGGATGCCGCGCAGCCCGAGGAAGCCGTTGAGCTCTAACAGACTGCCGGACAGCGGGTTGCCGAGAATGCCCGCCAGCGCGATGCCCATATAGAAGTAGCCGCGGGCCCGGCTCAGGTGCCGTGCTGGAACCCAGTAGGTGAGGAACAGGATGACGCCGGGGAAGAAACCGGCTTCCATGACACCGAGCAGGAAACGCAGGACGTAGAAGCTGGTTGGCCCCTGGACGAACATGAAGGCGGCAGCGACAATGCCCCAGGTCACCATGATGCGAGACAGCCACCACTTCGCCCCGACCCGATGCAACAGCAGGTTGCTCGGGACTTCGAAGATGGCATAGCCGACAAAGAAGAGGCCGGCGCCGAAGGCGTACGAGGCTGCGCTGATGCCGAAGTCGGCCTCGAACTCCTGCTGGGCGAATGAGACATTGCTGCGGTCGAGGAACGCGATCACATACATCAACAGCAGGAAGGGGACAAGCCGTCGGAAGACCTTCTTGTTCGCCGACTCAGTCAGGTCGAAACGCCGTCCGGCGTTCTCTCTAGTCGTGGTATCAGTCATCGTTTTCTCCCTTGGTTGTGGATTACCTG
The DNA here is from genome assembly GCA_035535155.1 of Propionibacteriaceae bacterium. Classification (GTDB taxonomy): domain Bacteria; phylum Actinomycetota; class Actinomycetes; order Propionibacteriales; family Propionibacteriaceae; genus Microlunatus. The sequence continues at coordinate 926 of DATLQP010000231.1, forward strand.
CGCTGAGCTTGGCGAAGCGCCGATTGATGCCCTTCGCCAAGCTCAAGGCGCATGGGTCAGTGCATGTGCTTGCCCCCGTCGACTTGGATGGTTGCGCCGTTGATGTAGCCGCCCCCTTCGGAGAGCAGGAACGCCACCGTCGCGGCGATTTCGGTCGGCTGGCCAACCCGGCCGAGCGGAATGCCAGCGGACATCGACTCCTTGCGCTCCTCGGTGAGCCGGCCGCCCATGATCTCGGTGTCGACCGGTCCCGGGGCCAGGACGTTCACGGTGATCCCGTACGGACCAAGCTCGCGGGCCCCGCCCTTACACATCCCGATCACTGCCGCCTTTGCGGTGGCGTAGACGCCTTTGGAAAACGTGCCGCCCCCGTCCAAGGCGGTGATCGAGGACGTATTGACGATCCGGCCGACCCCCTGCGGGATCATCCGCGCCGCCGCAGCTTTGAGCATCAGGAACGAACCCGTGACATTGACCGCCATCACGCGCTCGAACTCCGCCAGACTGCATTCGTCCAAGCGCACCGGACATGCGATGCCGGCCAGATTGACCAGGCCGACTATCTGCGGAAGCTCTGAATCGATCCGCTCGTACGTCTCGCTCACCGAAGATTCGGACGCGATGTCGGTCGGTAGCGCGAGCACATTCTGATGACCGGCGTCACGGAGCTCTTGCTCTACACCGACCAGGCCGTCGGCGTTGATATCGATCAGAGCGACGTGCCAGCCATTCTCGGCCAGCAGTCGGGCGGTAACTCGGCCGATACCCGCCGGGCCGCCGGCCCCTGTGACGATGGCGGTACGTGGGTCGGGCAACCGGGGTACGGCGGTGGAGGTTTCAGTGGCTGGGGCGGCGGTCATGCGGACTCCTCTTCTGGGTCAGTCGATCAGACTGGCGAGAATGTCTCGGACGTAGGCGCGGTTCTTGCCGATCACCGTGATCGCGTCGCTGCCGTAGTGCTCGCACAGGAACGCCCCACGAAAGCCGAGGTGGAGCGCCTGGCTGATCGCCGCGCGGTAGTTGATCAAGCCGAACTCCATCGGCACCGGGAAAGTCATCACCTGACCGGTCTCCGGGTCCTCGTCGCGCAGGTAGTTCTTGACGTGCCAGTAGTTGGTGTAGGGCAGCAGTTTGTCGAACATGTCCTGAACTGGCTCCAGAGGACGGTGCAGCCGGACGAAGTTGCCGATATCCGGGTTTAGGCCGCACGCTTCGTGCCCGACCTCCTCCAGGAAGGCGACCGCGCCGTCGGCGGTGCCGACGTAGGTGTCCTCATACATCTCGAGGGTGATCTGCTGACCGTTGCTTGCCGCGTGCTCGGCCAACTCCCTGATCAATGCAGCTGCGTGACTCCGGGCCTCCGGCGACTCGTCGTCGTGCCAACCCTCGGCAAGCCAGAACCACAGGGTCTTCTCCTGTTCGGGGGTGAACGCTTGGAAAAACCCGAAGCTCACCATCGGCACGCCCAGCTCCACAGCCTTGTCCAGCAGCCGGTGACTGTAGGCGAGGTACTCCTCACCGTGTTCGGGATCCATTACGCTGCGGCGAGATGTTGAGATGGCGGGAATGGTCAGGCCCATATCCTTCAGCACACTCTTGAAGTCCTCGAGCCGCTCCGGACTGAGATCACCCACCCGGACCCAGGTGTCCGTGGGGTCAACCTCGGTGAAGCCAATCCGCCGCACCAGCCGCAGGTGCTTCGCCCACTCCTCCGGGTCGGCGTCGTGGATTGGCCCACCCTTCGAGTCGGTGCTTCCGAAGGGCAGCATTGCAGCCGCAACAGGCCAGGTCTCGGCGGTGTATGGAGCATTGATCATTCGTCGGTTCCTCCCTTCGGGGCTGGCCCGAGCTCCTTGAGCAGTTGTCCGAGCCGGGCGTATGCGGTGTTGCGGTAGGCGACCAGTGCTGCCTGGTCACCGGCCGGGGTGACGAGGCCGCCGCCTTGCTTGACCCCGTACTTGCCGGCCCCGACCAGGTCGGTGAGCATCGCGGGCGCTGCCAGCCGCTCGCCGTAGTGCTGATGCAAGGTATTGAAACCGTCCTGGTAGACGTCCAGCCCTGCCATGTCGGCGATGGCGAACGGCCCGAAGAACGGCAGCCGGTAACCGAAGGTGGTGCGGACGATGATGTCCACGTCCTCCGCCGTGGCCACTCCCTCCTCCACGAGGTTGAAGGCCTCTTTGAGCAGAACGTATTGCAGCCGGTTGAGTACGAAGCCGGCCTTGTCGTTAACCCGCGCCGTCAGCTTTCCGGTACGCGGAACCAGGGCCTCGACTGCCTCGACGACGCCCTGGTCGGTTCCTGAGTGCGCGATCAGCTCCACCCCCGGGATGAACGGCGCAGGGTTGGAGAAGTGCACGCCGAGAAATCGCTCGGGGTGTCTGAGATCAGCGGCAAGATCACCAATTGGCAAGGTCGAAGTATTGCTGCCGATCACTGCGTCCGGGTGTGCCGCCGCCTCGATGCTGCGTAACACCGGACCCTTGATCTCGGGCCGCTCCAGCACCGCCTCTTCGATCAAATCGGCCCCGGATACAGCCTCAGCGAGGGTGTCGGCGGCCCGGAGGTTTTTTTGCACCAGGTCGGCCGAGCCCGGCTCGAGGAGACCCTGCTTCTCGAAGTCTTCGGCCTCACGGCGTAAACGATCAAGGTGGCGATGGGTCAGGTCCGGATCGGCGTCGGAGATGACGACGTCCAAGCCGGCCATGGCGAACACCTGCGCGATGCCGCCCCCCATGTAACCGGCACCGATCACTGCGATGTGCTCGATCTGCTCGGTCATGTCAACGACCTTCCACAGTGCGTGATCGTCCAATTCGGACAACGGCACGCCCGCCCACTGGGAGTCGGCTAAGACGTGTTCCTATGTTTACTGCCATGCCGCCAACTGCGTCCAGTGCCTCAGTACCCCGATCCTCGCGTATCAACAAAAAAGACTCCCCTGCCCGGGATGCACGCCTGGCATCTCGGTAGTCTCACAGGAACGACTGGCCCCAACCGAGGGGATTTACCGTGACCACTGGTTCCCCACCCGCACCGTCGCCTCAATCTGTCGGCGCCATCACGCTGGAACAACTGCTCGCCGAACAACCACCCGTTCTCGATGTAGGTGCGAACCTGGACGAGGTACGAAAGGGCCGGCGGCTGGTCGCGCTGGACGACGACCCCACGGGTACTCAGACCATTGCCGATCTGCCGGTGTTAACGAGCTGGACAGTCGCGGACGTGCAGTGGGCGCTGCAACAGCCAACCACCGGTTTCTTCGTGCTGACCAACACCCGCAGCCTCTCTGAGGCCGACGCGGCGGAACGCAACCGCCAGATCGTCGACGCACTGGACCAGGCGGCCAGTCTGGAACAGGTGTCTTATGTGATCGCGAGCCGTAGCGACTCCACGTTGCGCGGCTACTTCCCTCTTGAGACCGACGTCCTGGCCGAAGAACTGGCCGCGCGCGGCACCGTGGTCGACGGCGTGATCATCTGCCCGAGCTACGTCGAGCCCGGTCGCCTTACTGTGGACTCCGTGCACTGGGCCCGCACAGCCGAGGGCATGATCCCGGTCTCGCATAGCGAATTCGCAAAGGATGCCAGCTTCGGCTACCGCAACTCCGACCTACGCGACTGGGTCGAGGAGAAGACCGCCGGTCGAATCCCACGCGAAGAGGTTGCCACGATTACGTTGACCGACATTCGGGTGGGTGGCCCGGAGAGGGTCTACGAGATCCTGGCCGATCTACGCAACGGCCAACCGGTGGTCGTGGACACCGCCGAAGACGCCGACCAACAGGTGGTGGTCCTCGCGCTGCTTCGCGCCGAGGCCGCGGGCAAGAACTTCATCTACCGGATCGGGCCTTCGTTCGTTCGTGCCCGGACCGGTCAGCGCGCAACGCCGCCGGCAGATCCGGACCGGCTGAGGGAGATCTTCGCCCGGCGCCCGACGGACTCTGACGAAACGCGCCCAGCGACAGCACATGGTCTGATCGCGGTCGGGTCGCACGTCGGGCTCACCACCCGCCAACTCGACCGGCTACGCGACCGGGGCAAGATCATTGAAGTGGAGCTCGATGTCCCCACTCTGCTCGAGGACAGCGCCCGTGACCGGCACGTCACCGATGTCGCACGGCAAGCTGCGAGGACACTGCGGAACAACGATGCCGACAGCGACATCGTGATCCGCACCAGTCGAACGCTGGTGACAGGCAACGATGCCGTGAGCAGCTTGGTGATCGCCCGCACGGTGAGCGCCGCGCTCGTCGGTACGGTCCGCGAGATCGTGAGCCAGGTCCGACCGGCCTTCGTCCTGGCCAAGGGCGGCATCACCTCATCCGACACCGCGACCGAGGGTCTGGGGATTCGACGAGCCTGGTGTCGTGGCACGATGCTGCCAGGCATCATCTCGCTCTGGGAGCCTGTCACCGGGCCTGCGCAGGGCATCCCGTACATCGTGTTCGCCGGAAACGTGGGCGATGACGATGCGCTCGCGGCGGTGATCGACACGCTGCGAAGTGTCTGAACGCATCCTTACTTCCAAAAGGAGAGTCCACGCCGTGCCCGAGAACAGAACCAACATTGCCGTCATCGGCCTAGGCGCCATGGGCCTACCTATGGCCACCCACCTGGCGACCGCGTTCTCCGTGACCGGGTTTGACCCCTTCGAGCCGCGCCGTCAGCTCGCAACAGAACGTGGCATCGCCGCCGAGGCCACCCCTGAAGGCGCCAGCAGGAACGCTGACATTGCCTTGCTTGCCGTTCGCGATCAAAGCCAGGCCGAATCCGCGATCTTCGACAAGGATGGGGTGCTGCAGTCATTGAGACCCGGCGCCCCGGTGATCTTGACCAGCACCATCGGCCCCGAAGCTGCGCGGGGATTGGCCGACAGGCTCGAGGACGCCGGACACCCGCTCGTTGACGCTCCGATCAGCGGCGGGCCGGTCAGGGCCGGAAATGGTGACTTGCTCATTGTTGTCGGAGCGACGCCCGACGCTTTGACGGCAGCCCGACCAGTGCTCGACCACCTCGCCTCGACACTGACGATCGTCGGTCAACGACCGGGCGACGGCCAGGCCCTGAAGGCCATCAACCAGCTCCTCGCCGGGGTCCACATCGCTGCCGCAGCCGAGGCGATCGCCCTCGCCCGTGGACTGGAACTCGACCCGGCCGTAGTGATCAGTGCACTGTCGCAGGGCGCGGCAGGCTCGTTCATGTTCTCCGATCGGGGGCCCCGCATGCTGCAGGCTTATGCCGGCGGCGCCGAGGTCAAGTCACGCGTCGACATCTTCGTGAAGGACATGGGGATCGTGACCAGCGTCGGCCGTGCTTGCCACGTCCCGCTGCCACTGGCGGCCGCGGCCGAGCAGCTCTACCTCATCGCTGAAGCCGCCGGCCTCGGCGCCCAGGACGACTCGAGTGTGGTGACGATCTTGTCACCCGACCTCGCGAAAGACGCGGGCTAGGTTCCCTTCGTAAGAGCTACGCGCGCACGTCAGAATGGCAGCCACAACGATCTTGATTGGGACCCTGACGGCCTCGGGACCTCGTCGCAACGAGGTTTCGGGCCCAGGTTCTATCCCCGAGGTGCGTCGCTTGCTCGGGATGCTTATCGCCCAGCCGCGCGGCGCGCGGCCAGCTCGATTTG
>DATLQP010000232.1:0-11044 GCA_035535155.1 Propionibacteriaceae bacterium
AAGTCAGATTCGTGGACATGGCTCGATTGGGCCATAATCCAGCGCGGATCATCCCTGCGTGGCAGCAATTTCTAACCGAGCACGCCGCTGACGGTCGCCCGCTACGCGGCATCGGCGAACCGATCTGGAGTGGGCGGCGTCCTGAGGAGCTCGTGGAGTGCCAACTGCATGAAGCACTGCTCAATCTCGCCGTTGAGCCGGAGACGCCGTTCTGGCTGCTCTGCCCGTACGCGGTGCACGACCTGGATGACGCCGTGATCGCAGAGGCGTACCGCAGCCATCCCGCCGTCGTTCTCGGAAACGAATATCAGGGCAACCCGCACTACGCAGGTCGATCCCATGTCGAATGGATGTTCGGATCTCAGCTGCCTGAGCTACCAACAGAATCCGTGCAGTTCACCCTGACTTCATCCAACGTCCGCGGTGTCGTCGATGAGGTCACCTTGACCGCAACTGCCGCCGGCTTCTGGTCGGACAAGGTGACCAATCTCGCGGCCGCAGTACGGCGTCTGGCCGCGGGCAGCCTGCGGCGCGGAGCCTCTCACGCAACTGTCAGGCTGTGGGACATGCCAAAGAAACTGATCTTCGAAGTCTCCGACGACACCGCCGTCAGCGACGTGATGGTCGGGCGACGAGCACCGATGGGCGATGACCTCGACGGCCTGTGGTTCGCCAATCAGCTGTGTGATCTTGTTCAGATTCGATCCACGTCCTCGTGGACCACCATCCGCCTGTACGCCTGGAAGTAACCCTGGATAACGAGATCACGCTGGGTCCTGCTTCCTTACCGAAGATCGCAACTGTTTCAGCGTTGATCGGAGTGACTGCTTTCATTCTTGACGCCGTCGCCTTTGCCGGTACGTTCTAATGTCCGCAGCTCATCCCGGACGGCGGCGAGGTCAGCAAGGTCTCCCGAGTTCCGGATAGTGACGAGCAGGTCCCATACCGGCGACTCGAGAAGGACGGCTGGCTCAAGAGCAATCGAGCGGTCTAGATACTCCTGCGGCGGGGTCTGAGGATCCGGCCGGGTCAGGTACGCCTCCTCTGCGGGGTAGGCATCCTTGAGAAGCGTGGAGGTTTTGTCGACGCCAATCACCACGGCAGTGCCGGTGGGAGCGGTGTTGACGAGCAGTACGACAAGGTCGGGACGGGTACGGCGCAAGGTCTCGACCACCTTGTACACATCGCCCGTCCATGGCTCGGTCTTGCGGTCGCGGGCCGCCTCAAGCCCGTTGCGCGGCAACACGTCGTCGAGCACAACGACACCCGTGTCAGCCATGAACGGCTCGATGTTGATGAAGTCGCGTAACGCGAATTCCGACAGGTGCATGCCATCGATGAAGGCAAGATCAACAGGAACACCGTCGAAGTGGGCAAGCGGGTTGTCCCCGGCGAAGAAGTCGTCGCTCGTCGCTTTGATCAACTGCACATCACACTGAATCGGCTTGTCGATCTTGAAAAATGGATCCACCCCGATAGAACGGGTACGCGAGAGTGCCATGCTGTTGCCGGTTCGGATGCCGATCTCCAGATAGGTGCGGGGCTGGGTTCGATCATGAAGCGCCTGAAGCAGCTCGTGTCGACTCATCGTCGGCTCCGGGTGCGACACGAACGGGTCCGGCGGCTGCCAGCGAGCGGCCCGAGTGGTTGAGGGAGGCTTAGGAGCCTTCGCTTTCGTTGCGGGTTTTGCCGGTGACTTGTGGGCGTCATCCATCGCCAGCCGCTTGGCCAAAGCGTTACGAGTTCGCCGCTCTACTCTGCGGATCGTGTTGGTGCGCTCGCGGCCGATGGCCGAGTCAAGCATCGTGCCGAACGTCCTGCGAATGCTCATGCCAGCTCCTCGATGGGGCATTGACGTCACCGTAGCAAGCTACCCAGCGGGCACCCTCGCAACGGGACGAATGCGATCAATGTGCCCTTCAACCTGATGCGCTGTGGTCATCCCTCCGGTAAATTCACCGTCCGTACAAGGAGGCCGGATGCTTTTGGTGCCCAAGCAGTTGCAGCGTGTTGGAATGACCGGAAATGTGCCCTACTACGGCGGCAGATTCTCACCGGCGCAGGCGTACGGAGCATCTCATCCGAGTGCGCCACCGCCCAGTTTTGCCGATCCTAAGACGGGTGGGGCCTTCGTACGCGGGGCCGCCCCCGGTCAGTCAGCCGTACCCAGTTCACCGGGCCAAACTACGGCTGACCCGCGGTCGGCGCTGCAGCAGCTGCTGGACACTGGGGTGATCACGGCCGAAGAGTTCCAGGAGCTGAGCTCGCGAGTGACGACGTGACGGGCCCGGTGCAGGTCCTGGTTGTCGGCTTCGACGATCCGACGTTCTCCGGCGAGGTCCTCGCCGAATTCACCCGGCTACGAGAGGCCGGGATCGTCCGACTCATCGATTTACTGGTCGTCACGCGCACCGAAGATGGCCTGCTCGAAACCCTCGAGGCGCCGGAGTCGACTGCCGCGGATCTTGGTGGGCTGGCCGCAGAAGTGCTGAGCCAGCAAGAGGATTCAGCAGCCGCGCGAACCGACCTGGCTGACGTCGACGCAGCTGCGCTCTGGTCTCTTGCCGACGCCGTACCGGTGGGTGGCACCGCCGCGGTTGCGCTTCTCGAGCACGTCTGGGCCCAGCCCTTGAGTGCAGCGATTCAGCGAGCCGGTGGCACCTTGCTAGAGGAAACGTGGCTGGCTCGGCCGGAGGTCGAGTTGCTCGAGGACTTGATCGCAGGCAAAGATCGGTAACCACACAGGTGCTCTGGGTTCGCCCGGCCACCCCCATGACCGAGGAGGATCAGTTGACAACCCCTAACATTCCTGGACCGGTCTCGCGCCAGCCCGAACCGGTTTCGGGCAAGCGGGTCGCCATCGACGCGCCCAGGCTGTGGGGCGGAGGAGTCGCGACCGCTGTTGTCGCTGCACTGGCAGCGGGCGTTGGTGTCTTGGTCTGCCGCGATCTGCTGCACGTGAAACTGGTTGAGCCGCCGCTGCTGAACGTCACGAAATCCTTTGCCGCGAACTATGCCGTGACAGCGTTCGTGGTCGCCTTGGCGGCGACCGGACTCGCCCACTTGTTGTCGGTGGCCACGCCGCGGCCGCGAGTCTTCTTCGGCTGGATCGTCGGTCTCATCACGGTCGCAGCCATGGTCGTGCCGTTCGCTCTGGAGGGGACGCTCAAGGGCAAGATCTGCGCATCGGTGATCAATCTGGTGATCGGTCTCTGCATTGCCAGTCTGCTATCCGCGGTGCTGTCGCGCACGGTCGTCGACGCCGAACGAACGTGGCAGCGGCCTTAGTTGGCGCGCAGTCAATAATCAAAGATCAGTCCGGTGCGGCTTCAAGCAGATTGAGCACGGCCCTTTCGATCTTGCCGTGGGTGGTGCCATCGGAAAGATCAGTATCCGTCGCGGCCAGGGCTGGCGAAATGGTGGCGCCGTCGTTGAACAGGTCGATGACCCGCGGGTCGACGTACGAAGCTCGGGCGACGGCCGGCGTGTTGCCGAGGTAGCCGGCCACCTGCTTCATCGCCGCCGACACGGCGCGCTTACGGGAGGCGATCGTTCTGGCGCTGTCATTGGCCTCAGCCAATACCACCGCGGCGATCACTGTGCCGTGCCAGGTACGGAAGTCCTTGGCCGACATCTCGTCGCCGACCTGAGTCTTGATGTAGCTGTTGATCTCAGTTGAGCTGACGTCGCGCCACTGCCCGTCAGCCTCGTAGGCGAGCAACTCCGGCCCGCCATCACGCCGTGCGAGCAGATCGCGTACCGCCTGCCGCACAAGATCATCGGCGAGGGCTACGTAGCGTTCCTGACCAGACTTGGCCACGTAGTTGAAGATCACCGAGCCGGCGTCGATCGAGACGTGCTCCTTGTGGATGGTTGCCAGACCGTAGCTGTTGTTACTCTCCGCGTACGCCTCGCCGCCGATCCGGAAGAAGCCAAGATCAAGAAGCCGAAACGCCGTGCCCAACGCACGCTCATATGGCATGCCTGGCAACTGAAGATCACGGGCAACCGCACGCCGCGCCTCCGGCAGCCGACCAGCAACCTCCAGGACTCTGTCGTGCTTCAGTCGATCACGCTTCAGCCGCCACTGCTCGTGGTAAAGGTACTGCCGCCGGCCGGCATCGTCGGTGCCGACCGCCTGCATATGTCCGTTCGGTACCGGGCAGATCCATACCTCTTCCCAGGCCGGTGGGATGACCAGCAGCTTGCAACGCTGAATCTGGTCCGCCGCGAGGCGGTCGCCGGACTCGTCGAGATAGACGAATCCCTTCCCGGCACGCCGCCGGGTCCAGCCCGGATCTCGTGGCGACACCCTTCTCAGCCTTGGCACGTTCTTACTAGTACCCCGTTTCGCACGGGGGGTCACGTACCGACCGTTTGAACGGCTGTGCTGCGAAACGCACCCCGACCGCACACTGAAACCGGCCCAAGCGCCCGGTCGGCTAAGGCACCTTAGGTACCTCATACGTAGGCACGTCGAAAAGATCCGCAATATGCACCATGTGCGCCTCCCCGCCTTAGAACCAGGATGGACATCAGGAACCAACGAGGAGGCTGAAATGACCTTGATCAACGACTACACCTACCAGGGCCTGACAGATGCGCGGGAGCGCGACTTCGCTCGAATGGCTGAGCATAACCGGCAGGTTCGGCTCGCGCTGAGCGGTCGAGTGAGCTGGTGGCGCAGGCTTCAGGCGCGTCGGCAGGAGCGGATCAGCATTGCGACCCGACAGGCGACGCAGCATTCGTCACAGCGTGGAATGGCGACGCCCCAGCACCGGGTCGCGCACTAAGCGCGACCCGGTCAGGCGTCAGAGCCAGGTGGCACGATAGTGCTTATGGTTCGAGCGGCCAGGTCGGCCACCACCGCCCGCACCGATCATGTGGTCGGGCGGGCGGAGCAGCGTGCGCAGTTGAGTCGGACGCTGGACGACGTCATCGACGACGGCAGCCGCTTCGTGATCATCGGCGGCGATGCGGGTGCCGGCAAAACCACGGTCGTCGAAGCGTTCGTCGCCGACCTGTTCGGCCCCCTGGCCGATCGAAAGGCCCAGCTGATTCGCGGTCAGTGCGTGCCGATGGGTGACGAGGGACTGCCGTACGCGCCGATTGTGGGTGCCCTCCGGGAGTTGGTGGCCCAGCATGGCCGCGAGCAGATCCTGGAGTGGGCCGGCGCCGGCCGCCAGGCGCTCGGCTTGCTGATGCCCGACTTAGGCCCGGCGCCGCGTGCATCGGATGACACGATCCGACTGCAACTTTTCGAGGCCGTGACCATGCTGTTGGAGCGGGCAAGTGAAAACGGGCCGCTCGTGGTGATCACGGAAGACATCCATTGGGCCGACGAGTCAACGCGGCACCTGCTTCGCTTCCTCGCCCGGGCGTTGACCGACGCCCCGGTGATGATCATCGCGACCTATCGCAGCGACGAGCTCACCCGCAGACATCCGTTGCGCCCCTTCCTGGCTGAGGTCGGCCGTTTCTCAGGCACCGTACGCATCGAGGTACCGGCCCTTGACCGTTCCGAGGTGGCCGAGCTCTTGTCCCAGCTGATGGAGCGGCCCCCGGGCAACGTCGTCATTGATTTGGTCTACCGGCGCAGCGAGGGCATTCCGTATTTCGTGGAGGAGCTCACCAGGTCCGCGGCCCGTGGCTGTATCGATATGCCCGACACCCTGCGCGACGCGCTCAATGTCCGGGTCCTCAGCCTCTCCGATCGGACCCAGCAGACCTTGCAGCTGGCGGCGGTTGCTGGAAACCGTGTTGATCATGGGCTACTCGAAGCTGCGGCCGGCACCTCGGATGGCGACTTGGAGAGCCAGCTGCGAGAGGCGATCGACGCGGCGGTGCTGACCGCGGACGAAACCGGCTACACGTTCCGGCATGCGCTGCTGCGCGAGGTGATCCACGACGACTTGCTGCCCGGCCAGCATGCCCGGCTCCATGCTCGATTCGCGATGATCTTGGAGGAACACCCAGAGCTGCTGGGCGCGGAGTCCGTTCCGATGGAGATCGCCCATCACTGGAACGCGGCGCACGAGCTGAACAAGGCCTTCCAATGGGCATTGACCGCCGCCGGCTCGGGGGCTGCGGCCTTCCATGAGGCACTCAAGCTGTACGAGCGGGCCCTGGAGCTGTGGGACCAGGTGGATGATCCTGAAGCACTCGCTGGGTCCCATGCGAGCCTGCTGATGCGCGCCGCGTACGCCGCCGAGGATGCCGGTGAGATCGAGCGGGCCCTCGCTCTGATAAACGCCGCTCTCGACGAGCTGGACCCGAAGAACGATGCTGAGGAGCGCACCGAAGCCCTGCTGGTGAAAGCCCGTACGACGGCCAGTTTGATGAGCGGGGGCGGCGTTGAGCCGCTGCGCGAAGCCCTTCAGCTGCTGCCCGATGATGCCGATGCCAAGCTCCGGGCTCGGGTGTTGGAGATGCTCGCCCGACGGACCATGCTGTCGGGGAATCCTCGACAAGGAATCGAGTTCTCACAGCAGGCCGTGGATGCCGCGGCCGAGGCTGACTCCGACTCGATCACGGCGAACGCGTGGATCACCCTGGGCACCAGCCTCGCTGCCGCCGGGCAAGAGGAGGAAGGGCTCGCCGCCTTGGAGCGGGTCAGTCACCTGGCTCGCAGCAGTGCGCGGACGTTGCTGCGCTTCTACATCAACTACTCCGACGCCCTCAACCATGTCGGACGGTATGAGGATGCTGCAAGCCAGGCGCTAAGCGGTGTCGAGATGGCCAGTGAGCTGGGATTGCAGCGTTCGCTAGGCGCGATGCTCGCCGGAAACGCTGCCGAGCCACTGCTGGCAATCGGGCAGTGGGCGCGAGCCTCGGCCATGATCGAAAGGGCGCTCGAGCTGGATCCGCCGGCGCACCACCACGCCCACCTCCGGCTGCTGCAGGCTTGGCTCTTCGTGTGGCGTGGCCAGCTGGACGAGGCTGACGCGGTGCTAGCAGAATTCCGGCCGTTGATCACCCACGAACAGCTCTCGCCGCAATACAACAGCCAGGCGATCCGAACGGACGCAGAGCACGCGCTGGCCGTGGGTGATCACCATCGAGCGTGGTCCGATGTCAGCGTGTTTCTCGATCATTGGGAGCTCTACGAGCGGACTCAGTGTTATCCACTGCTCGCCGTTGGTGCGGCTGCGGCCCGGGCGCTCGACCAGCGCGACGGCGACGGAGCACGGTCGTCGTTGATCAAGGACTTCTTCGACCATCGGGCCATGCCGGTGCGCATCCGAGCGTTCTGGGCGCCGGTGATCACGGCTGAGCTGGAGGACACGGCGGAGGCATGGCGGTTGGCTCTTGATCAGCTGGGGGCGGTGCAGGCACCGGCCCATTTGCGTCCGCTGGCCGGCCTGCGGCTGGCCCAGCACCTCGTCGCGGGCCGAGAACGGACCGAGGCGAAGCGGGTATTGGCTGCGGCGTCAGCTGAGGCGATCGCCCTCGGCTCGACCCTGTTGGCCGACCGGATTGGCGCCCTCTCACAGCGGGCTGGGTTCGTGGTAGCCCCGCCGGCAGAGAAAAGTCCGGTTGCCGGGCTGACGCCGCGCGAGATCGAGGTCCTGCAACTCGTGGCGGAAGGTCGTTCCAATGGTGAGATTGGCTCCGCCTTGTTCATCAGCACCAAGACGGCAAGCGTGCATGTGTCCAATATCTTGGCGAAGCTAGGCGTGAGCGGTCGCGGCGAGGCCGCCGCCGTCGCTCATCGGATTGGCCTCACCGCCTCCTGAGCCTGGGGCCTTCCTTGCATGCGCCCTGAGCCTGTCGAAGGGCTCTCACCCGATCTCAGTCGCGGTGCACCCGCCCGGTGAAGCTGATCGCTTCGTGCTCATCATCGTTGGGATCGACGATGATCGTCACTTTTTCCAACTCCGTCCAAGGGACGGCGAAGCCGACGGTGGCGATCCCCTCAGCCTTCGGCTTGATCTTTTTGGTGAAGCCGCTTTGCAACTCGTCAGTCTTGTCGATGATGATCTGAGCGTCTTTGCCGTCGCCATAGGTGGCGCCGATCAGCACGCCCTCGGCGTCGTACGGCTTCTTGGTGTCGTTCTGGATGCGGATTGATGCGATCACTATTTGTCCGTCCGTGGCCTCGGCGCCTTGGTCTGTCTTGCTGGCCTTGTCTGCGACCGTGCCCGCTATCTCGATCACTAATCCGTCGTCAAACTCGGCGACGTCGTCGAGCTTGAACCGTTGCTCCTCCGGCACCTCCCCCGGCGTCCCCACTGTCGCACCAGGGGCCGGGCTGGCACCGGGATCTGCGGGGGACTCCACGGCCGGCGTCCCGAGCCCGCTGCTTGCCGGACTGACACCGGGCTGCGGCTGGTCAGCTGGCTGTACGCCACACGCGGCCAGTGTCAGCAAGACGCCGGCGAGCGCCCCCGGGAGTCGCCTCATAGACCGACACCGTACCGGCGCAGTCTGAGCATCGCCGCTAAGGTGGACGCGTGAAATGGAAGGTGGTACTCGCCGTCGGGGCTGTCGCCGGGGGCACGCTGTGGTACGTACGCCGTAAGTCCCGCCGAGCTGCATCTGACGCAGAGCTATGGGCCGAGGCCACCGACCCCATCACCCGCTTCGGCGACGCGTGACTCCGTGAGCCTGACAAGTCAGGTTTGACTGGGCTTAGTAAACATCTCAGTGACGTCATCCGGTACGTCGCCGTCGATGAGCAGCGTCACCACGTCAGCGGCTCGTAGCTCGGTGTCTCCATGAACGGGCAACAGCAGCCCGTCCCGTACGACGATGCTGATCCAGATATTGCTCGCCAATTCGGCGACTTCTTCCACGGTGCGGCCGTCGGCGAGGGCGCCTTCGGCGACGCTGACCTGGCGAGCAGTGTCCGGCTCGGCTTGTAGCCGTACGCCGACCGTCCAGGGCTCCGGCCGAACCGGCTGCATAGGCACGCCCAACCGGCGCGCGACTGTGGGCACCAGGCTGCCCTGCACAACCACGGAGAAGATCACGACTACGACGACGATCCCGTAGAGCCGCTCCGCACCGGGCACGTCTGCGGCGAGCAGCAACTCGCCGAGCAAGATCGGCACCGCTCCCTTGAGTCCAGCGAACAGCACGAAGATGCGCTCGCCACGATCGAGCTGGGCGGGAAGCAGGCAGAGACCAACCACCAGGGGGCGGATGACGACGGCCAGAGTGACGCCAAGGATCAGACCTGGCAGCCAGACATCCAGCCGCGCCAAGACCCTCAGGTCGATGGTGAGTCCCAAGACTACGAAGGCCACGATCTCTGCCAGCCCGGCCAGCGCCCCATGAAATCGTGCTATTTCGCGCTGGTAGGGAGCTCGACGGTGGCCGATCACGATACCCGCAATGAAGACCGCGAGGAAACCAGATCCATGAATGAGCGTTGTGACCCCGTAGAGCAGCAGCACGCTGGCAAGGGTTCGCAGCGGGTACAACGCCTCGCTAGGCAACGAGATGCGGCGCATGAACCACAGCAGAGCGATGCCGCCCGCGATGCCAGCGGCGACGCCGATCGTCATCTGCAGCATGAAGTCCGCGGCAACCCGGCCGAAAGCCACCCCGCTGACCCCGCCCGCAGCCAGCAGCCCACCCATCAAAGCGATTCCCACAGGGTCGTTCGCGCCGGATTCGCCCTCCAAGATCGTGCCGCTGCGTCCGGCGATCTCCTGCGGGCCGAGCACCGAGAACACCACCGCTGGATCCGTCGGCGACACGGCTGTTGCAACCAGCAAAGCGACATACCAGGCCACGCCGAATGCCGCATGCAGCAAGAGTCCGCCGGCGGCTGCGGTCAAGAACGTGCCAAGGACGCCGACGACAATGATCAGTCCCAGCGCCGGCCGGAGTCGAGACCAGCCGATGTGTCGGCCACCGTTGAACAAGATCAAGACAAGGGCAACGGAGACGACCTGCTGGACCATAGCGTCGGCCGGCCTCGGTACGTCCGGAACGAGGAGCGCCGCGAGCGCGGCAGCGGCCAGCATCCACACTGGTGCCGGCACCCGAAGCCGCGCCGACAGCCGGTTGACCAACACCGCGGCAAGGGCAACAGCGCCGGTCAGGGCGATGATCAAGGCGAACCGGGCCGTCTCGGACACATTGCTCCTCGGCGAAGTCAGGCTCGAAAGACCGATGCTCACACTACAAGTCGGGTCATCGCTGGCTGCCAAGTCCGACAATCCAAAGTCGCCCATTAAGGATGAGTCGCCGGACCGGGTAAGTCCCCTACCCTCATCACATGAGTTCGGAGACGGGCGGCATCACCGTACAGCCGGCCTTGCCCCGTGGGCTGGTCATTCTGCTCGGGATAGCGTCGGCATTGGTCGCGGCCCTCGGTATGAGGCAATTCTCGGGCATTCTCGGTCCGGTGTTCTTGGCGTTGGTGCTCT
Organism: Propionibacteriaceae bacterium; assembly: GCA_035535155.1. Taxonomy (GTDB): domain Bacteria; phylum Actinomycetota; class Actinomycetes; order Propionibacteriales; family Propionibacteriaceae; genus Microlunatus. Next base: position 10,380 of record DATLQP010000232.1, read on the forward strand.
CGATCACCGTTCACCCGGTACGACGTCTCGCCGACCGCCACGGTTTGCCCGCCTGGCTGGGTGTCATCCTGAGTTTGATTGCCGTGTACGGGATCGTCGCTGGGCTTTTCTTCATTCTGGTTATCTCAGGCATCCAGTTCGCAGCGCTTCTGCAGGATTACGCACCACAATTCCAGGCCTTCCTGGGGCAGGCCTCCGCACTCCTGGAGTCGGTCGGAATAAGCCAGCAGCAGCTGCAGTCAATGGTCAACGAGCTCAGCCCGAGCAGGTTGGTAGGGCTGGCAAGCAGCGTGATCGGCGGCATCGCCGGCGTCTTGAGCGACATCGTCTTTCTCATCGTGTTGCTGTTCTTCACGGTTGCCGACGCGGGGAGTTTCGCGTCCAAGCTCGACCGCATTACGCCACGCGGCAGGCGGCTTGCTCAGGCATTCGGACAGTTCGCGCATGGCTCTCGGCAATATCTGGCGGTCGCAACCATCTTCGGCGTGATTGTCGCCACGTGCGACGTGGTAGCACTCTGGATTCTCGATATTCGCTATGCGTGGCTCTGGGGACTGCTGGCATTTATCACCAACTACATCCCGAACATCGGATTCATCATCGGCGTGGTGCCGCCGACCATAATCGCGCTGCTCGATCACGATGTGGTGACCGCGATTATCGTC
>DATLQP010000233.1:0-14757 GCA_035535155.1 Propionibacteriaceae bacterium
ACCTCGGTGCGTACGCCGCGAGTGTCGTCGTCTACGACCGCCGAGATCAGCGCAGGGGGTGCGGCGCTGTCGTCCGCGACGCCCAGCCGAGGTGACGGAAAGTAGCTGTCCAGCACCTGACCCGAAACATGGATCGAGGCGAGACCCCAGCCCCAAGCAGTCCGGCGGGGGGCAGCTGTGGCGTCAGTCATGGGCCGAGCCTACCGACGCTGTAGGGTGCCGCTCGTGTCTGCGCCTTTGGACCTGGCTGGTGATGTTGTCGAACTGTTGCGAGCATTGATCGACGTTGAATCGGTCAGCGGCGACGAGGCAGAAATCGCCGATCGGGTGGAGCAGGCGCTGGGGCAGTACGGCCACTTGACCGTAGTGCGCGACGGGGATGCGGTCCTCGCGCGCACCGAACTTGGCCGCACCGAGCGGGTGGTGATCGCCGGTCATCTGGATACTGTGCCTATTGCGGGGAACCTGCCGTCGTGGACGACACATGACAACACAGGCCGAGAGGTCATCTGGGGTCGCGGGGCCTGCGACATGAAGGGTGGGGTCGCGGTCCAATTGTCAGTCGCCGCGGCCCTTGCGGAACCGCAGCGCGACATCACCTGGGTGTTCTATGACAACGAGGAAGTCGAGGAGCATCGCAACGGTCTCGGGCGGATCGCACGGAGGTATCCGGAGCTGCTGCAAGGCAGTTTCGCGGTGCTGTGTGAACCAACCAATGCCCGAATCGAGGGCGGCTGCCAAGGAACCATGCTGCTGCAGGTTGAGTTGACTGGTGTTGCCGCGCATTCTGCGCGTGCCTGGATGGGACACAACGCCATTCACGATGCCGGCGGCCTGCTGCAGCGGCTGGCCGCCCACCAGCCAGAGCAGATCAAGGTCGATGGGTTGACATACCACGAAGGGTTGAACGCGGTCAGGATCGCGGGCGGCATCGTCGGCAATGTCATCCCGGACCGATGCGTCGTCGAGATCAACTACCGATTCGCCCCCGACAAGTCCCCGGCTCAGGCTGAGGCATACGTAGGAGAAGTCCTGGACGGCTACTCCGTTCAGGTTCTCGATGTCGCCGCCGGTGCCCGACCGGGCCTCGATCAGCCGGCTGCCGCAGAGTTCCTGCGTGCCGTCGGTGGTCAGCCGAGCGCGAAGTTGGGGTGGACCGATGTTGCACGCTTCAGCTCAATGGGAATCCCAGCGGTCAATTTCGGACCAGGTGATCCCACCAAGGCGCACGCCGACGACGAGTTTTGCCCCGCTGAGGAGGTCGTGGCTTGCCGTGACGCCCTGTTGCGCTGGCTGAGCTGACCCTTGCGGGATCTAAGAGTGAGCATGTGCCCTGAGCTTGTCGAAGGGCATGAGTCGCGCTTCGACAAGCTCAGCGTGCACATCCGATGGGTGAGAAGGTGGCCTGATGGAGGAACCCGGACGCTGGCGGGTGGAGGGCCCGGTGGTACGCGGCGAGCGGACCGCGACGCACTCGACAGACGACCAGCGGTTGCTGGAGAGTCGCGGCGCCACCGGCTGGGTACACACCGATCCGTGGCGGGTGCTGCGCATCCAGTCAGAATTCATCGACGGGTTCGGAACCCTTGCGGAGCTTGGCCCGGCGGTCAGTGTTTTCGGATCCGCCCGTACGCCGCGTGACCATCCGCTCTATGCCACCGCTGAGCGTGTCGGCGCCCAACTCGTCCGGGCTGGTCTCGCCGTCATCACTGGCGGCGGTCCGGGGATCATGGAGGCCGCCAACAAAGGAGCGGCCGAGGCCGGTGGAGTGTCGGTCGGTCTGGGCATTGAGCTGCCGTTCGAGTCTGGCCTCAACCCGTACGTCAACCTCGGCATCAACTTCCGCTACTTCTTCGCACGCAAGACGATGTTCGTCAAGTACGCCCAAGGTTTCGTGGTGCTGCCGGGTGGCTTCGGCACGCTCGATGAGCTGTTTGAGGCGCTCACGTTGGTCCAGACTCAGAAGGTGACCCAGTTTCCGGTGGTGCTGCTCGACCGCGAGTACTGGAGCGGTCTCCTCGAATGGTTGCGACGCGTCGCAGTTGGCCGGGCAACTATCTCAGCGACGGATCTCGAGACCTTCACGATCACCGATGATGCGGACGAAGCAGTGAACCTGATGCTGGCGAATCACTCGGCGTTCCCACCGCCGCGCCGTCCCGAATAGCAGAGGTCCGAGCGTCGAGAATGGACGCCGGATTCGCGAATATCGCAGCGGAGCGAAGCGAGCAATCAGATTCCGGATGTTCGTACCGCCGGTCTGCAGGAGGAACTGGCGGAACAGCGCTTTTCCGTTTCGCCAGCTCCGACGAAGACGGCGGCAACCAAGCGAAGATCGCAGCGAGCGAAGCGAGCAATCAGATACAGCCCTTGTGAAGCGTGACAGCATTCACCCATGGAGTGGTTGATCGCTGTCGTCGCCGTCGCAGCACTAGGCGTCGCCGCAATGGCAGCCGCGGGAGGGATGGGGCAGATGAGCAGGGATCCCGTCTATGACACCTACCGGCAGGACCTGCCTACGGGTGGGGCTCTGACGGCGGAGGAGCTGAAAAGCATCCGTTTCGGGATCACTTTGCGGGGTTACGCGATGGCGCAGGTGGATGACCTGTTGGATCGGCTCACCCTCGAGATCGCCGAACGTGACGCGTTGATCGCGGAGTTCGCGGAGGGTGCCACGGTCTCCCAACGGCGCCTGGAGTCAACGGCCTCGGCGCGAGCGGCAGAGCAGGCGATTCTTCCTCTCGACTCGGTCGAGGCGACAGGTGCATTTACACCCCCAGAGTTCCCGCCAGCACCCCGGGAGGGCGGCCAGTCAGGACGGCGGCGGGACAGCTAGGTGAGCGTCCGGCTCGAGGTCTCAGCCGAGGTTGATGCTCCCGTTGATGCCGCCTGGGCGGTGCTCGTCGACTGGGCCGGGCAGTCCCGCTGGATTCCGCTGACGACGGTCACGCTGACCAGTGACCGCAGCGTCGGGCTTGGCGTGCGAGTCGAGGCGCTGTCAGGTGTCCGGGTCGGTCGGCTGCCGCTGGGTTTGCTGGACCGCTTCATCGTGACCGGCTGGTCCCCACCTGCCGATGAAGCAGCAGAGCTGGAAATCTTGCACCTTGGCCCGCACTTCACCGGTGAAGGCGTCTTTCGGCTGATCGGCCACGACGGGAAAACCACCGTCTCCTGCATTGAGGTCTTCTCGCTGCCCGGCGGCCGCGCGGTCGAGTGGCTTGGGCGGCTCGCGCTCCCGGTCATGCGAGCTGGTTTTGCCAGCAGCCTGCGGGCATTTGGAGCGATCGCGGAGGCGCAATGATCACAGCCGCCGCTCCTGGCCCTGATGGCTTGCTGCGCTGTCCATGGGCGCTGTCCGCCCCCGAGTATCTCGCCTATCACGACGACGAGTGGGGCAAGCCGGTGAGCAGCGTGCAGGGGCTCTACGAGCGGATGACTCTGGAGGCATTCCAGTCCGGCTTGTCCTGGATCACGATCCTCCGCAAACGGGAGAACTTCCGCCGAGCGTTCGCGGGTTTTCAGCCAGGGCTGGTCGCCGCTTTCGGCGAGGACGACGTTGCACGACTGTTGAGCGATCCCGGCATCGTCCGGAACCGAGCCAAGATCATCGCAGCCATCGAGAACGCCCGACTCGTTATCGATCTTGGTCCGAAGTTCGCCGAGCTCATCCTCAGCTATCGGGTGCTCGACCGCCGCCGACCCGGTCCGGAAGAGTGGCGCGCGACCTCGCCGGAATCAGTTGCGCTGGCACGGGAGCTCAAGGGCCTGGGCTTCCGCTTCTTCGGCCCGACCACGGCGTACGCGATGATGCAGGCCGTCGGGCTGGTGGACGATCATGTGGCGGGTTGCTACGCGCCACCGCCGGCCTGGCCCGACTCCAATCCCGCTGCGGAAAGGTCCTAAGCCAGCACCCGAGGATGGTAGGACTAGGTGATACGGAATAATTGACCCGGCAAGTTGCCAGATCACTACAGGATGAGGATGCGACGCGATGGCAGCAATGAAACCGCGGACGGGTGACGGCCCTATGGAAGTGACCAAAGAGGGACGTGGGATCGTCATGCGGGTTCCGCTCGAGGGTGGCGGTCGGCTCGTCGTGGAACTCAACGCCGATGAAGCGGCCGAGCTTGCGGGCGCACTGAAAGAAGTCGTTGGATAGATCAACAGCTGACAGCACAAGGGACCCGGGTCGCGGTGACTGGGTCCCTTTGCTTGTCTGTGGCCACCAGATGCTCTCGTCAGCCAAGGAGAAGGACCGCCATGCACCCGAACTGTGAGGCCGTCAACGACATCCTGCAGGCCGCAGGGCTGTCGGGTCGCGTGCGGATGCTTGGCGAGGCAGTCAGCACAGCGCGCGCCGCGGCGGCCCACTTGGCATGCCCGGTAGGAGCCATTGCCAACTCGTTGATCTTCGCCACGAATGGCGGAGTGCCGCTGTTGATCATGACCAGTGGCGCCCACCGGGTGAACACGATCAAGGTCGGAGAGCAGCTAGGGGCTGAGTTGCGCCGCGCCTCGGCTGAGTTCGTACGCGAACACACCGGCCAGTCGATCGGAGGGGTCGCTCCCGTTGGTCATCCCAAACCCATTCGCACGATCGTCGATCTCGCGTTGGCTGACTTCGACGAGCTCTGGGCCGCTGGTGGCATCCCACACGCGGTGTTTCCTTTGAGCTACGGCGAACTCCTGACCCTTACCGGCGGTACGGAGGCCGACGTCGACTGAGGCGTCGAGCTGCGAGCGTCGGCATGGCGCGGAACTCCCGAAGAGTGCCTCAGAAGGAGAACTGGTTGAGGATGACGACAACCTCCTCGTCGCTGAGCTGACGGAAGTCCTGGTACGCGGCGCCGACCGCGATGAACGGCTCGGGCGTTGAGAGACAGAGAACCAGATCGGCAACCGCACGTAGCGCGTGCACGGCTTGGTGCGCTCCCACCGGAACCGCAACCACGACCGCGGCAGGCCCGAGAGCACGGACCGCCTCGACCGCTGCCAGCATGGTTGACCCGGTCGCCAACCCATCGTCCACCACGATCACCGTCGAGCCGGCGACGTCGAGATTGCTGGACGGGAAGAGACTGCCGCGACGCTCGAGCTCAAGCCGCTCGCGGTTACGTGCAGCATCGAATGTCTGGTCCGGGATTCGCAGTCCATCGACGATCTCATCGTTGCGGAATTCGAAGAGCCGACCGTCGACCATTGCCAGGGCTCCCATGGCAAGCTCGCTGCGCCCTGGTACGCCGATCTTACGCACCAAGATCACCCCGAGCGCAGCGTTCAACTGGGCAGCTACCTCGGCAGCAACAGGTACCCCGCCCCGCGGAAGGGCTAGCACGATCGGCTTCTCGAGCACGGCCTCGGTGACCAGCGCCTGCGCGAGGACCCGGCCAGCTACGCTGCGATTGGCATAGCGGGTCGCTGACCTGCGCCGCCGCACCATCGCTGCAACCTCAGCTCTGGTGCACCTCGAGTGCGCGGCGGTACACCTGGACGGTCTCGGCAGCGATCTTGGACCAGTCGAACTCATCGATGCAGCGTTGCCGTCCCGCTAGCCCGAAGGTCCTCGCCTTTTCGGGGTCTCTGGTCACCGCGTTGATCTTGGTTGCGAAGTCTTCCTCGAAGGCGGCAACCGCCGCCGGGTCGTCGGCCTTCGCGGGGTCGTACGGCACCAAGTAGCCGGTCACACCGTCCACCACCACCTCGGGGATGCCGCCGACCGCGGACGCAACGACAGCCGTCTCGGAGGCCATGGCCTCGAGGTTGACGATGCCCAACGGCTCGTACACGGACGGGCAGGCGAAGACGGTCGCATGTGACAGCACCTGGCGTACGTGTTGGCGTGGCAGCATTTCCTCGATCCACAAGACGTTCCCACGGGTGGACCGGAGGTGAGCGAAGGCATCGCCGATCTGCTGCGCGATCTCCGGCGTATCCGGCGCACCTGCGAGCAAGACGACTTGGGTGTCGGGATCGAACTTCTCGGCCGCTCGCACCAGATGGATCAGACCCTTCTGACGAGTGATCCTGCCGACGAAGACAACTGAGGGCTTATCAAGATCAATACCAAGCTCAGTGACGACATCGGTGCCTACGTCGGGCTTGAATTCCTCGGTATCGATGCCGTTCTTGACCACATGCACTTTGTCAGGATCAAGATCGGCATAGGAGTCCAAGATGTCTTGGCGCATCCCGGCACTGACGGCGATCACCGCATCTGCGGCCTCGAAAGCGGTCTTCTCGGTCCAGGATGACAACCGGTAGCCGCCGCCGAGCTGCTCGGCCTTCCATGGCCGGTGGGGCTCCAGGGAGTGTGCCGTGACAACGTGCGGGATGTCCTGCAGCAGACCCGCGAGGTGGCCGGCAAGATTGGCATACCAGGTGTGGGAATGAAGAAGGTCAACCGCGGGCACCGCAGCCACCATCGACAGATCAGCGCCGAAGACGCGCAGTGCTGCATTAGCGCCCTCCGGATAGTTTTCGGCGTGCGCCGTGGCACCCTCGCGGGGCTCGCCCATGCACTGGACGTCGACGTCGACGAGCTTGCGCAATTGGGGTACTAGTTGGGCGACATGCACCCCAGCACCGCCGTAGATCGTGGGTGGATACTCGCGCGTGAGCAACGAGATGGATAGTCGATCAGTGTCTGCCAGTGCCATAGTTCGCATCGTTCCACAGGGCCAACGGGATTGACCACATGATGGCCGAGAACCGTGCCTCTCAGCCCCGGTATGGGCTAGGTTCAGATCATGCGTGCGCGTCCGCGGGTTCTGGCGATCGTGTTGGCTGGTGGCGAAGGCAAACGGCTGATGCCGTTGACGATGGATCGAGCGAAGCCGGCGGTCCCGTTCGGTGGCACATATCGCCTGATCGATTTCGTCTTGTCGAATCTGGCAAACGCGGGGATGCGACAGATCGCGGTGTTGACGCAGTACAAGTCGCACTCGCTCGACAAGCACATCTCCTTGAGTTGGCGCATGTCGACAATGCTTGGCAACTATGTCACTCCGGTGCCGGCGCAACAGCGCCTCGGGCCGAGGTGGTACCAAGGCAGCGCCGACGCGATCTTTCAGTCGATGAACCTGATCGGCGATGAGGAGCCGGACTACGTCGTCGTCTTCGGCGCGGACAATATCTACCGGATGGACGTGTCCCAGATGCTCGATGCGCACATCGATGGCGGCCTCGGTTGCACGGTGGCCGGCATCCGAGTACCGCGTGACCAGGCGAGCGCCTTCGGGGTGATCGACGCCGGAGCCGACAATAAGATCAAAGACTTCCTCGAGAAGCCCGCTGAGCCACCAGGTCTGCCAGACGATCCAGAGGCCTCATTCGCCTCAATGGGCAACTACATCTTTTCCACCGACGCGCTGATCGATGCGCTGACCAGTGATGCGGTGAACGAGAACTCTCGTCACGACATGGGCGGTGACATCATCCCGAATTTCGTCAGTCGCGGCGAGGGGCTGGTGTATGACTTCACCGCCAACGAGGTTCCGGGCTCGACCGAACGGGACAAGGCGTACTGGCGCGACGTCGGTACGCTCGATGCCTACCACGAGGCGCACATGGACCTGGTTTCTGTGGACCCCGTGTTCAACCTCTACAACCTGGACTGGCCCATCTGGACCTATCCGGTGCAGATGCCAGGCGCCAAATTCACCCTGACGGGCGTCTCGCTGGACTCGATCGTCAGCCCTGGTTGCGTCGTGTCCGGCGGGTCGATCGAGAGTTCAGTGCTCTCGCCGAATGTGGCTGTTCACGAGGGCGCCAAGGTCGATCATTCGGTGATCTTGTCCCACGTTGTCATCGGACGTAACGCCGTGGTCCATCGTGCGATCTTGGACAAGAACGTCGTCGTGCCGGACGGTGCAAAGGTGGGGGTCGACCCGGAAGCTGATGAAGCCCGCGGCTTCTCCGTCTCCGACGGTGGCATCACGGTGGTCGGCAAGGGCATCACGGTCTCGGCGACATGACCCCGCCTGCCTCGGGATCGGGGGGCCAGGAGGCAGGCAGACCTGAGGGCGGCGCTTTCGGGGTCGACGCTCCCATGGTTCCTGTGGCACTGGGCGGAGCTGCCTTGCTGCTCGTGATCATCGGCGGTGTGCTGATGATCACCAACGGCTTGGTCGCCGGCCTTGTGACGGTGGTCTTCGGCTTGTTCTTCGGGTTGTGTGCATTCAGCTATCTGTACACGACGACGCACGGCAAGTTCGTCTGGTGGTCCGATCTGCTGGACGACGCCGCGCTGAAGGGCACGGAGTGCGCAGTTGATCTTGGCTGCGGTCGCGGCGCGGTCTTGATCAGTCTTGCCAAACGGCTGACCAGAGGCCGGGTCTCGGGTATCGACCGGTGGCACAGCCGGGAGCGGTCCGGTAACGACATCGAGGCCACGAAACACAATGCGCGAGCGTGCGGCGTTGAAGATCGGGTCGAGCTCAACAAGGGCAACATCACGACGTTGCCCTACGACGATGGGCAATTCGATCTCGTGGTCTCAAGCCTTGCCATCCACAATCTCAAGGCTCGTGAGGAACGGCGGCAAGTGATCACCGAGGCCGTTCGAGTACTCGAACCGGGCGGCAAGATCATCATCACTGATGTCAGCCATGCCGAGGAGTACGCCGACTGGCTCACCGAGGCCGGCATGGAGTCGGTGACGCTGCAGGATTTGGGTGTACGCGGCTGGTGGGGTGGACCCTGGATGCCAACCAGCGCCGTGACCGCCAGCCGGCCGGGTCGGCCCACCGTTCAGGCTTGAGAATCTCGGGACTCGGGGTCGGCTAATCAACGCTTGACGGCAACCAGCAGCCCATCGCCGACCGGGAGCAGCGACGCCACGAGATCCTCGTTGTCCTTTACGGCATCGAGCGCATCGCGTATTGCCTCGGTCTCGGAGTCGATGTTGCTGCCATCCGCCGTACGGTCGTGCCACAGCGCATTGTCGACCGCGAGTACGCCTCCGGGTCGAAGCAGCCGCAGGCTTTCCGCCACATACTCGGCGTACTCCGCCTTGTCGGCGTCGACGAAAACCATGTCGTAGGCTCCGTCACTCAGCCGGGGCAGCACGCTGAGCGCAGGACCGGCGATAAGCCGAAAGCGCTGGGTCGGAATACCAACGGCCAGGAATGCCTCACGGGCAGCTTGTTGATGCTCAGGCTCAATGTCGACGCTGGTCAATACGCCGTCCGACTGCATTCCGGCAAACAAGGCGAGGCCCGAGACTCCTGATCCGGTGCCGACCTCCACGACGGCCTTCGCTTGCACCACTGTGGCAAGGAACGTCAGCGCGGCAGCGGATCCCCGGCCGATGGGTGCCACTCCGAGCTGCTCGGCTTTGTCACGAGCCTGCGCTGCCTGCTCCGACTCAACGACGTAGTCCTCGGCGAACGCCCACGATCCAGGCTTGGGTGCGGCTTTGGATGGGGTCTTGCCAGCGAAGAAATTCACGAATCTGAGCCTATCGAAACGGCTCCCTCGCGAACCCTACGATGGCGGGATGAGCCATACAGTCGTCGCCGAACTCGTCGCGGCCGTGATGAAGGTCGAGGTCGAGGTGGGACAGACCGTAGCGGCCGACGACCCTGTGGTGATCTTGGAGTCGATGAAGATGGAGATTCCCGTGCTGGCCGACGTGGCCGGCTCGGTCTCGGAGATCGTTGTCTCGGCAGGCGATGTCGTCAATGACGGTGATCCGTTGGTGGTGATCAAGGTCAACACTCGCTAGCGCCCCGGTGCGTCGTGCAGCAGGCAGAGGCCGCGAGTCCCCTCGCTAAGATGACAAGCATGTCCCTGCCAACGTCTGGGTCAACTTCTGGGCCACCTTTTGGCCGGTTGCTGACAGCGATGGTGACGCCGTTCAGGTTGGACGGCTCCCTGGACCTCGACGCTGCGGCAGGCCTCGCGAGCTATCTGGTCGACGAGCTTGGCAACGACGGGCTGGTGATCAGCGGTACCACCGGAGAATCCCCGACGACATCGGACGCAGAGAAGGCTGATCTGCTCCGCGCCGTGCTCGATGCGGTGGGTGATCGAGCGAGAATCGTTGCCGGCGTCGGCACCTTCAATACCGAGCACACGCTGGAACTGTCTGCGACGGCCGCCAAAATAGGTGCACACGGCCTGCTCGTGGTGACGCCGTACTATTCCAAACCGCCGCAGGCCGGGATCGTCGAGCACTTCCGGCGGATTGCCGATGCTACTGAGGTGCCGGTCATGCTGTACGACATTCCAGGTCGCGCTGCCGTCGCCATTGCCACAGACAGCATGCTGCGGCTGGCCGAACACCCACGGATTGTCGCCGTCAAGGATGCGAAAAGTGACCTGGCGGAGTCTGCTCGGATTATTGCCCAAACTCGCCTTGCGTACTACTCCGGTGACGACGCGATGACGTTGCCACTGCTGTCGGTCGGTGCGGTGGGTGTGGTCGGCACGTCCACCCACTTCAGCGCAGTGGGTACAAAGCAGCTGATCGAGGCGTACCTGGCCGGTGATGTCGCTACGGCACTTCGCATGCATCAGCAGCTGCTGCCGATCTACACAGGAGTTTTTGCTACCCAAGGCTGCATCCTGGTGAAGGCTGGGCTCCGGCTGCAGGGCCGCGACGTTGGGGGTTTGAGGCCGCCATTGATCGAGGCCACTCCAGCTGAGGTGGAGGGCTTGCGTTCCGCACTGGCCGCAGCCGGTCTTCCGGCCGGCGAAATCGTTTCCACCGACTAGCGGCTGAGCGGCGGGCCGGTATCGTTCCGGCCCAGGTCAGTGGAGTGATACTGGAACGTGACCTGGTCTCGCACCGTTTCCACATTGTGAGGAACGACACGGGCGCGCACAGCCAATTGCCAGGGTTCATTCAGGGCATTGCCAGGATGGCAGGCAACAATAAGGCATTCAGGCTGAACCTGCTTGGTCGCGCAGGACACCATCGGGAGGTCGAGTCCATGGCGGAGTGGCCCGCCCCTGATCCTCAGGCGTGGCAGCCGCCTGCCTCAGCGAGCTCCGAGCCAGAACCGGCCCCCTGGATCCCTCCGACGTGGGAAGAGCTGGTTCGCGATCACGGCGCCCGGGTCTACCGCCTGGCTTACCGGCTGACCGGCAACCCGCACGATGCGGAGGACCTGACCCAAGACGTCTTCGTTCGGGTGTTCCGCTCACTACACCGCTTCCAGCCTGGGACGTTCGAAGGTTGGCTACATCGGATTACCACCAACCTGTTCCTCGACGGTGCGCGACGTCGGCAAAAGATTCGTTTCGACGGTCTGGGCGAGGGTTCGGCCGAACGCCTGCGGAGTTCTTGGCCGAATCCCTCCGACCAGCTGGCTGATGCCGACCTCGACCACGATGTCGCTGCTGCCCTCTCGGCCTTGCCACCTGAATTCCGTGCCGCCGTCGTGCTGTGTGACATCGAAGGCCTGAGCTATGAAGAGATCAGCCAGGTTCTTGACATCAAGATCGGAACAGTACGGAGCAGGATTCACCGTGGCCGGGCTCAGCTACGCAACGCGCTCGCGCATCGTCGCCCAACCGGAGAACGACTGCGATATCTGGGGGTTGAGGTCGAGGCCGGCGAGGTATCCGGCAGGACGACCTCCAAGTTGGCAAGTCTGGAGCCTGCGAGGTCGGCGTGAGGAAGGCGCCGTGCGCTGAGCTCGCCGAACTGCGATCAGCGTTCGTGGACGGGGCGCTGAACAACACCGATCGTGATCGTCTTCTCCGCCACCTTGTCGATTGCGCCGATTGCCGACGCGATATCGAGGATCTCCGCGCCGTACGCGAGCTGCTCAACCAAACCAAGACCGAACCGGGCGCGACGCCGACTGATCTCTCGTTACGGCTGGTCTCGATTGCCGGCACGGAATCGGTTGCCCCACTGTGGAGCAGGCCATTCCGGCGCTCCCCAGCGGCCCGCACATCGCTTACCGACGGCCTGCCCAGCCACCGCCGCACAGTCAAATTGCGCGCCACCGCCGCGGCGGTCGCGGTCGGTGCAACGGTCACCGCCATGGGTGCGGTCGGGTACGCCGCCGCACCCAGCCTCGCGACAGTCGGCGACCCGACGAGTGAGGCGCAGGCGGCGTTCTCATCCTCCTTGGGACAGTTCCCCTTAGCCAGCGATGCGCTCAATGCGGTCATGCTGGCTGACTCGAGCGGTTTGACTGCCAGCGCCGCACCGCCGCTCCAGGGTCCCATCGTCCCGACCGGCCCGACCCTGACCGCGGCCGAGGCGCACGCGACGATGCAGCGAGCCGCCCAGGCCGCTCATTCCGTCAGCTACTCAGGCAGCCAGTCGTTTTTGGCGTACCGCAATGGCGGCGTCATCGTGGCCCAGATCCAGGTTGACGCGCGCGCCGGTCAGGGCAGTCAAGTCATGGTGAACAGTCAGACTGGTCAGCAGCTGCTGAAGGGTTTCACCCCTGCGTTGATCTCGTCGCGAGTGATCGATGAGGAGCTGCTCGGTCTGCTGGAACGCAATTACCAGTTCAGTGCTACGCGCGGTGCCAGTGTCGCCGGACGTAGCGCGACTCTCGTCACCGCGACCCGTGATGGCAGCTACCCGGCGGCGGCTCGGTGGTGGGTCGACGACGCCACGGGCATCGTGTTGTGGCAAGAGACCTACGACGAGAACGGATCGGTCGACCTGTCATTCGGCTTCACCTCTGTCTCGGTGAGCCGCCGGGACAGCATCTTGGAGCATCTGCCGCCGCGATTGGCGGTGCCACGGACGTCTACCTCGCTGACCATCTCATCGGCTGCTGAACTCGGTGCCTCGGGATGGTCTTCGCCGCGAAAGTTAGCTGGTCTGTCGCTGGTCAAGCTACGCAGCGACCGTGCTGGCAACCCGGATGCCCTGCACCTGATCTACAGTGACGGGCTGACCACGGTCAGCGTGTTCGAGCAGCGAGGTCAACTCAGGACTGTGCCGCGAGATTCGCAATGGGATGCCGCCCTGGCAGCCCACGTGCGCAACGGCGCCTCGGATGTGGCGACGTGGCAGTCCGGCGATCTCGTTTTCACTGTCGTCACCGACGGCACTGCCGGTGCTCTTGCAAACGCTGTCGCGTCACTGCCTCATGACGAGGGGCCGATGCCGACTACGCTTGGCCGCATCAAGGCTGGATGGGTGAGGATTCTGTCCGATGTGAAGGGTTAAGTCGTGGTGGATGTGAACCGTCCCACGGGTAGGTCCGAAGGTGAACCGTCGGACTCTCCTTACTTGGGTTCATTTGGCGAGCCACCGCGCATGACGTCAAGTACCGAGTCCTCCTACGATCCCATTCCAACCTTCGTCTCTGCCACCTGGCCGCCACCGAGCGGCGAGCCGTCAGCGACTGCCGGGCCACCTGGCAGTGCCCCCTTTTCGGTGACGACGGCGATCCTGCCCCCGGGGCGTACGGGTCGCCGTCCACGTTCGGCGTCAGTGATCGCAGTTGCCGCAATCACCGCACTGGTGATCGGTGGGGCTGCCGGGTTTGGCGGTGCTACCCTCGCTCGGCTGGCCAACCCGTCAGCGGCCACGACTGCCAATCCGTCGGCCTCCTCCGTCCCTGGCGTGACCCGGGGGCCCGTCCCGCCACCTCCAACGAGTGCCAACACGGTTGAGGTCGCAAAGCGTGTCCTGCCGGCAACGGTGATGATCCAGGTCGGGCGTGCCACGGGCTCCGGCTTCTTGATCGATCGAGAAGGGCGCATCGTGACCAATAATCACGTGGTCGCCGGTGCGTCCGACGGATCGAGGATTCGAGTCGCCTATACCGACGGCCGCCGCGTGAACGCCGTGCTGGTGGGTCGCAGCCCGTCCTATGACATCGCAGTGATCAAGGCGAGTGGGGCCGGCGCGATGCAACCCATCGAGCTCGGTGACTCCGCACAGGTCCAGGTCGGTGAACCGGTGATTGCCGTTGGCTCTCCCCTTGGCCTTGCGGGCACCGTGACAGAGGGCATCGTGTCCGCACGGAACCGTCCGGTCGTGGTCAGCGAAAGCAGTGACGCAGACGCGCCCACCGCGTACATCAACGCCATTCAAACCGATGCTCCCATCAATCCGGGTAGTTCAGGTGGTCCGCTCGTCGACGCGGGTGCCCGAGTGATCGGAGTGAACTCGGCGATCTTGACGTTCGGGTCGAGTCCCAACATCGGACTCGGCTTCGCGATCCCGATCAATCAAGTCGCCACTATTGCGGACCTGTTGATCAAAAAAGGCAAGGCGACCTATCCGGTGATCGGCGCCAATGTGCAGGATGGCACCGTGGGTGCCGAGTTGAGCGCAGTGGACCCGGGAGGCCCGGCTAGCAAGGCTGGTCTGCGCGCGAAGGACGTGATCACCGGTGTCGATGGACATCACGTCGACACGATGGAAGAGCTGATTGTCGATGTCCGCACCCGACGACCAGGCGACATTGTGGTGTTCGACTACGCGCGCGGCTCGACGCGTAGTCAGGCCCGCGTCACCCTGGGCGGTAGGGAGGGCTGATTGTGACCCCGCTATTGCTGGATATCAACGCGCCCGAGTTCGTGCTGCTGTTGGTCATCGCGATCATCTTGTTCGGACCAGAGCGATTGCCTGATCTCGCCCGCAAGGCGGCTCGCCTGTTGCGCTACCTGAGGGCAGCGGCCGGCAACGCCCAGCAGCAGCTGAGCAAGGAACTAGGCCCGGAATTCGAGAACGTCGATTTCCGTGATCTGAACCCGAAGGCCTTTGTGCAGAAGCACCTGCTCGACGACGTGGAGCCGATCATCGCTGATGTCAAGTCCCAGGTGAACGAT